>DATGIG010000105.1:0-21430 GCA_035295825.1 Chthonomonadaceae bacterium | reverse complement strand
ATGCGGAGTTCTTCCCGGACGGCAAGTGGAAGGTCAATTTCCTCTGTAATCTGGGCTATGGGGACCACGAACAACTCTTCCCCCGGAACCCGCGCCTCGATTTCGACGAGGTCTGCAAGATTTTGTAATCCGCGCCTGTCTCCCTATCAGCGGGCAGGCCTTTGTGCCTGCCCTTATAGCGGCCTCTAAAGGGGAACGTATTTTACAAACAGGAGGTATCCCGCCAGGAGCAGCAGGGTCTTGAGCGCCGCTTTCCAGAGGGGGTTCGCATACACTTTGCGGATCACCAGGGTCGTATAAACCGCCATGATGACTTCGGCGCTGTATGTGACAAAGGGGCCGGTATAGAGCGGCCCCTGTATTACGTGGAGCCGGTGGAGCAGGGTGGCAACGGTCGGCGTCACCGCATACTCCACCAGCAGGAGCAACATCAAGAACGTCCAGATGTGGATGGACGCCACCAGGTGCAGCAGGAACCGCATGCGTCGCCGCACATGGATCAGGGCAAACATTACGGCGATGAACGCCCCGATAATGAGCAGCGCTCTCGACATCCTATCGGAAGCGCCGGCTTCCGCGTTAAAGAAGAGATGATACGAGAGGAAGGTGATAGCCTGCAGCCAGAAGAAGAGCTGGAACGGCGTGAGATAGCGGATGCGCTTCCCCTCGGCATAATCCACGGTGAGTTGCCCTGGGTGCGCGACCAGAACCCAGAGCGTGCGCCAGAGCTTATGATCGTAGGAGAAGATCGCTCCAAAGGCCTCTTGGAGGAATCCAAATAGGGTGGGGATGGCGATTTTGGTGCTCTGACCACAATTTGGGCAGAAGTTGGATGTCGCGCTGGCGCCACAATTCTGGCATCGAGCTATGCTTATCGGTTCGGATGGAGTTGCTTCGGATACCTCGGTCGCCATGTCCCTCGATGTCCTATCCACACGGAACAACCGAGTGCATTATGGGAGCCTTCCCGAAGGCGTCGTGGAAACGGACGCGCTGCATGTGGAAGGCTCCTTTGCCTATTGCGCGCTACTTTACAATAGTAGCTTTCTTGATGGCGTCGAGCTTCGGGAAGTTCTCCTCCAGGAATTTGTTGCCTTCCTGAGCGATCTCACCCTGAAGCTGAGTGAGTTGCTCCCCATACCCGCCGTAGAGCTTGTCCACCACATCCATCCCCTTGCTCACCTTTCCAAAGGCCGAGAACCCCATGGAGTCCAGACGGTCGTTGTCCGCCAGGTTGATAAAGAGCTGGGTCGAGCGGCTGTTCGGCGCACCGGACTTGGCGTAGGTGAGGAAACCGCGCTTATTGGACTGCACCACCTTGTCATCCGGGATATTGGACTGCAGCCACTTTGTGGCAAGGTCCGGATCGCCATGGATGCCAAACTGAACCACAAATCCAGGCACCACGCGGAAGAACTTCACGCCATCGAAGAAACCGTACTTCACCAGGTTGTAGAAGCGGTCCGCACCATTGGGCGACCAGGATCGGGTGACATCGACAATGAAATCGCCCTTCGTGGTCTCGAATTTCGCCTTGAACGTCTCCGGGGCTTTGTCCTTCAACTGCTCGGGGTGCATCAATTTCTCTTTCACCTTCGCCGCCGCCTTCGGATCGGTCTTCGGCGGGGCGGGCTTGGAATCCGGCTTGTTCTGGGCCATGGCGCCGACCGCCGACATCAGCAGCACAAACGCCGCCAGTAAGACCCTCATCTTCATCATTATTCTCCTTCGTCCATCCTTCGTTTTCGAACGTTATCTCTCGCGTGCTTATCGCGCTCCTGCACAGAGAACTCCACGACGAGTTGCCAGACTTTTTGCGCTGGCACGCGGTCGCGATACGCACAAGAGCATTATACCTCCCAGACGCTCCGCCGTGACAAAATGCGAGGCGCAGCAGGAGGGCAGGGATTGCCTTAGAGGCTTGACTAAATTATAACAGTGCTGTTATAATTTAGTCATGACCACCAAGAACACGTCTGCTCAACAAACATTGGGCACGCTCCTCCGACATCTCGCGGAAAATCTCGACTTGGCCGTCGAACAGGCATACGCCAGATCGGGATTGGACTACCGGCCCCGCTACACTCCCGTCTTTCGAGCGTTGCTTGATCTTGGGCCATCCTCAATTCAGGCCATCGCATTCCAGGCGGGCATCACCCATTCGGCTGCGAGCCAGACCGTCGCCGAAATGGCAAAGAGGGGATGGGTCCAGCTTGGAAAAGGGGCAGACGCAAGACAACACATCGTTACATTGACCCGTCAGGCCGAGGAGGCCATCCCCGTTCTGCAGCGACACTGGGCGGTTACTATGTCGGCTGCCAATTCGTTGGATCGTGAGCTATCGGTGCCGCTGACGGACCTTCTTCGGGAGGCCATCGAAGCCCTCGAGAGAACATCATTCATCGAACGGATCGAACGAGCGAATTCCGAATTAAAGGTGATCTTATGAACCCGAGCTTAGCTCTCGCATTACTGATCCTGACTAGCTTGACCTGCCACACGCCGCAAAGTTCTCTCCGACTGACCTCAGAGCAGCGCCGCGCCGCTCTCAATGCCGTCAAGGCCAAATTGCTGGAGAAGTATGTCTTCCCGGAGATGCGCCCCAAGATCATCGGGACGCTCACACGCTCTGAAAAAGCTGGGCGCTACGATGTGGATGATCCTTACGTCTTTGCGACCCGCCTTACCGAGGACATACGAGCGGCTGCTCATGATCACCACCTTTGCCTCTCGGTCGATCAAACCGCGTATCGCGCGGCTTTAGAGCCTTCAAAAGGCAAGGAGGGGACGAACGACCTTGAGCGTCGTCGGACGATACGCAATCACCATGGGCTAACGGAAACAAGGATCCTGCCTGGGAACGTCCGCTACCTTAAGATTGCCAGCTTTGACTGGCTCCAAGACGAAACGGGTGCTGTTTACGATGATGCGATGCGGTTCTTACGTGATGGAGATGCGATCATCATCGACATTCGAGGCAACGGCGGCGGTACTCATTCGGCGGTGCAGTATCTGATAAGTCACTTTTTAGAACCCGGAACCCTTGAGTACACCTTCGTGGACGAGTTTGGAAAGAACGATCAGATTCATGCTTTGGATTACTTGCCCGCTGGGAGGTTAATCGGAAAGCCTCTCTTCGTCCTGATAAACGGTGGAGTTGGCTCTGCTGCGGAGGCGTTCGCCTACGACATAAGGCAATTCAAACTTGGCGAACTCGTCGGATCAAAAACCGTCGGCGCTGCGAACACTTGTTCCGACTATCCGATCGCACCGGAGTTTATGCTTACTGTTTCCACAGGGCATCCAATTCACGCGATCAGTCATTCGAACTGGGAGGGTGAGGGAGTGAGTCCAACCGTGCCCACATCGCCTGCGGAAGCACTTGACGTGGCGGAGTCGCTTGCGCTGAAGAGGCTAAACAAAGCCACCGGGATCTCCCCGGAAATAAAAGCGGAATACGCATGGGCGCTCGTGGTTATTGAAGCACGACTTCACCCGGTTACGCTTAACGCCGATAAGTTGAAACCCTTCGTCGGCCACTACCAAGACATCGAGATAAGGGAAGATAGTAAGGGGCTGTCAATTTATCGTCCGACCGAACCGGGTTGGCCCAAAACCCCGAGCCAGCTTACTCCACTCAATTCCGAGGGGCTGTTCGCAATAGAGGGAATCAGCGTTTTACGTGTTCACTTGACCGGCAAGCGTTTGGAACTTGTTTGGTCGGACCGGACCACTCCCGAGGTATTCCCGCGAACCGCTCCTTAGGCGGCGTTGTGGATTCCAGAGTGTGGTTGGCACTGGCAGGCGAACATTAAGCCGGCAAGACCAACTTCCGTTGTGTTCCGTAGCGGGCGGTTCCATGGACCAGCATGAAAGCCAGTCCCCTCTGCCATACAAGCGGAGATCACTCCTTCAGCCCTTTGCCCCCTCATTTGGAAGCGAGCAGCTTCTGGCCATCCTCGCGTAAGGAACCGTCCGGTGCAACATGCCGGTATGAGGAGATGCGTTCAAAAATCACAAAGCCCTTTACGCGTATCGAAGATTGGGAAATGCTTGTCAAGTTACACAGTGCTAAGCTGTTTCCTGAAGAGGTATGGAATCAAAAGTGGATTATTCAAAGGCAATCCTTCATTCCGCTTATACGGACATTCGACCAACCCCTGGCTGCACCGGAATGATGTTATGGGTGCAGCGTCATAAGTCTGTCTTTTCCGAAGTCCATTCCGCATTTATGTGGTTGCGAACTCGGTAGATTTGCGCTGGATGGGGTGGTGGAATCCCAGGATGATGTGTTCTTTCGGAATGCCTGCCGCCAACAGTTCGTCAACGATTCCATCCTTCGTGCCATCGTGTTGCACCCAGACCTTATCACCGCTTAGATCAATATGGATCGCGGAGCCATGTACACGGCGCTTACCATCCCAGCCGTTGTATACGAGCATATAGTGTCCGCGCTCGTCATCGAATATGATTTGCCCTTCCACGCCATCGTATCCAGGAAGAAATGCCGCATACTCCTGGATCACCTTCTTGATAATATTGCGATAGACTTCTATTTCCATTACACACTACCCTCCTCTATAATTCTGATTATACCCCGACGGAAAAGGATGCAGGACACGCGCCGTCCGGTGACGAATTAAGGCTCTGTCGCGGCCCGGTTTATGGGAGCAACGACCGTATCTCGATTTTTCCCGGTGGAGGTAGGAATGCGCGCCTTACAATACGCTGCCCCTCGCTCATTGGAGGAGGCCATCACGCTGCTTCAGGAGGGTGGGCCGCATGCCCGCATCCTGGCGGGCGGGACCGACCTGCTCCCCCAGATCAGCGACGCGGTTCGGGATGTGGCCGTGGTGGTAGACGGCAAAAAGATCCCAGAACTGATGCACCTCAGCTTCGATCCGGAGCGCGGCCTCACCATAGGGGCCGCCGTACCCTGCTATCGTATCTATGAAGACCCCATCATTCAGCAGCACTATCCCGGACTGGTGGATTCGGCCTCGATCATCGGCGGCATCGCGATCCAGGGGCGGGCCTCTCTCGGCGGCAATCTCTGCAACTCCGGCCCCGCCGCCGACAGTACTCCTATGCTCATCGCCTACGGGGCGACGGCGCGAATCGCCGGGCCGGAGGGCGAGCGGAAGGTTCCGGTGGAGGACTTCTGTACCGCGCCCGGACGCAATGTCCTCCATCCTGGGGAGCTATTGATCTCGCTCCATCTGCCGACCCCTGCTCCTCGGACCAGCGCGCGCTATCTGCGCTTTATTCCCCGCAATGAGATGGACATCGCCATCGTCGGGGTTGGGGTCTGCCTTACCCTGGCCGAGACCGAGAACACCATCACGGCAGCCCGAATCGCGCTGGGCGCGGTCGCGCCGACGCCCCTCTTTGTGCCGGAAGCGGGCGCGTTTCTGGTTGGCAAAGCGCCGGACGCCGAAGCGTTCGCCGGAGCGGCGGCCCTGGCGCAGGCCGCCGCGCGCCCCATCTCCGATATGCGCAGCACCGCGGAACACCGCAAGCACCTGGCGGGCGTCCTTACCCGGCGCGCCCTGCAGGGCGCCCTGGAGCGCATCACCACCAGCTAATCACGGCAAGCGAAAAAGAAACCAGGCCAACGGAGTGAAAGAATGCCAACGGAGTTAAAGACAGGAAAGGTCGCCATCCATGCGACCATCAATACGGAGCCGACCGACTGGCTCTCGGAGCCACGGGAGACCCTGCTGGAGGCCCTGCGCGACCGGCTGGGCCTGACCGGCTCGAAAGAGGGCTGCGGCAACGGCAACTGCGGCGCGTGCGCCGTTCTTATGGAGGGCCGCCTGGTCAACTCCTGCTGCGTGCTGGCAGTCGAGGCGGAGGGCGCAAGCATCACCACCGTGGAGGGCTGCGGCACGCCGGAGGGCCTGTCGCCCATCCAGCGCTGCTTCCTGGAGGAGGCGGCCCTGCAGTGCGGCTTCTGCACCCCCGGCTTTATCGTGGCGACGAAAGCGCTGTTGGAGAAGACCCCGAACCCCACCGAGGACGAGATCCGGTGGTGGCTTGCCGGGAACCTCTGCCGCTGCACCGGATATGACAAGATCGTGCGGGCGGTCCAGAACGCCGCCGCCGCGATGGGAGGGAACTGAGATGGCTACCGAAACGAAGTATCGGGTCATCGGGACGCGCCCCGTGCGCCCCGACGGCGTGGATAAGGTGACCGGGCGCGCCCTCTACGGCGCGGATATAGTCCTTCCCCGCATGGCGCACGCCCGCGTGCTGCGCAGCCCCCATGCCCATGCCCGCATCCGTAGCATAGACACCCGCCAGGCGGAGGCGCTGACCGGCGTCCTGGCCGTTGTGACTGCAAAGGATCTGCCGGATGTGGATGCGATCCTGATGGTGGGCGAGGGCGGCGATGTGAATATGCGCCATGCCAGCCACAACATCCTGGCCCACGATAAGGCGCTCTATGAGGGGCACGCCGTCGCCGCCGTCGCGGCGACCAGCCCCCATATCGCCCTGGAGGCGCTGAAGCGCATCGTCGTGGACTATGAGGCGCTGCCTCCGGTCATCGATGTGCGCAAAGCCATGGAGCCGGAAGCAACCCTGCTGCATGAGGACCAGTTTACGGATACCGCCGGCGAGAAGTCCGAGAAGCCCAGCAACATCGCCTCCCATACTATCGCCGAGGAGGGCGACATCGAGAAGGGCTTTGCGGAGGCGAAGGTCGTCGTCGAGCGCGAATTTGTGACCCAGACCGTGCATCAGGGCTATATCGAGCCGCACGCCGCCGTGGCGGAGTGGCGCTCGGATGGGTTCCTCACCCTCTGGTGCCCGACCCAGGGGGCGTTTGCGGTCCGCCAGCAGTGCGCCCAGATCCTCCAGCACCCCGCTTCCCATATCAAAGTGGTCCCGACTGAGATCGGCGGCGGGTTCGGCGGCAAGATCTCAGTCTACCTGGAGCCGGTCGCCGCCATCCTGTCGCGTAAGACCGGACGTCCTATCAAGATCCTGATGGACCGGGCCGAGGTGCTGATGGGCACGGGGCCGACGCCGGGGACCTACATCAAGGTGAAGATGGGCGTGGATGCGGAGGGCAACATCACGGCGGCGCAGGCCCTGCTCGCCTACGATGCGGGCGCGTATCCCGGCTCGCCCGTCGGGGCGGGCTGCATGACCGTCTTTGCCCCCTATCGGCTCAAGAACGTGCGGATCGACGGCTACGATGTGCTGGTCAACAAGCCCAAGTCCGCAGCCTACCGCGCGCCGGGCGCGACCGTCGCCGAGTTCGCCACCGAGACCGTCGTAGACGAGATCTGCGAACAGATGGGCCTGGATCCGCTGGAGTTCCGCCTGAAGAACGGCGCTAAGGAGGGCGACTGGCGGCCCTTCGGCCCGCCCTATACCCGGATCGGCGCTATCGAATGCGTCGAGGCGGCGCAGGGTTCCGACCATTGGAAGGCTCCGCTGGAGCACGAGGCCCCGAACGGCAAACGGCGGGGGCGCGGCGTCGCCAGCGGCTACTGGATGAACTGGGGCGGGACCTCCTCCTGCACCGGACGGCTCAACGGGGACGGCTCGGTCTTTCTGCTGGAGGGCTCGACCGACATCGGCGGCACGCGCGCTTCCATCGCCATGCAGTTCGCGGAGGCGTTCGGCGTGGACTACGCCCAGGTCATCCCCCAGGTAGTGGACACCGACACCGTGGGCTACAATGATGTGACCGGCGGTAGCCGCACCACGTTCGGCACGGGGTACGCCGCCCACGCCCTGGCGCAGAAGATGCAGCGCGACATCGTGGAGAAGCTCGCCCCCATCTGGGAGGTAGAGCCGGACACCATCACCGTCGAGGGCGCATGCTACGCCTCGAACGGCAAGAGCGCCACCATCATGGAGGTCGCCAAGCTGCTCGACGAGAAGGGCATCCAAGTGGTCTCCTCCGTCACCACCTCACCGCACAACAGCAGTGGGGCATTCGCCACCCACATCGCGGACGTTGAGGTGGACTCGGAGACCGGCAAGGTGGATGTGGTTCGCTACACCGCCGTGCAGGATGCGGGCAAGGCCATCCACCCCGCGTATGTGGAGGGGCAGATGCAGGGCGGGGTGGCGCAGGGGATCGGCTGGGCGCTCAACGAGGAGTACTTCTACGACAGCGCGGGCAAGCTGCGCAACGCCACCCTGCTCGACTACCGGATGCCCACCACGCTGGATGTGCCGCCCATCGAGACGATCATCGTGGAGGTCCCCAGCCCCGACCACCCCTACGGCGTGCGGGGGGCCGGGGAGGTTCCCATCGTCCCGCCGCCTGCCGCTATCGCCAACGCAATCTACGATGCGGTCGGCGTGCGGCTGCAGACGCTGCCGATGTCGCCGGCCAAGGTCTGCGCGGCGATCCTGGCGAAAGAGGGCGCGGCCTGATGGCCGTCGTCCACATCCCCGCCCCGCTGCGCAGCCTGACGGGCGGCGAGACGGACGTGGTGGTTCCCGGCGCGACGTTGGCCGAGGTGGTGGAGGCGCTGGAGGAGCGCTTTCCGGGGCTGAAGAGCCGCCTGACCGAGGGCGACCGGATCCGCCCTGGGATGGCGGTCTTTGTGGGGGGCGTCCAGACGCCCTTCCACCTCTCCACACGCGTCCCCGCCGATGCCGAGATCTACTTCGCTCCCGCCATCTCTGGCGGATAATCGCCTCAGTTCCCTGATAAGGTCGCGGATAATGTCGCGCTTCGCGCATCCCAAAAGGTCGCGCTCCGCGCAGTCCAAATCCGCTATTCCCTCGCGGATTTGGGATGGGGAGAACTTCCGTCAGGGATCGCACCGGCTCCCTGTAGCGCCAGGACAATGGCCTGCTCCGGAGGCATCGCTCTGCCCTCCGACCAGGCCGCCGCGAATGCCTCTTCTCCCAGGTCTTGACGCACTTCCGCCACCCTGCGATCATATCTCTCCCGCTCGCCGGGAGGCAGGGGCGAACCGAGCTCCTCGCGTAAGCGCTCTGCGGCTCCCCACAGGGCGGCTGCTCGCTCCAGAGGGCCTACGGCGCCGGTAAGATGGGCAAATGCCTCCAGCGACTCGGCAATGCCCTGCTTGTTGCCCAACTCCCTGCGTATCGCCAGGCTCTCCTGATAGTGTGAGCGGGCCAGCGCATTGTCTCCCTGCGCCTGGACCACGATCCCCAGGCTGTTGAGAGCATAAGCGATGCCCAGCCGGTTTCCCTGCTCCCGTAGGATCTCCAGGCTCTCCTCATGCAGGGCGCGGGCGGAAGCGTAGTCCCCCTGAGCATAGATTGCATTCCCCAGGTTCCCGAGAGCGTGAGCGACGCCCAGCTTGTTGCCCACTTCGCGCTGTATCGCCCGGCTCTCTTCAAAGCGCGTGCGTGCGGTAGCGTAGTCGCCCCGATCGTAGGCCACGAGGCCCTGATTGTTCAGGGAGCCGGCAAACCCCGCTCTATCCCCCAACTCCCCCAGGATCGCCATGCTCTCTGTGTAGCGCGAGAGAGCGGACGCGTAATCCCCCGTTGCCTTGGCCACATTGCCCAGATTTTGGAGGGAGTAAGCGATGCTCGACCGATCCCCCAACTCTCTGCGTAGCGCCAGGCTCTCCTCGAAGCGCGCGCGTGCGGAGGCGTAGTCGCCCTGTTCCTGGGCGATAGTGCCCATGTTGTTAAGCGTGTTAGCGATGCCCGTCTTATTCCCCAACTCCCGCATGATCGCCAGGCTCTCGGCGTAGAGCGAGAGAGCAGACGTGTAATCCCCCTGATCGTGGGCCACAAGCCCCAGGTTGTTGAGGGAGTTGGCGATGCCCGGCCGATCCCCCAATTCGCGTTTGATCCCCAGGCTCTCCTCGAAGCGCGCGCGTGCGGAAACGGAATCGCCCTGAAAATAGGCCAGAAGCCCCGCGCCATTCAGAGCCATTCCACGCGCTCCGGTCCGCTCCTGCGCTTCCGGATGGGACAACAGCCCCCCATAGCGCTCCCGCCCCTCCGTCAGATGCCCTCGCATCCACCAGAAGCGATGCATGGTCGCCGCCAGGCGCAGCCCTGTCTCCGCCTGACCAGGCGCCTCCCGGCAGAAGGTCAGCGCCTGGCGCAGGTTGTCGTGTTCTGTCGCCACTACTTCCAGCCAGTGCGCCTGCTCCGCGCCTACCAGGTTCCGATTGGCCTCTCCGGCGAACTCCAGGCACCGGGCAAGGTGTCGTAGCCGCAGCGCCGGCTCCTCCCCGCTTGCCTTCAGCTTCTCCAGGCCATACTGACGCACGGTCTCTAACATCCGATACCGCTGTCCGCCCTCTCTCTCCTCGACCAGAACCAGGCTCTTATCCACGAGCGAGGTCAGCAGGTCCAGGACATCTGAAGGCAGTAGGCAGCCCCAGGCACTCGGACCCGTGGCGTGCCTGAGGACCCCGGCAGTAGGCAGTAGTGTTTTTTCCTGGCTTCCTGGCTTCCTGGTTTCCTGCTTAAGTTCCTTCTTTTCTTCCTCCGCGCAGACCGCCTCCGCCGCTTCCAGCGTCCATCCCCCCGCAAAGATGGAGAGCCGGGCAAGCAGGCGACGCTCCGGCTCACTCAGCAGGTCATAGCTCCAATCGATCAGGGCGCGCAGCGTCTGCTGGCGCGGCAGGGCGGTTCGGCTTCCACCCGTCAACAGGCGGAAGCGGTCGTCCAATCGCGCCGCGATCTGCTCCACCGAGAGGGCGCGCACACGCGCCGCTGCCAATTCCAACGCCAGGGGGATCCCATCCAACTGCCGACAGATCTGTGCAATCGCAGCGGCATTCTGCCCGGTTACCTGAAATCCGAGGGAAGCCGATTGCGCCCGGTCCGTAAACAACTGGGCGGCCTCCGAGCCCTGGACCGCTTCGAGGGAGGAGAGAGACATCTCTCCCGGCAGCGAGAGGGAGGGGATCCGCCAGTGGGTCTCACCGGCAATATTGAGCGGTTCCCGGCTGGTCGCCAGCAGTCTCAGGTGCGGACAGGTCTGCAGCAGCGTCTCCGCCAGGAGGGCGCAAGCTCCCACGAGATGCTCGCAGTTGTCCAGTATCAGCAGCAGGGTCCGCGACCGCAGGTACGCTTGCAACGTCTGTATCAGAGTACACCCGGCTTCCTCGGACAGCCCCAGCGCCATTACCGCTGCCTGCGCCACCAGCGCCTCCTCACGGATCGCCGCCAATTCCACCAACCACACCCCATCCGGATAGGAATCCAACAACCCCGCCCCCGCCTGTATCGCCAGGCGGGTCTTGCCGGCCCCGCCGGTTCCGAGCAGGGTCAACAGGCGGGGTGAGGCTACTTCCTCGGGAGCGTACAGGAGCGAAGTGAGGTGGGTCAGCTCGGCTTTACGCCCGATGAATTGGGTCAGTTGTTGGGGCAGATTGGTCGGCAGTGTGTCCAGCGAACGGAGCGCGGCAAATTCCTCGGGCAACTCCGCATGACACAGTTGGAAGATCTGCACGGGGCGCTGCAGGTCTTTGAGGCGGTGCGTGCCCAGCGCCAGCAGGGTCACTCCGTCCGGCAGTTGCGCCCTGGTCTGCTCGGCTACCGCCTCCGAGACCAGGGTCTGACCGGGAGCGGCCAGGCCGCGCAGGCGGGCGCAACGATTGACGGTGGAGCTGTTGTAGTCGCCTTCCCGCTGTTCGGCTGGGCCAAGATCCAGCGCGGCGCGCACGCGCAGGGGGGGATCGGTGGGCCATGCTTCGGCGTAGAGGGCGCGCTGGAAGGCGCAGGCGGCGGAGAGGGCGTCGAAGGGGGAGGCGAAGACGCTGAACGTACTGTCGCCTTCACCCCGGCTGCGCACGACATGGCCGTTGTGGGCCAGGACGCTCTCCGCAATGAGGTCCGCCTGGCGGGCATGGGCGCGTTTCATGGCGTCATGCTGCGTGTCCCACAGACGGGTGGAACCGACAATATCGGTAAAGAGAAAGGTCAGCGTTTCTGTCGGCAATGGGGGCAAGGGGCTGTCTCCTTTGCGCGAGGAGACACCGCGTTTCCGTCCTTACTACCCTGTCTCTGCTCGACAGACTATAGCATACCCTGTCATGAGGGATTCATGAAGTATCTGCGAACTCACTCCTGCCGGATGCACTCGGCGAACATGTTTACGCTAGAAAAATCGGAAAACTGAAAATC
This sequence comes from Chthonomonadaceae bacterium, assembly GCA_035295825.1. Classification (GTDB taxonomy): domain Bacteria; phylum Armatimonadota; class Chthonomonadetes; order Chthonomonadales; family Chthonomonadaceae; genus DATGIG01. Next base: position 9,337 of record DATGIG010000105.1, on the reverse strand, counting down.
ACCCCTTGACAACTACGAATAGCTTCGTATATAATGCATACGAAAGCCTTCGTAGATAGAGCCGAACCGAGAAAGGAGGGCGGATAGGATGAGGGAAGAGAGAGCATTGCCGAACCCGACGCCTGCCGAACTGGACATCCTGCGGGTTCTCTGGCGGCAGGGACCCAGCACGGTACGTGAGGTGTATGAGGCGATGCAGAGGGACCGGAATACCGGTTACACCACCATCCTCAAGTTCCTGCAGATCATGACGGAGAAGGGGCTGGTGACCCGTGAAGAGCAGGGGCGCGCACACCTCTATTCCACCCGCCTTACCGAAGAGCAGGCACAGCGGAGGATGCTGGACGACCTGGTGGATCGCGCCTTCGATGGCGCGGCGCAGAAATTGGTGATGCAGGCGCTGGCAGCCCATAAGGCATCACCGGACGAACTGGCGGAGATACGCCGCCTTCTTGACCGTCTGGAGGAGGAAGACCGTTGAGAACTCTGGATGCGTTGGTACACGCCCCCCTGATAGAGCGGATCGCCTGGACGCTGCTGCACTTCCTATGGCAAGGAACGGTGATTGCGGCGCTGCTGGGCCTGGCGCTCTATGGACTGCGTCGCCAGTCCGCCCAATTACGCTATAGCCTCGCCTGTGTTGCGCTGTTGGCGATGTCCCTGTGCCCGGTGGTCACCTATCAGATGTTAAAGCCGGAGTACGGAGGGGCAGCCTCCAGGGGCGGGATGCGCAGCCCGGCGCTACACGATCCGTTTGTCAACGTGGCGCGACGTCTGATCGGCTCGGGACAGGGGCTGGGTTCGGATTTCGGCTCGGGACGGGGCGCGGCAACCCCGCGGCTCCGCCTATCCCCTGCGGCGAACCGATCTGCTATCGGGCGAGCCCTCGCAGCCCATCCCCGCCTTGTGTCCGCCCTCTCCCGGAGGATGCACGTCCTGCTGCCCTGGTTGGCAGTCCTATGGCTGGCGGGGGTGGCAGTGCTCTCGGCTCGCCTGCTGGGCGGATGGGTCGTGGTGCAGCGGCTGTCCCACCGTGCCGCCCGTCCGATCACCGGGGCATTGTATGCGACCATGGAGGACCTGGCGCACCGCATCGGCATTCAGCGCCTGCCTCGCCTTTTGGTCTCGGATCTCATTCAGGTTCCTACCGTGATCGGCTGCCTACGGAGTGTGATCTTGCTGCCTGCCAGTGCCGTGGCCGGGCTTTCGCCGGACATGCTGGAGACCATCCTCCTGCACGAACTGGCTCACATCCGCCGCTACGACTATCTGGTGAACCTCTGGCAGTCGGCGGTGGAGACCGTCTTATTCTATCACCCCGCGGTCTGGTGGGTATCGCAAACGATCCGCACGGAGCGGGAGCACTGCTGCGATGACCTGGTGATCGTGGTACTGAACGACCGTAAGACCTATGCCCGCGCTCTGGCGGGTCTGGAGGAGTTACGCGCCCGGCCTCTGGCTCTGGCGGCTACCGATGGCAGCCTGCTGCGGCGCATTCGACGTATCCTGGGAGAGAGAACGATGCAATTCAAAATCACTTCACACGCCCTGCTGGGAGTGGTGGGGCTCAGCTTTTTACTGTTGGGTTTCTTTATCTATCTGAAGGTGGCTCCCGTAAGAGCCAATCGGCCCATGGTCAGCAGAGCGATGCCCGCCCCGGCAACTCCGACCCCATTCGCCAACGCGATAGCTGCGGAGTCGGCTCCGACCGATCTCGCCATCGAGGCCGTACCCGACAACGCGGCGGACTTTTCCGGGCTGACCGAACTGCACGGCCCCGGCGTCGTATTGACCGTTCGCAACATTCCGAATCCTCCCAAGGGCAGCGGCGTCGGTTACATCGTCAATTATCGCCTTCAGGATCAGGATCTTCAAGCTCTGGTGAACGAACTCTTCGCTGAGGGCGCCGAGGCGATCTCCATTGGAGACCAGCGTATTGTCAGCCGTTCAATCATCCGCAGAGCCGGCCCATCCATCCAGGTAAACGGCGTTTCCATGAACTCACCGTTTGTGATCAAGGCCATCGGCAACCCCGACGCGCTGAGCAAGGTTGCCGGCCTCGCCTATGGACCAGAAGGCTCTCTCCAGCGTGATCACGCCGATTTGATCAGCCTGGAGTGTCGATACAATGTGATCGTTCCCGCGTTCCACGGAGACACCCAGATGCATTATGCCCGGCAGACAGCCCAGCACATCGTGATAACCTCCCCGCCGCAGGCGGTTCGGGGCGATGATGTGACTGTGAGAGATCTTATCCGAATCTACAACGACCTGGACGCACAAACGCGAGCGCAGATTGACGCACAAACACGAGCGCAGGTTGAGGAGGCAAGATCCGAACTCCAGAAGACGCAGGTGCAAATTCAGTGGGAATCCAACGACCGCGCACGCTTGAAAGCGGAGCAGGATGCGCAGAGGTTCCCGGAGGATAAGAAAGATAAGGTTCTGCAGGATGCTGAATTAAGATTAATCGAGGCGCAAAAGGCCCAGGCCGACGCCGTGCAGCAGCAGCTAGTCCATATATTCCCGCACTTCATAGTGGAGAAGGTCGGGAATACAGAGTTACCGCTCGAGATCCAATGGCCGAAAGATCTTACAAAACCGGGAAAACCGGTGTTGACGAAAGATCCTGACCAATCGGCGAGCAATCCCCCTGCCGAGAAGACACCGGTCAAGTAAATCCATCCAGGCGATGCTCTCTTTCTCAGGAGAGCATCGCCTGAATGACCTGGCCTTCGTCCGATGGGCCGATGAGCAGGCCCTTGACCCGGTTGACGCTGCTCCGATTCTCCTGCATCGGGGTGCGCCCGAACTCTCCCCCCAGACCACCAGCGTACTCTCCACCAGGCCCCGCTGCTTCAAATCTGCTGTCACCGAATGGTCTTTGACCAATGAACACCGGGCGTTCAAATCGCAGAGCAGAACGCATTCCGCCGTGCGGCGATGTTCGCGCGACCGGTAAACAATTCATCAAAAACCATCAGGTGACAGCCCCCTTGTCATATTTTCTATGGTATCCTATCGGTATGCGAAGGCGAGGTTTTGCGCCTTCAGAGGGGATAGACCATGCAACAACGTGTCGGTTTGTATGTTTCCGCAGTCGCTGTCGCCGCGCTGACCGCCCTCACCTGTGGGTGGTGCCCCCCCGCGCAGGCGCAGTTCTCCCGCAATCGCAACGGGAGTGGTAGTAGCAGTACTTTCCACGTCCAGTTCAACCGAACCTGGGATATAGCGCTGTCCGATCCGGTCAAGCTGATCGAGATCGGAGCGATTACAGACAAAAAGAAGAACAACCTGCTCATGCTCGTGGATGGCAAGGAGCAGACTGACTTTCATCGCCAACTGTTGTTGACCCACTGGGATGGCTCCCGGTTTGCCTCGGACTACTCTGCGGAGTTTCAGGGCACCGTGGCGGACGCGCTTCTGGTGGGCAACTTTCGGACGATTACCCCCTCGCCCGTACCCTCCTCCTCCACCACGCTCTTTCAGAACCCGCAGGTTCCAGCCGGAAGGCAGCAGCAGGGGGCCAATGGAACGAAGCAGAAACCTGCCAAGACCCCGCCGCCAGAGCGCTCCAATCAGGTGGTGACTACCGAAGGGATCTACTCCTGGACCGGCCAGACGCTGGCGCGCCTGTTTGCCTGCCCTGTGGATATGAGGCTGGCGCTGATGCGCGATAAGCTGCCCGACTTGCTGGTCTCCGGAAGCGGGGATCAGGCCGTGGCTTTTCAGGTGAATGAGTACGATTTTCAGACCTATAAGTCCGGCCCTCCTACCGATGGCGTCGGCTATGTCCGCTTCGGGGTCGGGACGCAGGAGTATCCGGGCAAGGAGAAAACCCAGATCTCGCCCGATGTGCGCTATGCGCAGACCTATTGGACGAACCGGGCCAAGTGGGTGGTCGGGCTGATGAAGGGCACTCCCCTGACCACTTCGGATGTGCCCAATGCCACGACCGGCGACCGCCTGGTGATCTACGCCCCCAAGTTCTCCAGCCGCGACAAGTCCTTCTGGTCCACGAAGATGGAGGATTTCGAGGAGAACTGGCGCAGCGAACCGCTTCCGGGGCGCGTGCTGGATATCCGGGTCGGAGATCCGAAAAATGATGGCAAAGAGGGCATCCTCGTCCTGACAGCGGAGAACAAGGACAAGGATCGCCATCTCTATTTCTATGCGGTCACCACGTCGCTTATGGGCGGGCCATAGGAGGGGAGGACATAGGAGGGGGATCGCTCTCCTGGGAGGTATCGCGCCACTCCTTCGATTTTAACGCCTGTTGGTGCGCCGCCTGGGTGCGCTGCTGCAGCGCGGTGTCGCTGACCTCCTCATCCTCCTCATCCGGCTGCTGCTCCGAGGCGACGATCCGGTGCGCGAACAGGCATCCGAACATCGCGGTGATCCCCGTAAGGGCCAGAATAACGGATTGCCAGCTATGGTTGAAAAGCCAATTCACCACGCCGGTTCCCATGAAGTAGAGGGCAGCCGCGCCGAAGTAGCACCGTCTGGCCCAGACCGTGCCGGGGCGGATCGTCTCGACGGCGGCGGCGACCAGCGCCAGGGCGGAGACCACCAGGAGGGCTGCCGGACGCGAGGCGGCGATAAAGTCGTAGTCGAGCTGTGGGGGGAGCGGCTGGCCGGCGGTGCGAAACACATCGCGAAACGCCAGAAACGAGACGCCGCAACAGAGGGTAATCACCAGCAGATACCGCAGCCGTGAGTGGAGCAGCGACCAGAGCAGCAGGAAGAGGCCCAGCGGCAGGACCGCCTCATGCCGTTGCGCCCAGGCGGTCAACATCGGCTCACGCCAGACAGCCAGCAGGGCAACCAGGGGCGGCCCGGCCTTTATCAGCAGGTTCGTCAGTCGCTTTTGCACCCTCGTTCCTCGTTATATACAGGGAAAATACGCGCAAGTGAGAATTCTCGGCTCCAGATTGCTTTAGATTCTGCTCATAGTGTCTAAAATATACCAGGAGATCGTACACCTGTCAATCCGGGCGTCTTGTAAAAAAGCGCCTTGCACCCCGCTGTGCGTGAAAATCACACAGGAAATCCGCAAAGCGGGGCGAATTTGAGGGAGATAGGCGCGCACTCTCACCAACCCACCTGGAAGGATCATTTGTATGGACACGCTGTCGCCGGCGCAAACGCCCACGATTGTCAACTACCCCGCCTCCGCGGCTGCCATGATGCAGCGCCCGGAAGAGGCGATCTCCTTTATTATTTTCGGCGCTTCCGGGGACCTGACCCAGCGCAAACTCATCCCCGCCCTCTATAACCTCGCCTGTGACAACCTGCTGCCCAAGGACTTCGCCGTCTTCGGCTTCGCCGTCACCCCCATGGACGACCACGCTTTCCGTACTGCCATGTGCCAGGCCGTCAAGGAGAGCCATGAGGCCAACGCCTTCGATGAACGCGTCTGGAAGAGCTTTGTGCAGGGCCTCCACTATATCACGGCGGACTTCACCTCCCCCGAGGGCTATCAGCAACTGGGGGCGCGCCTGGCGGAGGTGGAGCAGCGCGGCGACAAGCCCGGCAATCGCCTGTTCTATCTGGCGACGCCGCCCTCCTTTTATGCCGACATCGTGGCGCGGTTGGGCGAATTCAACCTCACCAACCAACAGCCCGTCGGCGACGGCTGGTCGCGTGTCATCATCGAGAAGCCCTTCGGCAACGACCTGCCCTCGGCGCTGAGCCTCAACGAATCCATTCACAAAACCTTGAAAGAGGAGCAGATCTACCGCATCGACCACTACCTGGGCAAAGAGACGGTACAGAATATCCTCGCCTTCCGCTTCGCCAACTCCATCATCGAGCCCATCTGGAACCGGCGCTACATCGATCATGTGCAGATCACGGCGGCGGAGACGCTGGGGGTGGAGCATCGCGGCGGCTACTATGAGCATGCCGGATGCCTGCGCGATATGTTCCAGAACCACCTGCTCCAGCTCCTTGCCACCGTCGCCATGGATCCGCCCGTGCGCTACGGAGGCACCAGCGTGCGGGACCGCAAGGCCGATGTGATGAAGGCGATTGTCCCGATCAATCCGGAGAGCCTCAGCGAAGTGGCCGTGCGCGGCCAGTATGGCCCCGGCATCATGAACGACAAGAGCGTGCCCGGCTACCGGCAGGAGGAGGGCGTCAACCTGGAATCGAAGACCGAGACCTTCGCCGCGCTGAAGCTCTACGTGGATAACTGGCGGTGGGCGGACGTGCCCTTCTATATCCGCTCCGGCAAGCGGATGCCCAGCAAAGTCACCGAAGTGTGCATTCAGTTCAAACGGGTGCCGCATCTCTTCTTCAACCTCTCGCCCGAGGACCAGATGGAGCCGAACGTGCTGACGATTCGGATCCAGCCGGACGAGGGGATCGCGCTGCGCTTCGGCGCAAAGCTGCCCGGCCCGGAGATGCACTTGCGGCAGGTGCAGATGAACTTCTCCTACTCCGATGCCTTTAAGGTCGAGCCTTCGACCGCCTACGAGACCCTGTTGCTGGACGCGATGGAGGGCGATCCGACGCTGTTCAACCGGGCCGATCAGGTGGAGATGGCCTGGACGGTCATCGAGCCGCTGCTGGACATCTGGAAGGCCGTCAAACCGCTGCAGCCGTTCCCCAACTATGCGGCGGGGACCTGGGGGCCCTCCGCCTCCGACGCCCTGCTGGCGCGGGATGGCCGCGCCTGGCGCAACACGCTCAGCTCCACCCCGACCCCATTGCCGCAACCGACCGTTCATGTCGAGCACCGGGGCGAACCGATGGGCGCGCGACGTCAGAAGCACGACAGCGCCAAAATACAGGAGGGGGAGGCGAAGCCGGCCTCGGAAGGACGCTCGCGCTCATGAGCCGCACGATCACGGTCATCACTCCCGAAAACATCACCATCACCTATCGTCTGGCCGGGGTCGCCTCACGCTTCATCGCCTTCCTGATCGATGCGGCGATCCAGATGGTGATGGTGCTCGCGACGGTGCTGATCATCGGGCGTGTGACGATGGTTCCGTTTTTGGGCAGTTTTGTCACGGCGGCCGGGATCATCGGGATCTTCCTGATCGTGTTCGTCTACAAGGTCTTTTTCGAGATGCTCTGGGGGGGGCGCACGCCCGGCAAGCGCCTCCTCGGCCTGCGCGTGATTCGAGAGGGCGGCTATCCCATCAACCTGCCCGCCAGCGCCGCCCGCAGTGTCCTGCAGTTTATCGATCTCGGCATTATCCCCATCTCGCTCACCTCGGTGGTGATGTTGTGGGGGCTGCCGGGGCTGCTCTGCATCTTTTTCAGCCCGACCTATAAGCGGATCGGCGACTTCGCGGCAGGGACTGTGGTGATCGTGGAGGCGCCCGCCATCCCCTTCGGCGCGGAGCGCCCGGATAGCGGGCTGCGACCGGAGATCCGGGATCTGATGCCCCTGGTCAAGAACCTGGATCGGCTGACGGTGGAGGAGTATCGCCTCATCCGGCGGTTTACGTCGCGCCGCGCGCAGTTGGAGCTGACGGTGCAGGCTTCCGTTGGGGAGCGTCTGGCCGGTCCGCTGATGCAGAAGCTGGAGATGGATATTCCCGTCGCCTATCAGGTGCAGTACGCCAATATCCTGGAGGCCATCGAGCGCAAATATGCTGAGGAGCGAGGTATCCTTTGACCCCTTCTCCCACCTCTGCCTCCCCCTCCTGGGCACGCCTCCTGATCCGTGTGCTGGGGGTCGGCCTGGCCTTTGCGCTGGTCGGCGTGCTGATCGGGTTGCGGACCGTAGCGATCACAACGCTGCCGCATATCCTGCAGCCGGGGCCGGAGATGAACATTCAGGAGGTGGGAGATGGCCTGCCGGCGCCCCACCTGCTGGACTGGAACCTGAACCTGCTGGAAGGCCTACAGACCCTGCGTGACCTGCACGGCGCGATGCTGTTCGGCATGGGCGCGCTCCTGTTCGGGGCGTTGGGGCTGCTGACGATCTCGATGCTCGACCGGACGCTCCGGCTGTTCTCGACCCCCAATCCCACCGAAAAGCCCGGCGTGAACGCCGCGCCACCCCTGGAGGAGTCTGCCGAGGGCGACAGTGCGGCCTCGACGGCAGAGGAGGCGCGGGGTTCCCGAGAGGCGGAGGCGCTTGAGGGTGCGCTGGATATGGCGCAGTTGGGGCGGGTCTTGCTGCGTCTGCTGGCGGTCGGTATTCCCGTGGGGGCGATCTGGTGGGTCGCGGACCTGCTCCCGCCGGGGCCGATCCCGACGGCGGTGCGCTATCTCGGGCTGGGGCTGGCGGTCTGGCTCGTCTTGCGGCGTGAGCCGGAGGAGGCCGCTCCGGCGTGGGGCCGTCTGGCCCAGATGGGCGCGCTGTTCGGAGCCGGACTCGGCGCGCTGGCGCTCTGCGCCATGCCCGCGCCCTCTGCGGAATTGATGGCGCAGTTTCATACGCTCGGTCCCTTCCGGTGCGATATATGGGACCTGCTGGCCGGCCGCCTGCTCTTCAGCCAGGGCCTGGCCTGGTTCGGGGCGGGGGCGCTGTTGGTGCTGCTCAGCCGTTCGGACCTGCGCCTGGGGCAGCGGGTGGGGCTGCTCGTCCTGCCGATTGCGGCGGGGCTGCTGGCGCTGCTGGCGCAGCGCCCCTTCTCCGCTGCCGCGATGGCCGCGCGCTACGACGCAACCCCCGAGGTCTTACAAACGGCAGTGCCTTACGACCCGACCAAGGCCACGAGCGGCGTCCCGGCCGGACAGGCGGCGGCCCGCGAACTGGCGCAGCGGCTCAATCTGCCGATCGGAGCGCAGCCTGCCTCTCCGGATCATAGCCTGGTGCTGTTTCTGCCACCGGAGGGGCTGGCCGGAATGCCCTACTTGCCTCAGAGCCCGGCGACGGTACGGATCTCAGGTTACACGGAGATGGGCCTGACCGCTACGCCGGACACGATCCCGACCGTCCTGGATTTCTTGAAGCGGCGCGACTATCGGACGGCATTGGCCTGGGCAGCGAACAAACACCTCTGCGACATCGCCGCAAAGGATCTCGACCAGACGGCGCAGATCGTCGCCAGCTTTCGCGACCTGGAGAACTGCCCGCATCCGAAGCAACTGACCGACGGGCTGGAGGGGATGCTTTTCACCTGCGCGGCCTCTCCGGAGAACCTGGCGCTCCTGGATCACTGGGCGGATGAGGCGCGGTTCGCGCATCCGGACCGGGAGAGTAAGGTCCTGATGGGCCGCATGTACGAGCGGGTAGGGGAGACGGAGAAGGCGCTGCTCTGGTATCAAAAAGCCGAGATGCCCCGGAGTTTTATGGCTCGGGTGCGCACCTCACCGCCCAATTTCCATGAGGGGGTCGTGACGGGTGTGCTGCGCCTGAACGGGCATCCGCTCT
>DATGIG010000104.1:0-24344 GCA_035295825.1 Chthonomonadaceae bacterium | reverse complement strand
GGAGCAGAAAATCTGAGACTGGCACGGGCATTGGCCGATTTTTGGAAACTGCGGGGTTATCTACGCGAAGGTCGGGAGCGCGCACGCATCGCCCTGGACCGGAGCGATACCGGCAGCCCGACTGCATTGCGTGCGGAAGTGCTGTTGAGCGCCGGCCTGTTGGCGGAGCTGCAAAGCGACTATACGGAGGCGCGAGCGCGTTATGAGGAGTGCAGGGCGCTCTGGGGCCAACTGGGTAACCAGGCGGGGCTGGCCAACGTGCTGAACAGCCTGGGGGCGTTGACGTGGAATCAAGGCCGCTATGAAGAGGCGCGTTCGCTGTATGAAGAGAGCCTGGCGCTCAGTAAAGCGCTGGGGAACCGGCGCATGATGGCGATTGCGCTGGTGAACCTGGCGGAAGGGGCGCGCCTGGCAGGAGATTTGGCGACGGCGCGCGCTCGCCTCGAAGAGAGCCTGGCCCTGAGCCGGGAGTTGGGCAACCGGCGGGGCATGGCGATCGCGCTCTGTATGCTGGGCTATGTGATCGCCGGAATGAAACAGCCCACAACGGCGCAGATCTACTATGACCAGGCCCTGGCCCTCTTTCGGGAATCCGGCGAAAAAGAGGGCCTGATGCGGCTGTTCTGCTATCGCGCCCTCTCGGCCCTGGATCAGGGAGAACTGGCAGAGGCGATCGCGCTCTTTGTGGAGAGCCTGCGGATTGCCCGAGAACTGGGGGATCAAAAGTATATCGCCCCCGGCCTGGAGGGGCTGGCACGCGCCGCCTTTGCGCAGGGCGATCTGCGGCGGACCACGCTCCTCATGGGGGCCGCAGAGTGCTTGCGTCACGTGATCGGTATCCCGCTGGATCCGGAAGAGTGCCAGGTCTTTGCACACCATCGGGCGGTGATACGCACGGAATTGGGGGAGGCGATGTTCGCAGAGGAGTGGACGCGCGGCAAGGTGACGCCGCTCGAACAGATCCTCGCCTATGCCCTCGGGGAGGGAACTGCCGGTTAATGTTCGCCTAATGCTGCCTTAATGGCTCGCGGCTATAATGGGAGCCGGCTGACGCACGCTCGGAGAACCGACCTGACTTCCTCCGAGCGCCCGTCGGAATGAGAAGACGACCCTGTGGTCGCAAACCATTAAGGAGTTAGCGTATGATCGGTTCGATCCTTCGCCCGCGCTGGTCCGTGATCGGCGCGCTCTTGCTGCTGGGAAGCGCGCTTCCATTGCACGCACAGCTCTCCGATCCCTTTGCCCGTTTGATGGGCAACAACTACACCAATGGCCTGGCAACGGTCGCCGGGCCGGCCTCTACCGCAACGTCGAGCGTGATATACAAGAGCCCCTACGCCGGCGTTCCGGTAGTCTCTCCGGATGGAAGCGTGGTCATCTCGAACGGCCAGGTCGCCCGTTACTCCACGACCGGGACACTGATATGGGATACCATGCGCAGCCCCTCCGGCTTTCCCCCGCGCCCCTCGCCCTTCACTACCTATGGGACGTCTACCAGCGATCCGCCCGCCATTGGCGTCAACGGCTCCGGCTATAACGTCTATGTTCCGACCAGTGTCCGCAGCTTTGGATACTCGACCAGCCTGGTCGCGCTGGATCTGAACGGGTCCGGCAGCAACCAGGTCTGCAAGGTGAATTGGGCCTGCCAGTTGACGCCCGGCCCGAGTGGGCCGTTTATCGCCGGATCGCCCGTGGTCGGGCCGGATAATACGGTCTACTGCGTGGACAGTCATAGCAACTCCATGCAGCCCCACGTCTTCGCGTTCAAACAGGGCGCCAGCGCTAATTACGGCGGTAACGTGGTCACCAACCTGAAGTGGTCCTGGGTCATTCAGAATATCGCTACGGGGCCAAATCAGACGACGGGTATCATGGCCGGCTTCTGGCAGCAGCCGATCCTCTATACGGATAGCAAGAATAACAACTACCTGGTGCTGGTCGGTAGTCTCGCTTTCGGTCCGACCTACATGAACGATCAGACCGGGGTGATCGGCGTGGTCATCCTGAAAGACGCTCCGGACGGGCAAGGCAATCCGGTTACCGTGGTCGGCTCCTGGGTCACCCCCTTCTCCAACCCCACTATGAGCGACCCGACGCCCCCGCACTACACGACCAACGGCTCGGGTTCCCTCTCCCCCGTTACCTATTCGGATGGCAACCGTCTCATCATTCCCTATGTCTGGATGGGTACCGATGGGAACGGCCACAATCTCTACGATTACGGCATTCTGGCTCTGATCGTAAATGTTCCCACAGGGGCAATCTCGCTCAGTTGGCCCTCCCTGCCGGAGGTCCATACGCAGCCTGCGAACGGGGATCCGAACTTCATAGACGCGGTCAATCCGTCCAATCCGGTGCAATATATCGCCGCCATCGATGCCAACCCCGACGTCACCCTGGCCGGCGTCTACTCGACGACCGCTGTGGGCAACCTCCTGATCAAGCGCCGGCTTTCGGATGGCGCCAAGCTGTGGACCACGCCCACCTTCACCGGGGTCGGCGCGCAGATACCCGCCCTGGATTCGAACTATACTGTATGGATCGGCACCAACCAGGGCCTCGTGAACGGCTACCTTTCGTCGAACGGAAGCCTATACGCCTCGGTGAACGTGACCGATCCGGTCAACGGGATCCCCGGCGCGATCGGCATCGACAAAGGGATCGGCGGCGCCCTCGGCCTCAATAACACCCTCTTCGTGACTACCAAGAGCAGCGCCGGCGTAGTCAATCTCCGCAGCGTGCATTAGCGCCGCACGAAGACCTGGGCCTACTCAGCCCCAGGCGCTCAGGCCCCGTCAGGAGGCGGCCCTGCCTCTTCTGACGGGGTCTACAGGGATAGTTACCCTTGCCGAAGTGATTCCCATTAACTAAAAAATGGACAAAAAACGGATTATTCCCCAATGGGACCACGCACGCCGTGTCTATAGGAGGTGAGCAGACGATTGGTGTTATGCCAAGCGTCCTGTAGACGGGAACGGCCGTTCCCGTCTACAGGACGATCCCTTCGAGTAGAGGAGACAGATCGTTCTTGGCCCAAGTGAGCCGGATTGCGTGTAGATACGCGATTAATTCGGCGTATCGGTAACGAAATCGATGACGATACCCTCCCCGCGGATCTCTACATACGATATGGGCATACCGATGACAGGAGGCGTGGTGGTCACGAGGACGCTGCCTAAGACACTGGCGTCCGACCAGGTAAAAGAGCCCTTGCCATCCGCGCCAATCCCGGCATCCACAATGAATTCCTGAGAGACCAACCCATCCGCGGAGTGGGGGCCATCAGCAAACTGAACGTTATTCCCATAGCTCAGGTTAAGGTTGAACGCGCTGCTAACCGCAGCGAGATTTGCGGTTGTACCTTTCGGCCCCATAGCGGAATAAGTGTATCCGAACGTAGAGTGCAGATGGATATGAGCCGTGGAGTTGGGGGTTCCGGTAACGGCGCCGACCACCCCGGTGATCGCACTAAACGTGGCCGATTGAAAGCTAAATGGACCTCCTACCGTGACACGCGCCGAATAGAGGTCACTCCTAACGGAGTACGCCCCGGCGCTTACCGAGGATCCGTCAAACAGGTAACTGGCGCCCGGACTGCTGCCGGATTTCGAAAAAGTGACCGTTGTGAGCTTCGATGTGATGGTAGCGGAAGCCGACCCCTGTGCTCTGCACAGCGCTGGTGCGAGAAGCAGAAGTGAGGTGACCGGGAGCAGATGGCGCAGAGCGGTCGATAAGATGCTTGTTCTCATGATGGTTGTTCCTTTCGATTTTCATCATCCTGCTCGATCCTAACCACTCTATACTAACCCAGGAAGGTTGGAGACGAAAATGGTGGATTTGGGAATAAAATGGGAAATTTTGGCATAGAGGCGAAGGGGCGCGATTTCAGGGAGATAGATCACCATCTCAGCCGGGATGGGAATACCCCTCTGGGGCATATCCTGGTCAGCGGCTTTCTCCTGGATCATCTGGGGGTTCCCGCGAATCCCATGCGTGTCTTAGGCAACTATGCGCTGGTTTACTTGCTGGAAGGCAGCGGGTTCTATGAGGATGGAAATGGCTATCAACAGAAGGTAGGCGCAGGCGATCTCCTGATCCTTTATCCGGAAATACCCCACATATGTGAGCCGAGCGCAGGCGGGAACTGGAACGATTTCTACGTGGTATTCAGAGGGCCGGCATTCGATTTCTGGCGCAAAGTCGGATTACTCGACCCGGCGCAGCCCATACGCCATCTCCAACCCATCGATTCCTGGCTGTCCCGGTTCCAGGAGGCGGCGCAGGCCGCCTGGTCCGCGGAAGCTGCCGAACGGACGCTGGAGATCAGCCGATTTCTCTCACTGCTGACCGAACTGCTGGCTGTGGAGATACCAAAATCGACGGAACCGGCGGGACAAAACTGGTTGGAGCGCGCCCGCTTTTATCTGGGGGCCGGGCTCAACGAGGAGCTAAACCTGGAGCAACTCGCGCGCCGGATCGGGGTGTCCTACGAGAGTTTTCGGAAGCGCTTTCAGCAACAGACCGGCGTCTCCCCGGCCCGCTATCGCATGATGCGTCGCATTGAAGCCGCATGCGACCTGCTGCTGTATACCTCGATGACAAACCAGCAGGTTGCAGAGAGCGTCGGCTTTTGGGATGAGTACTACTTCTACAAGCGCTTCAAACAGATGGTCGGCAAAACACCGCGTGCCTTTCGCAAATCGCCGCCCTGACGACGCTTCATAAATAGGAAAAGAGAGCGTGTTTTCCTATCGGAACTATTTCGGTTGGGAGAGAGTGGCGTCCTTGAGGAAGTCGACGCGATACTTCACCCCGGCGATGATCTCCCGCTCGTAGGGCAGAACATCCGCCAGCACGGTCAGGTTGTGCGCCGCCATCACCTGACCCACCACCTCCGCCAACGGCGCGATGTTGCCCCGGTTCACCTTGCGGTCGAACAGGGTGGCGATCCCCGCCTCCGAGGCGACCACATCCGACACTTTACATGCCAGCGCCTGCCCGCCTGCCGTCACGGTAATGGGGTCGTCAGCGGGCCAGTAGTGGGATTTGGCGACCAGGACCTGCGCCAGACAGAAGGCGGCGCTGTGTTTGCCCGCGCGCTGAAAGACGCCGATCAGCCGCTTGTCGTCGATGAGTTTGCGTACTGCTGCCGGCCCCGTCAGCTCCGCGCCCGTCGCCGGGTCCACCACGGTCACTATCCCGTCCGTACTGACGTCTATGCCATAGCGGTGGAAGTCTTTCGCAAAGGCGTCCGGCTTGTCCGCCTTCTCCCGCTGCAGCACCTCGATGAGCGATTGTTTGCCGTCGTTGCCGGTGATGAACTGGATAAAGCCGATGGAGACGAAGCCGGTATCGTAGGTGTTGATAGATTCGAAGCTCCCCTCCAGCTTGGAGACGGCCCGCATGATCCGCTCCTCCGAGGGCGTCATGCCGGCGGCGGTAAAGATCGGGTCCAGCTCCTCATCGCGCTGGGGCTTGCCGTAAACCGCGACGCCCTGCGGAGACCGATAGTAAGCGAAGTTCGGCCCCACCGCCACGTGGTCGTTATAGGTCAGCGTCTCGCCATCCTCGAAGGCGACCGTGTACTCCATGGGCGTCACGGCAGCGGCAAAGACGGGCGGATTGCCCGCCAGAGCCAGCAATCCCGGCGGGATCGGGCCGGGCGGAGCGGGCGTTTTGATGTCGGGCGGGGCGGAAGCCGCCGGCGGCTCCGCGCGATGCCGTGATGCCAACGAACCCCTGGAATTGCCCCCCTGGAGCGCATTGGCGGTCTCTGCGACGGACTGCGCCTGCCAGCGGTCGTAGGCGATACGGGCCTGGACCCAGGCCTTCCAGTCGGCGGACTGCGTCGCCACGGTCGTGGGGTCCTGGTTGGGCGGGAGTTTGCCCACACCCAGCGCCATCTGGTAGTTCCAGAGCCAGGTCGAGCCCTCCGGAGTGAGGCGCACCTGCCAGGGGCCTCGTCTGGCGACGTCCGCAGGCAGCCCGACCTGGTAACGCCCCGGCTGGTTCCAGTAGGTGACGAGATTGGCGCGCTCGGCATCCGTAAAGACGGGCGTGGCACGGGCGGAAAGACCGAGCAGGGATGTCATAAGACACAAGAAGCTGAATGAAAGCCTTCGCAGAGTGGTCATGATCTTCTCCTTGAAGCATAGACAGGCGACAAAAGGCGGCAGAGATTTCCCTCTGCCGCCTTTATTGGACAGGACAGGCGCCCATTCCTGCTGTTTATGGGGAGATTGCAACTCTCCACTCGCTCCATCGGCGCATCCATTGGCCGCAGAGAGCGCCCAGGCATCCGCAAGGCGCGATCCAGGAGAAGATAATAACCATCTCCATGAGCAATGCGCTCGGTTGGCTTCCGAGAAGGTGGCTGCCAAATCCAAACCAGGGCGCGATGAGATCTGCGACTAGAGGAAACAGGGGAACCGTCCACAGTTGGGCATAGAGCGTGCCAAGGACCGGACGCGAACGCGCACGCAGGCCAGTATAGAGGCCAAGCAGCAGAGGCAGCCCCAGTATCAGGGTGAACTGAACGTTGATAAGCGGGTTCACATAACCGTACGCAGATGGGAGAATGGGGGAGAGGTGGAGGCCCCACGCTTCCAGCGCCTGCAGTGTGACTGCCAGGAACAGCGAGAGCCCAAGGAAACGGGGCAGCGCCCATTTCATGGCGGGACGCGCCGAACGGGTAGCAACGCGCAAAGCCGCTCGTTCCCACTCATGAAGCCAGCGGCGCGCTACTTTTTGCGGTGGGCCAAATTGCTTCAGGGCCAGCGTGACGGCTTCGAGCGGATCGCTGCCAAGCTCCAGAAATGCCTGGGTCAGCGCTTCCAGGTGCATCTCCATCTCCCGGCGACGCTCCTTCCGCTCCGCATAGGGCACATATTTCACCAGTGGTGCGCAGACCTGGTCCAGATAGTCCTCGATCTGCGCCCTGGTGTCAGAAGTAAGCGCGTCCGAAACCGCAGGAGACGCCTCCAGCGTACCTAGAACCGAAGTAGATTGTGCCTCCCGATTGGCGGTTGTATGCTCTAACATTTCCATCTCACCTCTGCGAAAATAGGTTAACGTGCTGCCGACAGGGTTCGGCGGCAGCCGGTGATCCACCGCTTCAATAGACCGGCGAGGCCCGCGTTTGCGCAGGCGACCGGGATCCAGCACATGCTAAAGATCGCCAACTGAGACACCGCGCTGATAATCCACATCCCCGATCCCATGTCATGCGATCGCCAGGCGTCCAGCGCCATCATCGGTAGCAGCAGAATGAGCAGTGCGTAGAGGGTGCCGAGCATGGGGCGGCTCCGCGCCAGGAAGCCGGCCAGAAGCCCCGCGACAGCAGGCAGGACGTAGAGATTGATGTCCGTCAACACCCCGGCGGCATTCGATCCCAGGTTGGCGGCCAGTTCGATCCCCTTCGGAATAAGGATCAGCGAGATCAGGCAGACGAGCGCGTTGAGCCGAAGGGCGATGCCCAACGCAGGGCGTACCGAGCGGCTTTCGGGAGAGCACAGCGTGTGCTGCCATTCTCGCTGCACGGCTCGGGGAGAGCCAAACTGCTGCAGGGTTTTCGCAACGGCATGCTCCGGTGTGTCGCCCAGTTCGATATAGGCGGCGATCAGGGCTTCGAGATGCGCCCTCATCTCGGCCCGGCGCTCCTGCTGTGCCTCGGCGGTAAGCGTCCCGCCCGTGGAGGGCGCGATGCGATCCAGATAGGCTTCGATCTGCGTTGTGGCGTAATCCGATTTAACGGGCTGGTTCCGGCTTGAGGCCGGCTCCGGGTGCTGTTCCAGCATCTCTCTCTCCTCCGATAACCCGCGTAATGGCGGTGGCAAATGTGTTCCAGGTGCGTGTGCGCTGCTCCAGGGCGGCGCGTCCGGCAGGGGTGATGGTATAGACTTTGCGTTCGCGTCCGCCCTCTTCCCTGCGCCACTCTCCTACGATCAGGCCCTCGCCCTCCAGGGCGTGCAGCGCGGGGTAGAGCGTCCCCTCTTTGAATTTGAGGGCGTTGTCGCTGCGCCGTTCGATCTCGCGGGCGATCCCGTACCCATGCAGCGGCCCATCCATCAGGACCGCCAGCACAAGGGTGGGCGTGTTACCTTTGAGCAGTTCGCGTTCCGAATCCAACGGTTCTCCCTCCTTTCGATGCATTGGATTACAGTATACATCGGATTCCGAAGTATGTCAAGGCAGTTTCTGATAGATATGACAGTTTTTTGCGCAGGGCGCGAGCAGGCAGGACGTTGCCCCGTCTCTGCCGAATGTTGGAGCGGAGAGGAGCGGCGAAGCGATGTGGATCGGTATCGTGGCGGACGACCTGACGGGCGCGGCGGATGCGGTGGCTCCGTTCGCTATGCGCGGCCTGTCGGCAGAAGTCCGCCTCCCCTGGGGGCATTGCGAATGTACGATAGAAGCCCTGGCATTCAACACCAACACGCGGGATGCCCACCAGATGCGTCCGACACTGAGAGCTTCTATACATCGCCGGGTTGTGCGCCATCTGCTGGCCTGCAAGGCGACCGTTATCTACAAGAAAATAGACAGCACGTTGCGGGGCTACTTGCGGGTGGAGTTGGAAGGAGTGCGCAGGGAACTGCCGGAACGTCTGGCGGTCATCTGTCCAGCGTTTCCGGCCCACGAGCGCACGGTCCTTCAAGGCATGCTCTCTGTTCGCGGCGCCGCACAGACCTCGGTCCGGGCGGCATTCGAGTATGCACCGGACGATAGCGTAGCGGAACTCACAATTGAAACCGTCCGGAAGAGCGCACAGCATCTCAAGGCGGAATGGGACCGCCTCTCCGCCGCAGGGAGCGAGGCCGTGTTCTGTGACGCGCTGGAGCAGGGCGACCTTGAGATTATAGCGGAAGCGATCCTCCAGCAGCCGGAGCGCTACCTGCCGGTCGGTTCCGCAGGGTTGACGGCAGCGCTAGCGACACGGATGCCGCCAGGAACGGAACCGATTATGTCACCGACAGCATTGCGCGCGCCCTTTTGTCAGGGTCGTGTGCTGGTGGTGGTCGGCAGCCTCAATCCCGTCAGCAGGCGACAGGCGGCGCTTCTGGCGATGCGGGCGGGGATACAGCCCGTCGTTTTGACCAAGAAGATGCGTGGACCGGAGAGTTATTATCGAGCGCGACGGTTGCTGGAGGCGCAGTGGGATGCCGGGCAGCGCGTCTCCTTGGTGATAACGATGGATACCGTTCTGCCGGATTGGCAGCATAGTCCGATGAATACCATATTTCACTCTATCGGCAAGAACATTCGCAAACGGCGCTACGACGCCATCATCCTTACCGGCGGGGAGACCGCCGATCTGTTCTATACGGTCTTTGGCGTCAGCGGTATGCGGATTTGCGGGGAGGTACAGCCGGGAATCGTGCAAGGTGTCATCAGCAGCGGACGGGTGCCTGGGATGACGCTCCTCTCCAAGGCGGGCGGCTTCGGCGACGACGAGACCCTGGCGCGCTGCGTCGGATTGGCGTAAAGAAATGAGGGAGCAACGTATCAAACCCCGACTGGCGATCACGATGGGCGACCCGGCGGGCATCGGGCCGGAGATCATCTGCAAGGCGCTAATGCACCCGGAAGTGCATGAAATCTGTGATCCGGTCGTGTATGGCGACGTAGACTGGATGCGGCGGGCGGCGGAGGGACGCACCATACCGGTGCAGCAGGCCACCGATGCGGATCTGCAGGAGGTGCGGTTGGGCGAGTTATCGGCGCAGGCGGGCAAGGCGGCAGCGGAGTGCGTGATCGCCGCGACGCGGGCAGCACTGGCAGGCGAGGTAGACGCCATGGTGACCGCGCCGCTCAATAAGGAGGCCATCGCGCTCGGCGGCTATCCCTACCCCGGCCATACGGAGCTGCTGGCCTATATCACACAGACCCCGCGCTACGGGATGCTGCTCCTCTCCGGGCCGCTGCGGGTGGTGCATGTGAGCACGCATGTCTCGCTACGCGAGGCGATCACACGGGTGAAGACGGCCCGTATACTGGAGTGTATCCGTCTGGGCGACCGGGCCTGCCGGGACCTGGGGATCGCCGCGCCCCGCATCGCCGTCGCCGGGCTGAACCCCCACGCCGGGGAGGGCGGGCTATTCGGCACGGAGGAGATCGAGGAGATTGCGCCCGCGATTGCACAGGCCCAATCGGAGGGCCTCGGCGCGAGCGGCCCGCATCCGCCCGACACGGTCTTCGCCCGCGCTGTTCAGGGCGCGTTCGATCTGGTGGTCGCCATGTACCACGATCAGGGCCATATCCCAGTCAAGCTGCACGGCTTCGATACCGGTGTCAACGTCACCATCGGCCTGCCGATCCTGCGGGTCTCGGTGGATCACGGCACGGCCTTCGATATCGCCGGCAAGGGGATCGCCCGCGAACAGAGTTTACTGGAGGCGATCCGCGTCGCCGTCCGGATGGTTCATGCCAAAGGAGCAACCCATGCAAATTGATCTTCCTCTCGATATATTCACCTATCCCGACGTGCCGCTGCCGGAGGTCTGGACGGTGGAGCAGGTCTTCGACACGCCTGCCCTCTCGCAGGAGCAGATCGCTGCCCAGGTGCGCGCCGCCGTCGCCGCGCTGGCGGAGGACCCCCGCCTGAAGCCGGGCGCCAAGGTCGCGGTCGGCACCGGCAGCCGGGGGCTGGACAACCTGGTCCCGGTGATCCGCACGGTGGTTTCGGAACTGCGGGCGCGCGATATGGAGCCGTTTATCATCCCGGCGATGGGCAGCCACGGCGGTGCGACGGCAGAGGGCCAGATCGAGGTGCTGGAGGGGTATGGCATCACGCAGGAGGCGGTTGGCGCGGAGCTTCGGGCCACCATGGAGGTAGTCGCGCTGGGTACGCTGGAAGGCGAGGAGGCCGGGGAGTTCGCGGGGCATACCGTCTGGTACGACCGCATCGCGCATGCGGCGGACGCCGTGCTGCTGGTCAACCGCATCAAGGCGCACACGGATTTCACCGGCCCGCTGGAGAGCGGGATCGGCAAGATGGCGGCCATCGGGCTGGGCAAGCGGCACGGCGCGGCCAGCATCCACATCCACGGCGCGCACGGCCTGCGGGAGTTGATGCCCCGCGCCGCCCGCTATATGGCGGCGCATGCCAATATCGTTGGGGGCGTCGCGCTCATCGAGAACGAACTGGGCCACACGGCGGAGATCCACCCACTGCCCGCCGCCGCCATCGCCCGCGAGCCGGAGATGGAACTGCTCCGCCGCGCCCGTGAGATCGCACCCAGCCTCCCCTTCGATGCGCTGGACGTCCTGGTGATCGATGAGATGGGCAAGAACATCAGCGGCGCGGGCATGGACACCCACGTCATCGGGCGAGGGACCATGCCCAGTATCCCGGAGCACACCTGGGGCGGCCCGGACATCCGGCTCATCGCCGTGCTGGATCTCACTGCGCCCTCGCACGGCAACGCGACTGCGCTCGGCCTGGCGGACCTGACCACCCGCAAACTGATCGAGAAGGTGGACTGGGAGGCGACTCTCATCAATATGCGGACCAGCGGCGAGGGCGGCATCCTGCGCGGGCGTCTGCCCTTCATCATGCCCACCTCCGAGGACTGCGTCCGCACCGCCTACGCCACCTGCGGCCAGGGCGACCCATCGCAGGTGCGCTTCGCCCGCATCCGCAGCACGGCGGACACACAGTATCTCGAAATCTCCGCCGCCCTGCTCGATGCGGCTCGCAGCAATCCGAGCCTGCGCGTCTCCGCAGCGAGCCATCCGCTCGACCTGTGCCGACCCGTCCGCCCAATGTAGTGAGACCCACGCCATGCCCGACAACGTACCAACCAGTCCCACTTCCACCGACGTATCCTATCCGGAGAGCCGGGAGATCCATGTGCTGAGAGAACGCTTACGGCGCAAGTGGCGCTTGAAAGTGTTGCCGAGTGATGTTTGTGATACACGCGCTTTCCATGCGCATTTGAATAAGCTCTTGGAACCGAATGATGCTCTGTGGGAAGAGCAAATATTCGCGACATGGATCGTTGGGAGGGCTGATCTCAACGCCGAGCAAAAGGCATACGCGGTTCAAGCACTGAGCTCCGTACTCAGTAATCCGCCGGATATGCGACGCAAGCGTCGTTTGTCGCGATGGTCTCGCGGCCTCTTCCGATCCACATGTACGATGGCAGGCGTTGGCGTAGTGGGTGTTCTGTTATGGTTGATTTCTTTTTTATTGAATAAGGAGATCGGGATAGGGTTGTCAACCAGTGCGATGCTGTTCGCAGTCATAGCGGGTGGGGTGGCCGGCGCCATGTTGGGAATAGTATTTCATCCATTGCTCATGCCTATCTGGTCCTCCATAGATAACGTGTATGCCAATAGAGTTCGGCGTTCCGCAGCCATCGCTTTGGGGCGTCTGCAGCAGCCTGAGAGTGTGGGTGTGCTTGCTCTAGGAGCCGTGGACGGACATGCATCGGTCCGCCGAGCTTCTGCAGAAGCGCTGTCCGTCGTGCTGCACCTCCTGACGCCGGAACACTACGGAAAACTCGAAGCCGATGCAGTCCCGAACCTGTGCCGCGCTCTGAACCGACAGGCCTACTTCCCTCTGGAGATGACGACTTTAACGCCGGAGTTCCTTTTCGAGGCACTGGAGAAGGTAGGGGACGGGAGGGCCGTAAAGACCGTGCTGAACCTGGCAGAGCAGGGCCTAACGCGTCCCACTCGGGAGGCTGCCACACGCCTCCTCTCGATCTTATTGGAGCGCCAGCGGAAGGAGAATGAGGCCCAAATGCTGTTGCGGGGTTCTGAGATTCCCTCAGTTGCGCCGGAACAATTGTTGCGCCCGGCCTCGAACGCGGTTTCCGACGCGTCCGAAGTGCTGTTACGACCTGCAGGAACCAACGAATGAATATCGAAACGCATGAAATGGAGACGCAGGCATTCGACGCTCTGCTGAAGACGTTGAAGCGCCCTGCAGAGGTTCAATGGCGTAAAATCTCGCAGGCCGCAGAAACCTTGGGGCAGGCGCAACTCTCTGAGCAGCAGGCGCATATAGCCGCCAATAGCCTCTGCATGGTACTGGCGAACCAACAGACGAAACCGTGGCAACGTCTCCTGCTGCACGCATTGCGCATGGGAATGCGGGTCGCATTGCCGCTCTGCCTGGCTGGCATCGCTTTGGCTATTTGGCACTACTACGGCAATCTGGATTGCAAGTTGGACTCGGATTGCGAAGGCCCTTATTGGGGAATGGAAATACTTACCGGGCTGGGATTCTATGGTTTCTGTATCCTATCTCTGTGGGTTGCGCTCCTTTCGGTTCCGATAGACCTGAACTATGGGAACCGCACCCGTGCCGCCGCTGCCAGGGCGCTGGGAAGGTTACGGATATCCGAAAGTGCGGGACCATTGGCGAAGGCAGTCCTCTGGCGCAGATGGATTCGCGCAACCGCCGTACAAGCGCTGAACTCTATCCTTCCGACCTTGACCGCCGAGCATTACGGACAGTGTGAAGCGGAACTGGTTCCAAACCTCTGCCGCATTCTGAACCGCCAACAGTGGCTTGGCTTTATGGATGTGGATGAGTTGGAGATGGAATCGGCCATCCTGAAGGCATTGGAAAAAGTGGGAGATGCACGGGCGATAACGACCATACAGCGCCTGGCAAAAAATGGGAGGTCGCCATATTCACGGGAGGCCGCACAGCGCCTTCTGCCGATCTTACTGGAGCGCCAAAATCAGGAGATTGCTCCCCAGATGCTGCTGCGAGGATCTCATATTTCTTCCGCTTCGCCGGAACAACTGTTGCGTCCGGCCTCGAATACGGTTTCCGAACCGCCCGAAGTGTTGTTACGCCCCGCAGGAGCCGAGGAAGCCAGGCCGTGAACGAAATCCGCGTTAGGATAGCGGATTTGGACTGCACCGTAGGTGCGACCTTTATCCGTCTGTTGGGCCTGCGGCCAACTGCCCTGCGGGCGGAGAATGCATTCCCGGTCGCAGACCGGTCGGCACGAAGTGCCCCACAGACGGGTCGTTCACGGCCCGGCAAATGCATCGCATGAGACGGATAGGCTATGTTCGATAAAGCGCCTGAAATATCAGACCTCGTTTCGAGTGACATCTCCGCCGAAGAGCGTGCGGAGATCACAACGCTGATAAAGCGATTACGAGGTAGGTGGTTCCTTAAACATCTGAGGGTACTGCAGAACGATCATTGTGACGCGGACGCCTTTCGCTCGCTCATGAGTTGGCTTCGGGACCCCAACGATGCGCTTTGGGAAGAGCAAGTACTCGGTACATGGATCATCGGAAGGGTTTCGCTCAACGCCGAACAGAAAGAGACTGCCACACACACTCTGTGTTCCATACTCAGAAACCCGCCTGATATGCGTCGCATGCGGCGTTCGTCGCGCTGGGCTCGCGGTCTCGTTCGATCCATCGGTACCATGACAGCCGTTGGTGCAGGAGTTGGTCTCATATGGCTCCTTTATGCTATATTTACCGCGGAGAACGGGAGAGATTGGCTAATCCCCGCGATACTGGTCGGAGGTATCTGTGCATTATGGTTGGGTGGTATCTTCGGCTGTCTCGTGGGCATCGTATGCAACCCTCTGCTCATGCCTATCTGGCTCTCCATAGATAACTCGCATGTCAACAGGGTACGACGCGCTGCCGCAATAGCTCTGGGGAGGTTACGGTTTCCCGAAAGCGTGGGCGCTCTGGCCCGGGGAGCCGTGGATCGCAATGCGTCGGTCCGTCAGGCTTCCGCACAGGCGCTGTCCATCGTGGCGCCCCTCCTGACGTCGGAACACTATGGGAAACTCGAAGCCGAGGCGGTTCCGAACCTGTGCAACGCGCTGGTGTACTATGAAAAGGGCAGCCGTGAGATGGATAAGGACATCTTCCCGAACTTTGCCAAGCGGAGGGAGGAGTTGGAACTCCTGGAGGCGCTGGAGAAGGTCGGCGATGGCAGAGCGATCCCTACAGTCCAGTGGATCGTGCAGGGAGGAACCGACCAGGATCTACGCGCGACGGCCCGGCGCATCCTGCCACTTTTGTTGGAACGCGAGCGTAAGGAAAAAGAACACCAGATACTTTTACGAGGATCTGAAGCTCCTGCCGCTTCGCCGGAACAAATGCTGCGCCCGGCAACGATTAATATGACAGAACCTCCTGAAGTGCTGTTACGTCCAACCGTACAAAGCGTCGACCGCCATGCCGGTTAGACGCCCTGGATAGAAGTGCTCTCTTTTGCGTCGGGAAAGTTGACCACCCTATGCGGCATAAATCGTTTTCGGAAATAGAGTTGTCGTCCGCCGTTGTGAGGGCGCGTCCGGAAGAGACGCCCGAGCCCTCTCGCAGGACTACGCCTGTTCTCGAAGAGACGCTGCCGATAGAGCGCCTGCTCAAGCGGCTCAAGCGGAGCTGGTTTATGCACGCCGTGCCCGGCTCGCTGGTCGGGCCGGAACCGCTCTCCTGGCGTGCGGTGCGCTTCCTCCAGGAGGTGCTGGCGAATTTTTCCGATAAGCGCTGGCAGGAGCGCACCGTGGCCGCCTGGGCGCTGGGTCGCAACCGGATCCCGCCGGAGTTGGAAGAAGAGGTCACCGCCGCGCTAAGCGAGGTGCTGGACAATCGGGACGCCCGCCTGCTGATCCCCAGCCGCACCTGGCGCTGGATCAAACGCACCTATGGGATCTACCTCATCAGCGTCCTCGCCTGCCTTATGGCGTTCTGGCTGGGCGACGCCTTCGAGCGCTTCTCCCTGTTCGAGGCGGCGATGGTGGGCAGCTTCCTGCTGGCCGGGATCGCCGCCCTCTGCTCCGCGCCCCTGGTGCTGCCGTTGGGGTTCTGGATGGATGCCCGGTACGCCGATTCGGTCCGGATCGCCGCCGCGACCGCGTTGGGCCGCCTCTGCAGGCCGGAGAGCGTCGGCGTGCTGGCAAAGGCGCTGTTCGACCGGAACCGCAAAGTCCGAGAGGCGGCGGAGAGCGCCTTCCGCGTCGTCCTGCCCACCCTGACACCGGAACACTACGGCCGCCTGGGCGAGGACGCGGTGTTGCACCTCTGTCGCGCCCTGAACTACCAGGAGATGCAACTGCACGGCTTCCCTGCCGATAAGGAGCGCCTGGTCTACCACCTGCTGGAAGCGCTGGAAAAAGTGGGAGGCGGCAGTGCCGTCCAGCCCGTGGAGGAGATCGCGGAGTACGGGCAGACGACCTGTATCCAGGAGAAGGCCCGGCAGATCCTCCCCATCCTACGGGAGCGGCAGCGCCGTGAGAACGAGCCGAAAGTGCTGCTTCGAGCCACCTCTATGCCGGCGGACGCGCCCGCACAACTCCTGCGCCCCGCCCTCTCGTCCGAAGCCGGCCCGCCCGCACAACTGCTTCGCCCCACAACCGCACAAATACAACATATCAGAAGAACAGGACAGGATTAACAGGATCTCCAGGATGAACAGGATTTCTAAAAACCCATCAACCTGCCACAACGCTTGAGGGGTCTGAAAGCTAATCCTGTAAATCCTGAGAATCCTGTTCATCCTGTCTCCTTTTTTCAAAAATCCCCGTTTGCGCTCCCTTTGTCGGAATCTGTTCGGAATAAGTTCGGAGTCGCTCGCTATACTGTGATCCATCGAGCCGGTATGGAATGGCCGATGCGAATACGGCGAGCCTCCTGACATTCACCCCAGGAAAGGCAGGTACGAAAGCCGATGACCGCTAGCCAGGGAAACGCTCCCATGCCGCACGGTGCGAGGACAGGGGAGGCGTTGCACCTCGTCTTCCCCTCTCTGCCGGAGAGCGCTGCCGAGGAGATCGCACAGACCTATCGCTATGGCATGACCGAGTTCGAGGAGGAGATGCAGTCGCTCTGCACTCAGCTCGGCTATCGACCGGCGCCGCACCACATAGATCTGAGCAACTATGCGGCGGTGCTGGAGGCGATCCCGGTCGAAGAGCGCATCTTCTACCTCTGCGATGGCAATGAGGAGGATGACGGCGTATGCGGCCTATCTCCTGTGCTCCACATGGAGCGCCTGAAGCGCCCCATGATTGCAGCCGGTTCGATGTTCTGGCGCAATACGACGCACAAATCCGTGATGAAGCGTCTGTTCGCGGCTGCGGACGTGCCGACGCCCGGCTACTGTCACCTTACCGAAGGGGACGCGCTGCCGGACTTTCAGGACCTGCAGTACCCGCTCTTTGTCAAACCGGACGCCCTGTACGGCTCCGTCGGCATCAGCGACGCCTCGGTGCTGCACTCCGAGGAGGAGGCCCGTGAGCGCCTTCCGGCACTGCGGGAGCGGTATCGGAGCGTGCTGGTGGAGGAGTTTGTACGCGGGCGGGAGTTCACGGTCTTCCTGTTGGGCGACGGCGCGGTGTTCGCCATGGCGGAGCGCCGCTTCGATACCCAACTGCCGCCCTGGCAGCGGTTCATCTCGTATGAGCGCTCCTGGGTGGATCTGGCCGTCGCCTATCCCTATCGGGCGGTGGAGGACCGCCGGGATCAGGAAGCGTTGGGGCAGGTGGCGCGGGCCGCGTTCTATGCCGTACAGGGCGACCAGTACGCACGGGTTGACATCCGGCAGCAGGAAGATACCGGCGCGTTCCTCGCGCTGGAGGTCAATTCGATGCCGGGGTTGGGCCTGGACGGCTCGGTCGGGGAGTGTGCGCGGGTGTGCGGCAGGACGATGTTAGACGTGATCCAGCAAATACTGCTGCGGAGGTAGCGTTTTCCACACCGGATGCGTGGTAAAGCTCATAGCCCTCCGCAGGACCGACCGCCTATAATTGAGGCGCATCGTAAAAACCCAGGAGGGAAACCATGCAGACATTATCCGGTATCATCGTAAACACAACGGTCGCCAAGGGGCGAGGAGTAGTTGCAACCCGTGCGTTTCTGCCGGGAGAGACCGTGGTCGTAGGCAAGCGCCAGAAGCTCCTGCCGGAGCGGACGATCCATTCGGTGCAGGTGGAGACGGAGATCCACGTCGAACTGGATGCGCCGGCACGCCTTATCAATCACTCCTGCGCGCCCAATACCGGGGTCCGCAACAACCGCTTCGGCGGCTACGACTTTGTCGCGATGCAGCCGATTGCGCCCGGTGACGAGATCACCTACGACTACGAGACGACCGAGTATGTCTCCATCGCGGTTCCGGAGTGCCGTTGCGGCGCTGCGGAATGCCGGGGGCGCACCCGTGGCTACAAGTACCTTCCGGAGCGCGTGCGCGCCCGCTATGGCAGCTATGTCGCGGGCTACCTGCTGCGCCCCCATCCGGAGCTGCATGTGGTGGCATCCGATGGCCCCACCGGCGCACGCTTAATCACTTCGCAGCCGTATCGTCGCGGCGAAGTCATCCGCCCCCTGCCGTGCCGGCATATCGTCTCGGAGCCGACCTATCTCACCATCCAGATCGGCCCCGGACAGCATATCGACCAGATCGACGTCCTCGGCTTTATGAACCACTCCTGCGCCCCCAGCACGATCCTGGACGTGGCGGCCCAGCAGGTGATTGCCAATCGGGACCTGGCGCCCGGCGACGAACTGACCTTCTTCTACCCCTCCACGGAGTGGACCATGGCGCGCCCCTTCGAGTGCTGCTGCGGCGCGCGGGAGTGCCTGGGCTGGATCGCCGGTGCGCAGGAACTGCCCCGAGAGCGGCGAAAAGACTACTTCTTCAACCCCCATATTGAGGCACTCTTTGCCCGGAGCGAGCAGGTCGTTTCGGCGGAGAGGGAGGCGGTGCGATGAATATCTGCGTACTGCAGCCCTCTTATCGGGATAGCGCTTCCTGTATCGCCGATCTGGACATACGGCGAGACCTCGCACCGCTGCTCCCCGGACACCAGGTGAGCCATGTATTTCTCGACAAAGCCACTGCGGTCGGGCAGATACAGCGCCTGCAGGCCGACGTCTTTATCAACCTCTGCGATGGCGCGTGGGGCGAGGACACGCCGGGCCTGGAGGTGGTGATGGCGCTGGAGCGCGACCGGCGCGCCTTTACCGGAGCGGGGTCGGCCTTCTACGAACCGACGCGGGAGATGATGAAGGAGGTCTGCTACTACTGGGGGATCGAGACGCCTGCGTATGTCTTCGCTCGGGACGAAGCCGGGATCGCGGAGGCTGCGCATACGCTGCGCCTGCCCTGCATCGTGAAGCCGGAGAACGGCTATAACAGCGTTGGCATCACGGAGCGCTCGCGGGTCACGACCTGGGATCAACTGTACATGCAGGCATATCAGACCATCGCCTGTTTCGGCGGCGCGCTGATCGAGGAGTTCATCGAGGGGCGCGAATTCTCCGTGTTGGTCGCCAGCGGCCCTGGCGAGGGGCAGGCCGTGACCTACCGGCCTATCGAACACCGCTTCGAGCCGGGCGTCACCTTCAAGACCTTCGACTATAAGTGGAAGTCGGATTTCGCGCACCGGCGCATGGCGGTCGAGGATGGGGAGCTTGCGCATCGGCTGCAGGAGATGACGCAGGAGATGTTCCTGGCCCTGCGAGGCACGGGATATGCCCGCAGCGATATTCGCATGGATCGTGATGGTCGCCTCTTCCTGCTCGAAATCAACCCGAACTGCTCTCTGTTCTACCGGGATGAGGACGGCAGCACGGCGGACGATATCCTGTTTCAGGACGGCGTTGGGAAGGCAGGCTTCCTGCAGCAGATGATCGCCTACGCGCTGCGCCGCCAGGAGGCGGCGACGCCACGTTATGTGGTCCGTCGGGATGCCGTGCGGGGCAACGGCCTCTACGCCGCCAGGAATCTGGCGGCAGGAGACTGTATCTATCGCCTGGAGGAGCAGCCCCATAAGCTGGCGAGCCGCGCCTACGTGGAGCAAAGCTGGGGCCAGCGCAACCGGGAGTTCTTCCGGCACTACGCCTATCCACTCACGGACGACCTCTTCGTCCTGTGGGACGACGATCCCCGCAATTGGAAACCGATCAACCACTCCTGCGATCCCAACGCCTGGGTGACGGGGTTGGATCTCTGCGCCCGCCGGTCCATCGCAAAGGGCGAGGAGATCACCTTAGACTACGCTACCATCTACACGGAGCGGCAGGTGGATTATGACTGCCACTGCGGCGCGTCGCTCTGCCGGGGCGGGTGGCGGGGCGACGACTATCTGCAGCCCTGGTTTCGCGCGCGCTACGGCGACCATGTGACCGACTACGTGTGGCAGAAGTACCGCTGCCAGCTACAGGTCGGATGAGCCGTAGAGGGAGCCGGAAATGAGAGCGGAGCGCGCCCGTTTTGTCCTGATCGCGACGCTCCTGGGCTGCTGTGCGCTGGTACAGGAGTGCAACGAGATCGTGGCGACGAGCGGCCTGGTCAGCCAGGCCGCATCGTCCAGCCTGATCCAGGCCTGGACCCTGGATGCGCTGCTTGCCGCGTTTGGGTCCTGCATCTACGCCATGCGTGTGGATCGCATGGATCGCGTCACGCTGGCCGTGCGCCTGTTGAGCGTTTTCGGGCTGAGCTACGGACTGCTCTATCTCCTCTTCCTCGTGCATGCCCCCGGCTGGGCGCGCTATGGCAGCCTGCTCGTGCTGAACAATCAACAGGCGTATCTGGCTGTCGTCCTCATCTGGACGCTGGCCAAGGACGTCTTCTCCGTCGGGCAGGCGACCCGTCTGTTCGGCCTGTTGGGCAGCGTTACGCTCATCGGCAGCCTGCTCGGCAACCTGATCGCGACGGCAGCCGGGCACTGGAAGCCGGAAGCGGTTCCCCTCTTGCTTCTGCTCAACGGGGGGCTAACGCTGCTCTGCGCCTGGCTGATCGTCCGCTATCGCGGGGTTCTGACCGCACCGAAGCAGCCCGTCGCCGTCGAAATCGAGGCTCCAAGGGGGCTGAGTGCGGCCCTGGGCTACATCTGGCGGGAGCGCACCCTCCGCTATCTGTCATTGGCTACGATCTCGACCGGCGCTGTCTGGACGATCATGACCTACCATCTCCTCACTCGCCTTGCGGAGATCACGCAGGTCGGCGCGCACGCTCCCGGATCGCTCCAGACCGCGTACGGGCTCTTCACACTGGCGCGCCCTGTCATGCAGGCGGTCATCCAGGCCGCGCTGGCGGGCATCCTGATACGTCGGATCGGTTTCCGCCATATCTTCCTGCTGACCCCCATCACGCTGCTCATCGGGCTGGCGCTGATGGCCTGTTTCGGCGGGATCGCGGCGGCGGCGGTCGCGCTCTACCTCCTCTATGCCATCTTCGGCGTCGAGGAGCCCGCAGCGCACGCGTTTCTCGCGCAGACGCCCCAGGAGCTGCGCGGCCGCGTGGGCGCACTGATCGAAGGCTTCTTCGCCCCGGCGGGCTATATCGCGGGGGCAGGGTTGATCGTCCTGTCGCAGCGTCTCTCCATCCACGTCGCCTCCTTTCACGCCTCCGAAAACGCCTTCCGCCTCGTTCTGGCCCTATTGAGCGCGCTGCTGGGCCTCTGGGCCAGCCGTAAACTCAGCGGCCATGTCAGCGCCTTCACCGCTCCGCTCTCCGCGGAGTAGCCCTCGCGCTCCCTTCCAAAGGAAGGGAGCGCCGGGTTGCGCTTAACGCCGGGCGGACAGATCACTGGAGGGTGAGTGTGGGTTTGCCGGAGGCCGCCTCTTTGCTGTTGATATAGAGCGCCTTGCTCTCCACATTGGGGTCTATCAACTGCAGAGTCACCATCTGGCCGAGGTGCGCCGTGACATAAGCCGTTAAGTCAATCGAGATCGTACCGATCTTCAGAGGCGCATTCAGCGTGGTCAGCAGCGTCCCCGTGCTGGTGAACGTGCTGCCATTGAGACCGGGCGCATTGTTGTAGGTGATGCCGCTCTCCGTCCAGGCCGTATTGGCGATGTCGTAGAGATTGACCGTCTCCGTGCCGCCGTAGGGGAAGCTGCCGGAGTTGACGGTGAGCGTCAGGGTCGCCTTGGCGGGCGCGGTGGTGACCTGGGTCAGGTCGAACTTCAGGTAGGCGGCCCGATTGCTGGTATTGGTGTTGTTGTGGGCTGCCGTCTCGACGATCAATGAGGTGGCGCTGCCGAAGTTGTCGTTACCATAATAGGTGCCTGCCCGCACATAGCTGTCGGCTACCGGGTTCAGCGTGGTGGGATTGTTGGTCGGCAGCAGGCCGTAAGCGACGATGGAGCCCGAACCGGTCGGGACATACACCTTGCCGTTCACCACGGTCGGGAATTGAAAGTGCCCGACGGAGCCCAGGCCGTCCCGGTTGCTGTTCTGGGAGCTGTCCCACAACTCGGCATTGCTCACATTGGTGGCGTCGAAGGCGCGGACCACCCCATCGGCGCCCACCGCCCACAGGATGCCGTTGCTGCTGCCGTTGGCGGAGATGGCGAGCGAGCCGCCCGCACTGGCGTTGCTCGACGTCTTCCATATCCCCGCCGGATTGAGTTGGTTTACCGTGGTATCGTAGAAGAACTGTTCGAGTTGGAAACCATTGGGCCAGAGATAGATGTACTTGGTCGCCCCGGCATCCCACACGATGGGGTTCTGCCCCACGTTGTCGTTGTTGCTCACCCCATCCAGACGCTGCAGGCACTTATCCGGCCCGCCGGAGGTAAAGTGGCCCATGTTCGTCGAATCGAGCAGGAAGGCCGAGCCGAACTTGGTGCCTCCGGCGAAGAGCCGGTTGGTGCCGGGGATGCCGAGGGGGCCGCTGTTGCCCAGATCCAGGTCGGAATTGCTGAGCGCCTGTTCGTCGAAGGGCGCAAACCAGTCTACCACGGTCAGGTTGGGCGTACTCAGTTTCAGGTAGCACATCCCATAGCTTGTGCCGCCGGTATTGACGTCGAAGGTGCCGTTGCCGACGGAGCAGTAGATATTGCCCGCATTGTCGGCGGCCAGTCCCTTGCCCGCCTGCCAGATGCCCGACAGTCCGCCGTTCGGGCAGGTGTTGAAGACGGCGGTCTGAGTGAACTTCGCCCCGTTGTAACTGTAGCCGAAGACCCAGCCGTGATAGGGAAAGCTATCGGTATTGTGCGCAAAGGCGAAATAGACCACCCCATTGAGCAGCAACAGGCCGGGGCGGCAGTTGGCATGGCTGGTATCGAACGAGACCACCCCGTTGACGCTGCCATCCCCCGTGCCGGGCACGGAGGCCGCAATGGTAATAGGGCTTCCCGGCAGCTCATTGCCGGAGGTGAGGTCGAGCGCGTGCAGATTGGTCGGGCCGTTGTCATTGTTATCCTTGGTAAGGACATAGAGGATCTTATTGGCGGTGTCTATGACGGGAGTACAGGTATTCCACTGCGCGGAGTTGGTAAATTGGTGTCGCCAGAGCGGGTTCGAGGCGGTAGGGGAATCGGCGTCGAAGGCATAGACGCTACAGGGCGAGTTGTTGGCATTGTTGGATGTGAACGCGAAGATGACGTTGTGATTGACGCCCTGGATACTCAGGCTGGGCACATAGAGCACCTGGCCGTTGACATTGGCGTCCAGGGTGCGGGTGAAGAGCTTGCCGAATTTCGACACCGTGACATTGGCCGGTGTCAGGATCGTCTCGCTGAGATTGGCCCCGGTGCGGGCGTTGTCGTTGTTCTGGGTGGGGACGGCGGGTGGATTCTGCGCCATAGCGGGCAGCAGCGCGGAAGATCCCAGAGCCAGGAGGGTTGCCAGGGCATGTCGAACCGGCTTCGTGGCGCGTGTGACATACATGACGTGGTTTCCTTTCAGGTTTACGGAAGATCGCCTCGTTTCGGCGCGATCCGAGGGCACCCGGTTGCCTGATAAGAAACAGCTCTCTATCGGCGTTGCGGCGATGCCTCGGCGCACCTTCCGTCCTTACGCAGAAAAATACGAAATGTTCGCGCTCTCCGCAGCAGCAGGTACAATAGGGCATGGATCACGGCAGCGCTTTCAAAACACGCCGCACTGCTTTCCGCATCCCCTTTTATCCCTCTCGTGGGCTGGCTCCCGGATACTACCGAAGCGCCTTGCTCTGGGGACTGGCCCTGCTCTATGCTGCCGCGAGAGTAGCGCAGGCGTATCCGGAGAAGCTCCCCATGGTGGTTATTGTCGGGGTGCATGTGCTTCCGGCACTGCTCTTTGCACTGGTGCATGGGGCGATCCGCTACGGCGTGCGCGGCGTACTCGCCTTCATCGGCATCTGCATCGTCATCGGCAACCTGAGCGAGAACCTGAGCATTGCCACCGGCTTCCCCTTCGGACACTACCACTTCACGGATGTGATGGGGCCAAAAATCCTGCAGGTGCCCATTCTATTGGGGCTGGCCTATATCGGGATCGGTTATGTATCCTGGACCCTGGCGGAGATCCTTCTGAGGAACCGCGCCGGGGTGATGACAACCCCCCTGGTCGCCGCCTGCATCATGGTGTCCTGGGATCTGTCGATGGACCCGATCTGGGCGAACTTTGTGCATGG
>DATGIG010000103.1:0-4390 GCA_035295825.1 Chthonomonadaceae bacterium | reverse complement strand
CAGATCCCCGCGCTGCTCATCTCGACGGCCACGGGCTTGCTGGTCACCCGTGCCGCCTCCGAGCGCCCGATGGGCCAGGAGTTCTCGGCGCAGTTGTTCAAAGGCCCGCGCCCCATGCTCATCGTCACCGGGATGCTGCTGTTCCTGATGCTCATCCCCGGCTTCCCCAAGCTGCAGTTGGTGGTGATGGCGGGCATGACCGGATACGGGGCGTTTACGCTCTCCCGCAGAGAGAAGCGGGAGGAGGCGCAGCGTAGGGCTGCGGAGGCCGCGGAGGCTGCCAAGACCTCGCAGCCTCCCGCCGGCCCCGAGAGCGTGATGCAGCACCTGGGAGTCGAGACTATCGAGATCGAACTGGGCAGCAACCTGGTTCCCCTGGCCCTGCCGGACCAGGGCGGCGACCTGGCCGAGCGCGTCAGCAACCTGCGCAAATTGATCGCCCTGGAACTGGGGATCGTCCTGCCCACGGTCCGCATCCGCGACAACCTGCAACTGAAGTCCACTGTCTACCAGTTGAAGATCAAGGGCGCGGTCGTCGCAATCGGCGA
Source organism: Chthonomonadaceae bacterium (assembly GCA_035295825.1). Classification (GTDB taxonomy): domain Bacteria; phylum Armatimonadota; class Chthonomonadetes; order Chthonomonadales; family Chthonomonadaceae; genus DATGIG01. Next base: position 3,842 of record DATGIG010000103.1, on the reverse strand, counting down.
ACTCCAACCGAACTCGGTGCTGGCCGTGGATCTGGGGATGGCGGTACAGCGCTTCGAGGGCATCGCGACCGTGGACCCGGCCTTCGGGATGACAGCGATCTGGATCTCCCGTGCGCTCAAAGATCGGGCGGAGATGGCAGGCTACGTCGTCAGCGATCCGTCTACCGTCCTCATCACCCACCTCACGGAGACCCTCAAGGCCCATGCGTTCGAACTGCTGACACGGCAGGAGACGCAGAAGCTGGTGGACCATGTGAAGCAGACCGACGAGGCGGCGGTGAACGAACTGATCCCCAACCACCTCACACTGGGCGAGGTGCAGAAGGTGCTGCAGGGCCTGCTCAAAGAGCGGGTAGGCATTCGCGACCTTGCAACCATCCTGGAGACGCTGGCGGACTACGCCCCACGCACCAAGGACCTGGACGCCCTAACGGAGTTTTCTCGCGCTGCATTAGCCCGCCAGATCTGCAAGCAGCACCAGGACAGCGAGGATGGCGTACTGCGCGTGATTACCCTGGCCCCGTCCCTGGAACAGGAGCTGCGGGAGGCGGTGCAGGTGACCCCGACCGGCAACATGTTGGCGATAGATCCCACTCTAGCCCAGGCCATCATCAGAGAGCTGACAGCGCAGGTCGAACACGCGGCGGAGCAGGGCCACTCGCCGGTGCTGCTCTGCTCCGGTCAGATCCGTCTGCCCATGAAGCGCCTGATCGAACGCTCCCTGCCGACACTCCCGGTGATGGCCTATACGGAGATCGTGCCGAAGATGGAGGTCGAAGCGGTCGCAACGGTCGAGCCAACGCTCCAGTTGACCCCGGCCTGATCCGTCAGAATTGGAGGCGCTTCCCCTCGGGGAGCGCCTCTCTGCTTTCGCTGTCGCGCACTGCCAGTCGAAAGATAGTCCTCTCGAACGAGCGAAAAATCCTCTTGACAACCGGGGCATCCTGTGCTATATTATTGACCACAAACGGAGGGCTTTCGCCCCGTTTTCGGGCGAGTGGTGGAATGGCAGACACGCCAGTCTTAGGAACTGGTGCCGCAAGGCGTAGGGGTTCAAGTCCCCTCTTGCCCATCAGAAATGCCCGGTTTGCCTCTCTGCGGGAGTAGCTCAGTGGTAGAGCGCTACCTTGCCAAGGTAGATGTCGCGGGTCCGAATCCCGTCTCCCGCTTCCTCAAGCTCTTCTCGAACGGCAATTTGAGATAGGGCGCAACATATACCTCACGGCTTCCCTTCGCCTCCAGACACCCGGTTTTGGAGGCATCATGGAAAACACACATCTATCTTCCCGAAATTCTCTGAACTCTTCGCTCGGCGCTTCCGAGTTCAAGCGCTATGCGGAAGGCTGGCTGTTGGACTGCGAAATCCGCCAGCACTCCGCGCGTACTCTGGCGTTGCGGCGTTTGATCCTGGAGAAGTTCCTCTGGTGGCTGAAGCAGTACGAAATCGGTGCGGTGGATACCCTGACGCTGCGTAAGTTTCTAGCCTATATCACCAACGGGCATAAGGAGCCAGGCGGGCGCTGGGGTAATCCGAAGGAGAACCAGCCGGTGACGCCGGCGACGATCCAGCTATACCACCGCCATCTTCGCGCCTGCCTGAACTGGATTGTGGAGGAGGGCGGAATAGATGCCTCGCCAATGGCGAAAGTGAAGCCGCCTATTGATCGGCCGGACCAGATTCAGCCATTCACGCCGGAGCAGGTGGATGCTGTTCTGGCGGCCGCCAGGCGCTCCAAGCATCCCCGGCGCGATGAGGCGATCTGCTTGTTTCTGTTGGATACCGGGGTACGCGTCTCGGAGATGTGTGCGCTGAAATTCGGGCAGTTGGAGATGGTGACGCGCTCGGCGGTGGTGGAGGGCAAGGGAGGGAAGAAGCGCTCGGTCTACTACGGCCGCCGGACCGCAAAGGCGCTCTGGGCGTATCTGCGCGAGGAGGAGCGCACGCCGGAGGAGCCGCTCTTCAAATCGGACAACGGCAAGAATATCGGGGAGGCGCTTACACCCAATGGGGTGCTGCAGATGTTGGGCCGCCTGGCCAGCGCCGCGAAGATTGAAACCATTCGGGTCAGTCCGCATACGTTTCGCCATACCTTTGCCGTCTGGTTTCTGCGTGACGGAGGCAACCAGTTCACGCTTATGTCGCTGTTGGGCCATACCGATGTGAAGATGACGCAGCGTTATGTCGCCTTCGCTCAGGCCGACATTGCCAGCCAGCACCGGCAGCATAGCCCGGTAGATCGAATGAAGTGAGACGCAAAGGGGCCGAGGGAAAACTCCTCCGGCCCTTTTGTTTTGCCTGGCTTGCGATAAGCAGACAGAATTCGAGTATAATGGAGATGTTGGTTTGTTGTCGCTCATCATTTGATCTTACCAGGAAACGCCCATGAAGTCCATTGCTGACAATCGCGCTTACCAGCACGTCCGCACGCTCTATGACGACGCCCTCGCCGCATACATCCATGGGGACGAAGATGCTGCCGGGAAAGCTCTCGAAGCCGCCTTCGTCGCGGCGACGGTCGCCCTCGATGCGGTAATTGATGCCCACTGCGCCCGCTGTGTGGCCGACGCCCTCACCGACCATGCCCCGCTCGCCTGTCCGCCCGCGCGAAAGGACTGCATTCCGCTGCAGATGTTCTGATCTCTTCTGCGATGAAGCGGCCTGGCTGGGTGTGACACGCGACGCGGACGGAGGGAGAGCCGTTGTATACCGTCATGCGCATAACGCGCGTGTGCGCGCGCGCGACCCTTGCGAAGCGGCTTTGCACAGGGTAGCATAGAGATGGGAGGCAAACGATCATGCTGGAGAACGAAACCGAGGATGTGATAGAGGGGTTGGAGCCGGGGCAGCTCGCGCGGTTCATCGAGACGATGACACCAGAACAGCGGGCCATGTGGACGCCGATCCGGAAGGTGTGGAAGCGCCAGGTCTCTCAGGCGCGGCAGCAGCGCGGGGAAGCAATCGGGATGAGTTGTACAACGCACTGCAGCGGGCCTTGGGGCGGCTGGATGCGGGCCAGATAGAAAAGGCGTTCGAGGCGGCGGTCTCGCGGGGCGATGCTCAGATGATGCGCCTATGGATGCAAGCGGCGGGCATGGACCTGACGGAGCGCCCCCAGGTGCCGGCAGGTCCTGGGGCGGAGATCATCGTGATCCGACCTCACCCTATGACGCTGAGTGCTGAGGAAGAACAGACCGTTCAGCAAATGATTTCCGATCTCTCCCCGTCTGGTGCGTCCTCGTCCTCTTAAGCGAGTGGTGCGACCATCATTGATGCTGGCATCTGGTACTTGATGGGTTAACGTTTTTCTGGGTTCTTGAGCGCATTCAGGAGTTTTTCGAATTCCCTCTGGAACGTGTCGAAATCCTTCCAATTGCTGAAGTCGGGAACCTGGTAGTTTCGTAGATAGGTCAACCAGTCCTCTCGTCGCTGGCGAGAGGGAAGGATCTGGTACGCCAGTTCCTCCGCTTCCTTGGTGAACAGGAAGTCGTCTAGGCGCACCGGGAATAGCTTCTGCGCCTCCGCTTCTCGCTCAGCTTCGATGGCCTCGATGATTTCCTCGACTACTTCCTTGCGAAATAGAGCCTCCCGTGAGCAGACCACGATCAGTTTGTCATGCATTTTGATGGCCTTATTGATCTGATTACGCCAGAAGTCGCCGCCTTTCAGGTCGTGAACGTCCATCCAGCACGGGACATTGGAGGCGGAATGTGTCAAGGGCTTTGAGACAAAAAGTTCAAGATTTTTTGTGTAGCAACCGTTACGGGGTTGCCTCACAAACGGGCTGAGCCGGACGGTTAATCCAGACCGTCTCCGGCAGGCGAGTTACTTTCGGACGACGATG
>DATGIG010000102.1:0-5645 GCA_035295825.1 Chthonomonadaceae bacterium | reverse complement strand
CTGGTGGCGCTCTGGCGCACCAGCGGCCTGATGGAAGCGGCGGGCGCCGGGGGCTTTGTGCGGATCACCCTCCTGCCGATGGGGGTGGTTACGGTGCTGGTCGCCGGCCTCTTCCTGCTGAAACAGCGCGATCTCAAACGGATGCTGGCCTACTCCAGTATGGAGAACGTCGGCCTGATGGCCGTGGCGATTGCGCTCTCCACCGGCTCCGGGTTCGCACTTCAGGCAAGCAACCACAGCCTGGTGAAGGTGGCGTTGTTCCTGTTGGCGGGCAACCTGCTGCAGCAGCATGGAACCAAGAGCATTCGGGAGATCCGAGGGGTGCTGACCACCTCTCCTGCACAGGCGATGATACTGCTTCTTGCGGTCATCGCGGTCGCCGGGACGCCGCCGTTCGGGAGTTTCCTGGCAGAGTGGCAGATCCTGTCGGCAGCGGCGGGGGCGCGCCATATCGCTACGGTAGTGGTTCTGTGCGTGGCGCTCGCCATCGCTTTCATTGCGCTCTCCGTGCATACCGCCTCCATGGTGTTCGGTGAGCCGGCTGCCGGGAAGTCGGAGGAGCGGAGGGCTTTCTCACTCACGGCCATTCCAGGGCTGCTGCTGATCGCTTCACTGCTGCTGGGCGTGATGCTGGCGCCTGCGGTTTTCGCGCTGGCAAACGAGGTGGCTCGATGAGTTCTCACGCAATGACACCCTCGAGACAACCCGCGATAACGCTGCATCTCGTGCCGTTGGCGGATCTCGAAGCGCGATTGGGAGAGGCTCTCCAGCAGGGGAGCCGTCTGGGTCTATTGACGGCGCGACAGATTTCGGATCGACCGGATTTTGCCTTGATGACGCTGCTTCTCCATCCGGCGGAGGGCGGCATGGCATTGTGGGAGACGCCGCTGGAATCCCATGCGCAGACTTTTCCCTCATTGACTTCGCGTTCCCCGCAGGCCCACTGGTTCGAGCGGGCGATCTACGATTTCTTCGGTATCCGACCGGAGGGGCATCCGCGCTTTAAGAGCGTGATCCTCCACGAAGCCTGGCCGGAGGGTTTCCACCCTCTGCGGGATGCGTATGCGTCGGCGCCCAACGACGGGGACGCCCCCCGCAGATACAAGTTCCTGACCGTTCAGGGAGAGGGGGTGTATGAGATCCCGGTCGGCCCTATCCATGCCGGTATCATCGAGCCGGGGCATTTTCGCTTCAGTTGCCTGGGAGAGGTGATCCAGAACCTGGAGATACGGCTAGGGTATCAGCATCGCGGGGTAGAGCGGCAGTTGTGCGAGATACCCTGGAAGCGCGCGCGTTTTCTGGCGGAGGCAGCCAGCAGCGATACGACTGCCGGAAACGCCTGGGCGCACGCGATGGCCATGGAGCAGATTTTAGGGATCACGCCGTCCCCTACGGCTCAGACCCTGCGCGCCCTTGCGCTGGAGATCGAGCGCGTCGCCTCGCATCTGGGAGACCTGGGCGGTATCTGCAACGATATCGGCTTTGCGGCGGGGGCCGCAACGTTCGGATGCCTGCGCGGTCGGGCGCTCGGGATGGGGGAGCGGCTGACAGGTTCGCGATTCCAGACAGCGTATATCCTGCCTGGAGGCGTGGTTCGAAATCTCCAGCCGGAGCGACGAGACGATCTTCTGCGTGAAACGGAGGCGCTGGAGACCGCATTTGCGCAGGCAGCGCCCTTGCTGATGGAAAACCCCGGCGCACTGGAGCGCATGGAGGGTACCGGCAAAGTGCGTCCGTCGTTAGCGCGCGATTTTGGCCTGGTAGGTCCTGCCGGGCGCGCCAGCGGGGCCGCCTATGACGTGCGCGAGGCTTTTAGGCAGGTTCCCTACGCCTCGCTGACCTGGCAGGTCGCGTCTGCCGAGGAGGGCGATGTGCTGGCGCGCGTCCGGATCCGCGTTCAGGAGACCCATGCCAGCCTCGGTCTCATCGCCAATCTTGCGACCTCGCTGTCAGAGGAGGAAGAGGTGAAGGTCACCGTACCAACCGCGTTGCCGCCGGATCGGGTGGGGGTAGGGGTTGTAGAGGCCTGGCGCGGAGAGTTGATCCACCTAGTTTTCACGGATGCTGCAGGCCATATCTCCCGCTATACGATCAAAGATCCCAGTTTCAACAACTGGACGGGGCTGGCGATTGCCGCACGTGGGGAACTGGTGGCGGATTTCCCACTATGCAATAAGAGTTTCGGACTCTCCTACAGTGGCAACGACCTCTAAGCGAATCGTAGTTGCGGCGTTGAAACGCCGTCCAAGGACCAAGGAGTATGTTACAAACCCTCTTTCAGCTAGTGAAAACAAAGAGCGCGACGCAACGCGAGTTATTCCCGGATCTCCCCGTCTACAGTCGTGGCTTGCCAGGCGTGACAGGAAGCCCCTGTCAGGCGGATCAGGGGTGCCGTCTCTGTACGGACGCCTGCCCTACCGAGGCGATAGAGATCGTACCGGAACCGAATGGGGGTCGTGTCTCACTGGACCTGGGGCGGTGTATTGCCTGCGGAGGCTGTACGGCCGCGTGTCCCACCGGAACTCTCGTCGAGGATAGGCGCACCAGGGTCGCGGTGCATCGCCGCGAGGATCTGATTTTGACGAACTGGCCCGTAGCTCCCCCGCCCGCGCCGGCTCCTCTGCTCCCTGGTTTGCGCCGTTCGATCCATATCCGCGAAGTCTCCACCGGCGACAACGCCTCCGATCTGGAGGTAAGCGCTGCAAACAACCCGATCTTTGACTCCAGCCGGTTCGGCATCCATTTTGTCGCCTCTCCCCGCTTTGCGGATGCCCTTCTGGTAACCGGCCCGGTCGCGCGCGCCATGCAGGAGCCGTTGCGCCGCTGCTACGACGCCATGGCTGAGCCCCGACTGATAATCGCAGCCGGAGCTTCGGCGATCTCCGGTACGCCGCATCGAGGGGGTTACGCCCAAGCCGACGGAGTGGATGCCATCGTACCGGTCGCTGCTTATATACCCGGCCACCCGCCCCACCCATGGTATATTCTGCATGGGATCCTCCTGGCGATGGGGCATCCAAGCGTAAGGTGATCCCACGGAAATGGCATTAACCGTGGGGCAGGTCCACGGGACGTTCGCGATGCGTCACGATCCAATCGCCGTTCTCGGTCAATGCCTCTCGGCCCAACTCCACAAGCAGGTGATGCACCCGCTCCTGTTTTCCCTCGGCGATCATCTGCTTGATATGTTGGTCCGCCTTGGCGAAGATGGCGCTCATACGCCGGTACTGCTTGGCGTGCTGGCTCAGCGCTTTCTTCTGGGTATACGCTTCGATCAGCGCCGCAAAGATCCCCGGATAGGTGGTCAGCGCAGCGACCCAGCCCTTCTCCAGCTTGTGCTCCTCAAAAAACTGGTGCCAGGGCGTCACCACCAGCGTGAGAAGGTTCACGCTTACAGGTAGGATGACGCCCAACGTCAGCAGCATCCGAAAAGCCCGCTCGTATACCTCCTGCTGCGCCTCCTCGCGGTGCGCTGCCTTCACAAAATAGTGGGCTTGATCGGCGATCCAGTGCTCCTGGAGCAGTGGGAGTCGCTCCCTGGCCTCCTCGGCCTCCAGGCTCCTGTCGGCGATGCACCACACCCGTACCCCGTCGCGGATCCAGTCCATCTCGCTGCGTTGCCTGCGCAGATAGTGATCGGCAGCGACGTCCGGCAAGCCCGCCAGATGCCAGAAGAACTGGACGCGTAAGCCCTCTGCCAGCGCCCGATAGTCCTGGAAGCGGTTTTGACAGTCGCTGCGCTTGACCCCGAAAAACCAGCGACCGTAGGCCGCCAGCGTCAGGAGGATATAGGTCGCCAGAATCCAGATGTTCTCCAGGACACGCTCGAAGATGACAAAAGCGACGATGGCAAAGCCAATAAGCAGATAGAGATCGCGCAGGGAGTGGTAGGTCATCCGATTGTAGTGCTGGGCCAGAGAATCGGCGATGGCAAAGCTCTCGCGCATGGCCTTGAGGTCGGGAGAGAGCACGGGAGCCTTGCTTTCGGGAAAGAGGTATTCACGGCTCTGCTGGTACGCGGCTTTCAGCACCGGATCGCGCTGGACGCGTAGGGCATCCGTATTAAAAGCTTCCAGATTGGCGTAGACGCTCTCATACGCCGCCTGGACTGCGGCGGTCTTCTCTTCCGTCTCCTCTTTATGACGATACAGCTTGACGAGGGCGAAGGGGGCGCCCTGGGGGGTAGGGTTGCTCAGGCGCGGTGTCACGATCTGGTAGACGGGACCGGTTTCGATGGGGTCTAGGCGGCTCCGAGCCGGGCCGTAGACTTCCGGGACCCCTTCCAGATGGAACTGGACGATGTTCGAGGTGCCACCCACGCGCCCGATCCGCTCGCCATCCCAGAGAGCGATCAGGATCTGGCAGTGGCGCACGATATGCGCGCCCGCAACCGCATACTGGTTGTTGCGGGCGTCGCCAGGGCGGCTCACCTGTTCAAGCGTGACGCCGGGTAGCAGGGGCATGACGAACCATTCGGATGCCCGCTCCCGTAAGGCATCGAATTCCGCACGGGATTCGGGGGTCTCGAAGTCCTCTTTGTAGAGTTCGTTCGGCAGAGGTAGCGGGGCGATGAGGCGGTGTCCGCAATCGAGGGCTACCTGTGCCGCCAGGCGGTCGGCGCCTTCGGCCAGTGCAGAGAGCAGGATAAGCGGGGTATGCGGATATTGCGAGTGCAGTTCCGTAAAGATACCGCGAAGCGCAGCTTCCAGGCTGGGCCGGTCTTGAGGGCGTATATCGCGATGTCCGGTAATCCCCAGCACCAGGGGAAGAGGTCCCAATCGGGGGACATGTGTCGGCGAGGTCACGCTCACCATCCTCCTCTCAACACTCCACGTCATACACTGTATGGCATGGCCGTCGGCTTGCGACGCTTTCCGCCCCTTTAGGATACCCTGCACGAGACGGAAAGCGAGGAATCGAGGCAGGAATTCAAGAACTTGGCTGTGAACTTGGGGGTAATAATCATATGCGCCATTTGAGCGCTTCAGGAGAAGAGAATGTCCGAACAGCCCATAGGGGCCAACCCTCCCCTTCCACCTGCCTCACGACCCGAGCAGCGCGCCGCCGCATTGCAGAGGCAAGCCGCCTATCCCTACACGTTTCCACGTGATCTGCGCAAGATCGGCGGGAAGTACACCGTCGAGGAGAGCGCTCGCCGATTGCTCCGGTTCTTCTATTTCGAGCGCCGGTTGGCGCAGGGGCTCGGCTCCTGGACGCTGGCGATCCCGGACTTCGAGGTGAAGATCGAAACAGGGCGGCACCTGTTCTGGCACGCGGACGCCTCCCGAAGGCTGCGAGAGCGCCTGAACGAGCAGGAGAAGCGCCTGCCGGAGATCGATGCCTTTCGCGATGCCGAGATCGATGGCCTGGTGGACGAACTGCTCTCCGCGCAAGACACGCCGGAGCTGCTGGTCGGCATCCACCAGGTGGTAGGTCGAGCGCTGGAAGTGGCCTACCGCCACCATATAGACGATACCTGCCCGGTGACGGATGCCCCGACGATCCGCACCCTCCGCCAGATCTTGCTGGATTATGAGCCGATGCTGGCCTGGACGGAGCAGGCGATCGTCGCTTACATCGAGGGGGGCATCGAGGAGTCGCGGCTGGAATCCTGGCGCTGGCATCTCACCCGTCTTTTAGCCAGT
>DATGIG010000101.1:0-2303 GCA_035295825.1 Chthonomonadaceae bacterium | reverse complement strand
AGCCGGCTGCACGTCGGGGAATCGCACCTTGGGGTCGTCTGGCAAGGAAGCAGTCTGCTCGTCGGGACGCGCCTCGGTCAGTTCATGCGCGGCGTGCCCCGCTTTGACGTTCCCGAAGCGGAGCATGGTCTGCTAGGCCCGGAGTTTGCGCTGCGTTGGTGTCGTGAGACAAAGATGGAGCGCCGACCCTGGCAGGAGGTCCTCTAATGGAACCCATTCGCTGTTTCTTCCTGGAACCGACCGGACGCGTGGTTGCATTCCTCATTCGCTCCCAAGGTGGGAATTGTCCCGCGCATCGAGGCGGCAGTCACAGAGCGGAAAATCGGGTGGAGGGGCCGTTCGAATACAAGGATGGCTTTCCCGATATGTCGCTCTACTGGAATGACAAAAGCCATCCTGATTGGCCGAGCGCTTGCGCATGCGGGTATCGGTTTAGCGACATGGATCCGCGCGCCACATATCACAGCAACACCGGCCTCTACCGGCGCTCTGATACGGGTGAGGAGATCCAGCTCTGCGATGCGCCCGCCGGCGCGATGTGGTTTCACCCTGAGCCCGATACTTACGACGGCATGGGGACAGGGCCGGACGGCAAGGCGCTGATGGTGCGGACGCCGGGTGGCGACTGGTGTGTCGATAGCCGCTGTTCCAACTGTGGCAGTCCGCAGGACAATGTCCATCGGTGCTGGGTGCGGCATGGCGATCCCAGACAACCCGAGACAGTGACGGTCGATAAGAATGGCCTGACGTGCAAGGCTGGCTCCGGCTCAATCATCTGCGGGAGTTTCCATGCGTTCCTGCAAAATGGCTTCTTGAGGAGCTGCTGAGGAAGGGAAACGTTCATGCCTTACTATCGTATGCGCGAAAAGCCGGACTGCTGGCTCATCCGCTGCCCGGTGACGGGAATGATGCGTATTCCGCGCGACGGCCGCTGGAAGTTCAACGGCAACTACGAGCGCCCGACATTCAAGCCTTCCATCAACGAAACCTCCGGCAAAGAGGGGCAGACGCTCGAAGAGCTGAGAGCCGACCCGAATCCGGATCGGAACCATGTCGTCATCGAGGACGGCAAGATCCAATACTGCAACGACTGCACGCACGCCCTGGCGGGTCAGACTGTCGAGATCGCGCCACTTTCCTATGCGGAGATGCGGCGCTACTGGCCGGATGTGCCTGTGGAGAAGTAAGCGATGCCAGAGGATAAACCACAACGCAGGAGTCGTCCTGCCTATGCGCTCGTCTATGCGGCCATGATCCCGATTATCCAGGAGATCGGCCGGGATCTTGGTTACGCGGTTGCGGTGCATGGGAGTATGGCTACCGACCTGGATCTGCTGGCCTGCCCCTGGACGGAGGAGGCCACGGACCCGGAAACGCTCATCAAGGCGATCTCGGAGCGCTTCCACTGCATCTATCAGGAGTCGCACCAGACGAATCCGGCGATAAAACCGCATGGCCGTCTTGCCTGGGCGATCATGTTCGATCCCAGCGATGACTACGCGATCGGCGGACCGTACCTGGACATCTCCGTGATGCCTCGAAACGAGGGTTGTAGAGGGGGGGATGGCGCCTGAGATGATTCGAGTTCTGACGGTTGCAACCGGGGAAGGAGGCCATTGGGCCTCCTTTCTTCGTTCATGCCGGCGTGTGGGCATTGAGCCGGAAGTGATCGGGTGGGGACAGCCGTATCGCGGCCATACCTACCGACTGAAGCTGCTCCATCGCTATCTCGCCGAGATGCCGCCGGAGCAGACCATCCTCTTCCTGGACGGCTGGGACAGCGTAGTCCTGGCCGGCCAGGAGGAGATCGAAGCGCGCTACCTGGCCTTCGACGTTCCGCTCCTGATGAGCGCCGAGCGCTACTGCGCACCGTTCCCCTGGCTGGCGGAGCGCTTCCCGGTCATCGAGTCGCCCTATCGGCACGTGAACGCCGGCAACTGGATCGGTCAGGCCGGCTACGTTCGCGCGCTCTGGGAGCGCATGGGGCTGTGGCGGCTGCCCGACGCCCTGAATGATCAGGGCGTCCTCACCGATTGGTTCCTGTCGCACCCGGGCGAGATCGTCCTCGATCACCGTTGCGAGCTGTTCCAGAACCTCTATATTTCTGAGGGTGACATTGACTATAGCGGCGAGCGGCCGCGCAACATTGTGACCGGAGGCTCTCCGGTCCTTTTTCATGGGTCGGGCGGGGCGGACATGCGTGCTGTTCTCGCTTCTCTGAACCTATAAGGAGCGTTTGAGATGGCAAAAACGGGCAAAACGACATCGGTAGGGATGTGCATCGAGAGCGCCTTCCGCACCGT
>DATGIG010000100.1:0-2612 GCA_035295825.1 Chthonomonadaceae bacterium | reverse complement strand
CCCTTTCGCCCTCGAACTGGCGGCCGCCCGCATCCGGGCGCTGACCGTGGATCAGATTGCCGCGCTCCTCCACAATGAACTCCGTTTCCTGACGGGCGGGAGTCGCCATGCACCGCCAAGGCAGCAGACATTACGGGCCATGCTGGACTGGTCCTATGCGTTGCTGCAGGAGCCGGAGCAACGCCTGCTGCAGCGGTTATCCGTCTTTGTGGGCGGCTGGAGACGAGAAGCGGCGGAGGCAGTGTGTGCTGGAGAGGGTATCCCCTCCTCCCAGGTGCTGAACCTGTTGCAGTCCCTGATCGACAAGTCCCTGGTCGTCTTTGGCAAGCCGAAGGAAGCGGAGGAACACTACCATCTCCTGGAAATGGTGCGTCAATTTGCAGCGGAACACTTACATGCGAGCGGCGAGAGGGAGGAGCGGAAGTTTCGGCATCTGGAGTGGTGTCTGACTTTCGCCGAGCAGGCGGAGTCGGCGTTAAGCGCCGGCGAGCAGGCGGTATGGCTGCCCCGGTTGGAGCGTGAGCATGGGAATTTGCGGGCCGCCCTTGGCTGGCGCTTGCAAACCGGGAAGGCAGGCGAAAGGAAGGAGCAGGAAGCCCGGTCCTATGCGCCGATCCCCCTGCGATTGTGCGGCGCACTGCTGCGTTTCTGGCATACACGCGGGCATCTGGCGGAGGGACGGGCCTGGTGCGAGAGCGCGCTCCAGACCGACGGAGCGCAGGAGCGCACGGCGGTCCGCGCAAAGGTATTGAACGGAGTAGGCATGCTGGCCCACGCGCAGAGCGACTATGTCGCCGCACACGCCTATTTTGAAGAGAGCCTGGCGATCCGGCGGGAGATCGGCGACCGGTCTGGCATCGCCACCTCCCTGAACAGCCTGGGGAATGTGGCGGAAATCCAAGGCGACTATGTTGTCGCGCGCGCCTATTTTGGAGAGAGCCTGACGATTCGGCGGGAGATCGGAGACAGGCAGGGCATCGCCACCGCGCTCAATAACCTGGGGATAGTCGCCTTCAACCAGGGCGACACGGTCGCCGCGCGCGCCTGCTTTGAAGAGAGTCTGAAAATCCAACGGGAGATCGGAAATCGGCCGGGCATGGCCGGCGCTCTGGGCGCCTTTGCCATGCTGATTGCAACGGAGACGGCGGCCGTTTTGGCTTCGGCGGCGATGGCGGACGCCTCCGAAAAGGCCGCTGCGGGAATGCGCGGAGCGGCACGCCTGTTCGGGGCGGCGCAGGCATTGCAAACACAGATCGGTACGCCGCTGCCGCCCCGCGCGCAAGAGGAGTGCGACCGCTATATAGCACAAGCCCGCTCGGTGCTCGGTGAGGATGGCTTTGCCGCCGTCTGGGAGGAGGGGCGCACCATGGCCTGGGAACAGGCGGTCGCTTACGCGCTGAAAGAAATGGCTGATTAGATCGGGGCTCAGCCTCGTCATATATCCGAGTGTAAAGCGCTCGATTTGCAACGGATTTGGGATGCGCCTGCTCAGGCAACTTTTCCCCCAACCTCTTCGTGTTAAAAATATCGAAGCCTTCGCTTTCGAGAATATGTTAGACGCGATTAGCAAGGAACACCGCCCATGATGTGGATCGTGCAGCTCGCGCTGCGACGTAGGTTAACGTTTGTCGTGATGTCGTTCTTCATCGCCGCCCTGGGCATCCTGACCATTTTGCGTACTCCGACCGATGTCCTCCCCAATATCGATGTTCCGGTCGTCAGCGTGATCTGGCAGTTCAACGGGCTGATGCCCAAGGAGATGGAGAGCCGGATCGTTACCATCTGCGAACGCGCCATGACGACCACTGTCAACGACATCGAGCACATCGAATCGCAGACCTATCCCGGCATCGGCGTTATCAAAGTCTATTTCCAGCCCGGCGCCAATCCCCAGGCCGGGGTCGCGCAAGTTACGGCCATCAATCAGACCCTGCTGAGGGCGTTTCCGCCCGGCGTCACGCCGCCCCTCATCCTCCAGTACAGCGCGTCGAGCGTACCCATCCTGCAGCTTGGCATCTCCAGCAAAACCCTCTCCGTGACCCAGGTCTACGACCTGACCTTCAATTTCCTGCGCACCCAGCTCGCGACCGTGCAGGGCGCTTCCGTGCCGCCGCCCTACGGAGGGTCCAATCGCCAGATCAGCGTAGATCTGAATATTCCCGCCTGCCAGAGCCGGGGCATTGCGCCCTCTGATGTTATCAACGCCATCAGCGCGCACAACCTGGTTACGCCGTCCGGAACCGTGAAAGTGGGCAGGCGTGAATACAACGTCCGGACCAATAACCAGCCCACCGTCATCGATGACTTCAACGCGCTTCCCATCAAGATCGTCAACGGCGCGACGATCCGCATCGGCGACGTGGCCTTCGTCCATGACAGCCAGGCCATCGTGAACAACAACGTCTTCCAGAACGGACACGCCGGCATCCTTGTCACGATCCTCAAGAACGGCAATGCCTCTACCCTCGATGTCGTCAACCGCGTCAAGGAGGTGCTGCCGAAAATCCGGGCCACGCTGCCCAAAGAGCTCGATGTCACTCTGATGTTCGATCAGTCGCTCTTTGTACGCGCCTCCGTAGAGGGCGTCCTTCGCGAGGCCCTCATTGCCGCCT
>DATGIG010000099.1:0-10196 GCA_035295825.1 Chthonomonadaceae bacterium | reverse complement strand
CCGCGCAGGACGTGGGCGTCATCCTAAACGGCGAGGGGGGCGACCCCTGCTTCGGCGGGCCGAAGAACCTCCCGATGCTACTGCATGAGTTGTACGGCGGGCCGGAGGAGCGCATAGCCGCCTACTTGCGCGCCTACCAGAAGTGTTACGACGACCTGCCGGCCCTGCTGACGCCGGAGGTCCAATCCGAACTCCGCGCCCTGCCGCCCCAGGAGGCCCTGTTCGCGCCGTTTCTAGGGGAGGAATCGGGGATGCGGCACTACCTGAACCGGCTGATGCGCGTCAATACCCTGCTCAAGGGCGCAGACCACATCCTGACCAAGGTGAGCAACCTCACCGGGGCCAACGGGCTGATCGGACGCTCGCCCCTCTTTGATCGCCGCATCGTCGAGGCGAGCTTCGCCATTCCGCCGGAGTACAAGCAGGCAGGCGCGGTCGAGAAGGCTATCCTGAAGCGCGCCGTCGCCGATCTGCTGCCGGAACCCATTCTCACCCGCCCCAAGAGCGGCATGCTGGTCCCGGTGCAGGGCTGGTTCAAAAAGGATCTGCGCCGGATGGCGCGGGGCCTGCTGCTGGACCGCCGCGCCCACATCCGGCCCTATATCCGCCGGGAGATCCTGAAGGAGTGGCTGGACTATCGGGGCAACCTCTGGCCGCGCCACGGCGTCAAACTCTGGCTGATCCTCACCCTGGAGCTCTGGCTCCGCCAGCACGCATAAGAAATAAGGATGATTTCGCGATGACTTTCACACCGCTGGAGGTGCGCACCGGCCTGCTGCTGGACCTGAGCGCGGATATATTTCCCACGCAGGTCTATGGCTGGAGCCATGCGGACCTGGCTCTGCCCGGAGAGGCGACGCACTATGGGATCGTAACGGAGGGCGAGTGCGTCCTGCGCGATGCGCATGGCACGTATCGGCTCCGAGCCGGAATGTTCTTCGTTTGCCCGGCGGAGATCGTGGTGGAGGGGGAAACGGGGCGCGGCATGGTCATCTCTCGCCTGGGCTACCGGGGGCTGTGGCAGATCGGCGGGCCGCTGGAGGCGGAGGGTCGCCTCCAGTACATAGATGGCTGCACGGACACGCTGCTCGTCTCGCCTCCCCGTCTGGGCGACCCCTGCCTAAACCATCTCCATATTCCGCCGCACACCAATCAGTCGCCGCACACCCACCCCTCGGAGCGGATCGGAGTTATTCTGCGGGGGCGCGGCGAGTGCCGCACACCGGAGGGGGTCTTTCCCCTACAGCCCGGCATGGGCTGGTGGATCCCCACCGGCTGCCTCCACTCCTTCTATACCCAGGACGCGCCGCTGGACGTGGTGGCGTGGCATCCCGAAAGCGACTTCGGCCCCACGGATGAGAACCACCCCATGCGCAATAAGACCCTCCTCGCTCAGGAAACGTCGCTGTAGAGAGGCTGTTAGGAATACTCGAAATGCGTCCTCGCCCTTGTGCCACTCTGTAGCTAAGAGGATTATCTTCCAATAATAGCAGAGCTAAACCTCATCCAGGGTATCCGAATGTGGATACCCTATTTTTTATTGGATGTTCATTTTAGATATTCATTTGAGCATATATGGCATAAATATTTTAATGTGTCATACAGGGAGATAGCTTGGAATGCTCGAAGCGCCAGGGTTCAAATCGGAAGCGGAAATCTATCGCAATGGCTCTACAGTCGTCCAGCGCGCCGTGCGCCTCTGCGATCATCTGCCTGTCATCATCAAGTATTCCGCGCAGGAGTATCCCTCGCTGAAACAAGCGGCAAGCCTCCGCAATGAGTTCGATATCCTGCAGAGCCTCTCATCCTGCCAGGTCATTCGAGCCTATAGCCTGGAGAGACTGCATACGAGAATGCTTCTGGTGCAAGAGGACTTCGGTGGATCGCCGCTGTTGCAACACTTCTCCACGCCCGATATCTGCCTCCAAACTTTTTTAGAGATCGCAATCTCCATCGCCGACGGGCTCAACGCGATCCATGCACAGCACATCATTCATAAAGACATCTCTCCGGCCAATCTCCTGTTCAATGCAGAGACCCATCAGGTCAAGATCATCGACTTCGGCATCTCCACCCGGCTGTCGCGCGAAAACCAGGAGTTCAAGAGCCCCGAGGGCCTGGAGGGGACGCTGGCCTATATCTCACCCGAACAGACCGGGCGCATGAACCGCGCTCTGGACTTCAGAACGGATCTCTACTCTCTGGGCGCGACCTTCTATCACTTGCTGAGCGGAGCGCCGCCCTTCGAGAGCGCCGACGCGATGGAGTTGGTTCACGCACACATCGCCAAAGACCCCTGTCCGCTGAACCAACGCAACCCGAAGATCCCCCAGGCGCTCTCCGATATCATCGCCAAATTGATGTCCAAGGCCCTGGAGGATCGCTACCAGAGCGCAATCGGATTGAAGCACGATCTCCAGCAGTGCCTGAGCCAGTGGCAGGCAGATCGCCGGATCTTCCCCTTTCCGTTGGCAGGCAGGGATGTCTCCACCAAATTCGAAGTGCCGCAACGGATGTTTGGGCGTGAGGAGGAAGCGGGCGTTCTGCTGCAGGGTTTTGAGCGCGTCGCCCAGGGAGGCACGGAGTTGCTCCTGGTGGGGGGATACTCCGGTATCGGCAAGTCCTCGCTGGTTAGGGAGATACACAAACCCATCGTCCAACAAAGGGGCTACTTCCTCGCAGGCAAGTATGACCAGTTCGACCGTGGGGTTCCGTATTCGGCGCTCACACAGGCTTTCGGCCAGATGGTTCAGACCATTCTGACCGAACCTGCCGAGCGTGTCGCCTCCTGGCGCGCCCGGATTCAAGAGGCGCTCGCGTCCAATGGACGGATCCTCGTGGAGGTCATTCCATCGCTCGAACAGCTCATCGGCCCACAACCCGCCGTTCCAACACTCTCCCCCATGCAGGCGCTGAACCGGTTCAATCTCGTCTTTCAGAATTTTGTGCGTGTCTTTGCCCAGGCCGAGCATCCCCTGGTGCTTTTTCTCGATGACTTGCAGTGGGCGGACAATCCTTCGCTCGTCTTTCTGGAAGGGCTGCTCTGCCGAAGCCCTATGGCCCATCTCTTTGTCATCACGGCCTATCGTGACAATGAGGTGGATGCGGCGCACCCGTTCCTGCTTACCGTACAGGCGATCCAGAAGTCCGGGGCCTCAGTAAGCGCCATTACGCTGGCCCCGCTGACGGAGGACGATACCGGAGCCCTGATTGCCGAGACGCTGCGCAGCACCCCGGAGCAGACCGCTCCCCTGACCCGCTTACTCTATAGGAAGACGGGAGGCAACCCGTTTTTTCTGATTCAGTTGTTGTACTCGCTACATGAGAACCGGCTCCTGACCTTGGACCCGGACAACGGGAAGTGGCTCTGGGATTTCAACCAACTGCAGAGCATGGGCATCACCAACAACGTGGTGGATCTGATGACCTCGCGGATTCAGCGCCTGCCGGAAGCTTGCAAGAGCATTCTGAAAAAGGCGGCCTGTATCGGGAGCAAATTCGATCTCAAGATCCTCTCCACCGTCTCACAAACGCCGTACCATGTCACGGCGCACCATATCTGGCCCGCCCTAAGCGAAGGCCTGATCGTTCCTATTTCGGATGATTATCAGGCGGCTCACGATCTCGGCCCACAAGAGCCGTTTTCGCCCCAGAGCGCTCAGCCCCTCCGGGACGAACTCCATGCAGCGTTGTGTCAAGAGATCGAAGCAGGGCAATTCAATGCACGCTATCGCTTTCTTCACGATCGGGTACAGCAAGCCGCTTATCTCCTGATCCCCGAGCCAAAGAGGAAATCCGAACACCTGCGGATCGGTCGCCTCCTGCTTGCAGGCAGTGCCACGGAGAGCCAACGGGAGGAGGCACTCTTCGAGATAACCAACCACTTCCATATTGGGTTGGATCTCATCACGGAGGATGCGGAGAAGTTGGCGCTTGCCAGACTAAACCTGCAGGCCGGGAAGCGCGCCAAGGCCGCGGCCGCAAATAAGGCGGCGGTGCAACACCTCACGGTCGCCCTGAACCTCCTGGGCGCGCACGCCTGGGAGACCCACTACGACCTCCTCTTTGCGCTGCACCAGAACTTGGCCGAATGCCAATACCTTATTGGAAATTTTCAGGAGGCCGATTGCCTGAGCAGAGAGGCCGTCTCGCATGGAAGGAGCAAGCTGGATAAAGCGGAGGTGTATGCCACGCGCATCCAACTGTTTATGACCGGCTCCGACTTCTCAAAGGCGGTCCTCTCCGGCATCGAAGGGCTCACGCTCCTGGGTTTCCCTGTGCCTTGCGACGAGGAGGAGAAGACGCACGCCTGCACTGCCGAGCTTGCAACCATCAACGCCCGGCTGAGCGATACCGAGGTCGGTGCATTGATCGATCTCCCGGCCATGGACGATCCCGAGAAAGAGGCGGCCCTGAACCTCATGATCCATACCTGGGCTGCGTCTTATTTCGCCGGGGATCTGAAGCTGAATGCACTGACCGTATATTGGATGGTGAGAACCTCCCTGGAGTACGGGAATACGGAGGCGTCCGCCATGGGATATGTGCTCCATGGCGTCCTTCTGGCGATCCAGGGCGACTACAGACAGGGCTTCGACTTTGGAATGCTCGGAAAGCGGTTGAACGAGGAGCGGTTCCCCAATCCGGTATATACCACCAAAGTCAATAATATGGTGGCGAACTCGCTGAATCCCTACCTCAATCCCCTGGAAACCAACCTCCGATACTATGCACAGACCTACGCCATCGGCCCGCAGGTCGGAGATATCCTATATAGCCTCTGGGCGGTCCAGATGATGATGCTGATCAAGACGATGAAAGGAGACAACCTGGCCGAGGTTCTGGAAGAATCCGAGAAGTACCTGAGTTTCGTAACGGATGCCAGGGATGACAAGATCATCCACGCGTTTCATATGCACCGCCAAATCCTGCTCAGCCTGCAGGGGCGGACGCGGAACCCCGGTTCGCTCGACAGCGATACATTCGACGAAGCAGCCTATGCGCAGTATTTTCGAGAGAGCCACTTCCATGGCGGAGCCCTCTGGTATGGCGTCTTCAAGGCGGGAATGCAGGTGCAGTTGGGACAGTTCCCGGAGGCGCTGGAGACTGCCGAGAATACCGAAAGGGTCATTCCCTTCGATATCGGCTTCTGGTCCACAACCAATCACTACTTCTACCAGTCCCTGGCGATATGCAAGCTCTACGCAGACGCCGCTCCGGCGGAGCGGCCCGAATATGACGCCCTCTTGAACAGGAACCTGGAAAAGTTCCGGATCTGGTCGGAGAATGGCCCGGCAAACTTCCGCCATCGCTATCAGTTGATGCTGGCGGAAAAGGCGCGGTTGGAAGGGTGTGGTTCGGAAGCGGAGGCGCTCTATGACCAGAGCATCGAGCATGCGGCTTCGGGAGGATTTACCCACGACGAGGCGCTGGCCCTGGAGTTCGCCGCCCACTACTACCTGGCGAAGGGGCGTAAGCGGATCTCTCAGGTCTACCTGACCGATGCATACTACGCCTATGAGCGATGGGGAGCTGCTGCCAAAACCAGGCTGCTGGAGCAGGAGTATGGCAGCCTCTTGCTCCATACCGGCGGCAACGCGGAAACCGAAGTGGGCGCAACATCCACCGTATCTATCGCCCATTCGACACCCCGCCAGGATGCCCATCGTCTCGACTTCTCCACGGTGATCAAGGCGACGCAGGCTCTCTCCCGCGAGATCGTCCAGGAGAAGCTGCTGGTCAAACTGATGTCGCTTCTGATGGAAAACGCCGGGGCGGAGCGGGGGATCCTGATCCTGGAGCGCCATGGAGCGCTGGTCATGGAAGCGGAAGCGAGTACGCACCACACGACGACGGTCGAGCGGCCTCTCAAGGGCTTTCCGGATCTGATCCACGGCGTCATCAACCTGGTTCACAGAACCCGCGAGAGCCTTGTCCTGAACGATGCGTATCGGGACCCTCGGTTTGTCAATGATGACCATGTGGTTCGGGTGAAACCGAAATCCGTGCTCTGTCTACCCATTCTGAACCACGGGCGGCTTTACGGTCTCGTCTACTTTGAAAACAATCTCTCCAGCAACGTGTTTACTCTGGACCGCCTCACGGTGCTGGAGACGCTGGCGTCCCAGGCCGCCATCTCCATCGAGAACTCTCGTCTCTACCAGGAGTTGGAGCAGCGTGTCCAGGAGCGCACCCGCGAACTTCGAGAAGCGCAGGCCGAACTCGTCGCTACCGCCCGCAAGGCGGGCATGGCCGAAATCGCCACCAATGTGCTGCACAACGTCGGCAATGTCCTCAACAGCGTCAATGTCTCCGCCGGGATGATAGGCCAGAAGGTGCGCACCTCCCAAGCCGCCGGGCTCTCCAAGGCGGTCCAGATGCTGAACCAACACGCCGACGATCTCGGTGATTTTCTAACCCACGATGCCAGGGGCAAACTCATACCCGGCTATCTGAGCAAACTGGCGGAAGCGCTGGACACCGAGCAACAGAGCATTACCGCAGAGTTAGGGCAACTGACCAAGAGCATTGACCATATCAAGGACATCGTCGCCATGCAGCAGTCCTACGCGGGCGTCGCCTGCCTGATCGAACCGGCGCGGATCAGCGAACTGGCGCAGGATGCCCTGCGTATGCATGCCGCCGCTCTTGCGCGCCATGATGTGACGGTGGTATGCGAGTTCGCCGAGATACCGGTATTGCCGCTGGACAAGCGGCGCATCCTGCTGATCCTAGTCAACCTGATCAGCAATGCCAAATATGCTCTGGAAAGGGTTTCCGGACGCCCCCGCCAGATCACCCTCCGTGTGGAGCAGCCGGAGACACACTTGTTAAGGATTCGCGTTGCCGACAATGGGGAGGGCATCCCGACAGAAAATCTGACGCGTATCTTTGCGCACGGGTTCACCACGCGCAAAGAGGGCCATGGTTTCGGCCTGCACAGTTGTGCCTTGGCCGCTCAAGAGATGGGAGGCGCCCTGTCGGTTCAGAGCGATGGTGTGAGACACGGGGCGACCTTTACCCTGGAAATCCCACTTCCTGAAAGAGAGAGCGGTGCATGAATACTCCCCCGAACCGACGGATCTTGTTGATGGATGATCTGCCATCCATCCATGAGGATTTCCGAAAGATCCTCCAGCAGGATTCCCCTGCGAAGTCCGAACTGGATGCCTTCAAGGCCGCACTGTTTGACGATGAGACGCCGACCGCTTCGATCTCGTTTGAACTCGACTCCGCCTACCAGGGCCAGGAAGGACTGGCGAAGGTAGAGGCGGCTCTGCAAGCCGGACGGCCCTATGCCATGGCCTTTGTGGATATGAGGATGCCGCCCGGTTGGGACGGTGTCGAGACCATTCAACGCCTCTGGCAGGCAGATCCTCAACTTCAGATTGTGATCTGCACCGCCTATTCCGACTGCTCCTGGGAAGAGGTTCTTGGGAAACTGGATGTAAGGGATCGCTTGCTCATTCTCAAAAAGCCGTTTGACAATATCGAGGTCTATCAGTTGGCGAGCGCTCTGACGGCGAAGTGGGAGATGACACAGAAGGCGGCGTTGAAAATGAGCAGCCTGGAGTCCGCCGTTCAGGAGCGGACGCATGAGATCCGGATGACCAACGAAGCCTTGCAGGCAGAGATCATAGAGCGCAAGCTTCTGGAAAGTCAGTTGGTGCAGGCGCAGAAGCTGGAGAGCATCGGGCAGCTTGCCGCAGGCGTCGCCCATGAGATCAATACCCCCATCCAGTACATCGGCGACAATGTGCATTTCCTTCAGAAAGGCTTTCTCACCCTCTATGATATGCGCGTCAAGTTCCTCCAGTTACTGGCGTTAAGTAGAGAAGAGGCGCTGACGCCGGAGATTGCCGCGCAAGCCGAGAGGGACGCCCGAAAAGCCAGTATCGAATACCTGCTGGAGGAGATACCGAAGGCGATCCAGGAGGCGCAGGAAGGCATCCAATGCGTCTCCCGGATCGTACAGGCAATGAAACAATTCGCCCATCCCGGCACAGAGGAGATGACACCGACCGACATCAACCGGGCGATTGAGAGTGTCATCACCGTGGCACGCAACGAGTGGAAGTACCTGGCGGACGTTGTCACGGACTTCGATGCCGAACTGCCGCTCGTTCCCTGCTTGCCCGGCGACTTCAATCAGGTGGTGTTGAACCTGCTTGTCAACGCTGCCCATGCCATCGCAGATGCGGTGGAGGCGAGCGGCGACAAAGGCGTCATCACCCTCTCCACGCGCAACCTGGGAGATCAGGTGGAGATCCGCATCCAGGATACGGGAACCGGCATTTCCGACGCCGCACGCTCCCGTATCTTCGATCCCTTTTTCACTACCAAGGAGGTAGGCAAGGGAACGGGGCAGGGGTTGTCCATTGCGCATTCGATCATCGTGAACAAGCACAGAGGCCAGATCCTATTTGAAACGGAGATGGGAAAGGGAACGACATTTATTCTACGTCTTCCTCTACACACCGAGGGGGATGTTGCGCAATAAGACCCTCCTCGTCTGAAATTGCTTCCTCGCCTGAAATTGCTCTTGACTCTGCCGAAATACCTCACTATAATAGCGAAAAGGCACACAGTTTGAGAATAAAGGGAGGTGAGATGGAATCAACACAATCCACGATAGAGTTGAGCGGCGAACAGTTCCGACAGTTGCAGCAGGCTCTTGAGAGCGCTTTTCCTCACGTTAACGATCTGGGCATGATGGTGCGCAAAGGGTTGAGTGAGAAGTTGGATAGCCTTGTAGATGCAAAAGCGCCGCTCAAGCAGATCGCTTTCGACCTGATTACATGGGCGGAAGCGCAAGGTCGGGTACGGGTACTCGTTGAGACGGCTTACCATGAGAATCCCGACAATCCGGCGTTAAAACGCTTTGCGATAACATTTCTGGGCTTGTCTAACCGTGCTATTGTGAGACAAATGCCTCATAACAACCTGATCGAGACTTCTGAAGACGCAATCGCCATTGTCAAGGATCAATTGAGCCAGATCGTAGAGGGCCAATTCACCATCGGAGCCGTGTTAGGGACCGGAGCGAAATCCATTGTCTTCCGTGCGCAAGACCTGGTGCTGGAACGCGAGGTGGCAATCAAGGTATTGGATCCCTACAAAGCGCGCCAGGACGAGGAGGTTCACAAACGGTTCCTGGCATCGATGAAGTCGGTAGCCGATCTCAAGCATCGTCATATCATTGCCGTCTATGCGGGGAAGCAGGACGTCCCGCTGCCGTATATCGTGATGGAATATGTGAATGGGGTGCGCCTGGATATCGTGATCCGGAAGACGGGCGCCCAACCGATTCGCAAGGTGCGCGACAGTATGATCTTTCTTGCTTACGCCCTCTGCTACGCACACCAGAAGGGCTACTTTCTCCATAACCTGCGACCCGCCGGCATTCTTATGGATAAAGAGGGCTGGCCGGTGATCTCTCCCTTCCGGATCACCGGTGAGTCCGACTGGAGCGAAGCCCAGAGCGGAATGATTAATCTGGAAGCGATCAAATATCTCAGCCCGGAACAGTATCAATTCGCAGGCATCGCCACTGAAATTACCGAGGCTTCGGATCAGTATACTCTGGGACTAATCGCCTACGAAATGCTGCTGGGGAGGCCTGTGATCGCCGGCAAGAGCTTTGGGGAAATCCGCAATGAGAAGGAAGCCTTCATGACGTCCACGCCGGATATCGCACGGGAGCGCACCGATTGCCCTCCAGACCTCGCGGACATGATCCTTCGCATGCTCCGTGTACAGTCTACAGACCGCTGGCCGGATCTGGAAGATATATGTAAGAGACTACAGGGACTGGATCTCGACGCCCACCTCGATCCCAACTCCCTGGAAGTCCGGAGGAGCTTTGAGCGCTGCCGCAAGTCAAACCGGTTCTTTGAGGCGTTCTATGAGAATTTCTTCAGACGCCATCCGGAGGCGAAAGGGCTGTTCCAGGGCGACCTGGAACAGCAATACTACCTCTTACGCGTTGCACTGGATCTCGTCCTGGAATTCTCTGCGGAAGCGGCCACGGAGCATAAATCCATGCGCAAAGTTGCTGATGCCCATCGCCACATCGAGGCTTCTCTCTATGATGGGTTCACAGAAGCCCTCCTGGAGACGATTAGAGCGTTTGATCCTAAGTGCCGAGACGAACAGCACGCGCGCCCCATTATCGATGCCTGGCAGGCGACGTTGAA
>DATGIG010000098.1:0-10261 GCA_035295825.1 Chthonomonadaceae bacterium | reverse complement strand
CCTCGGCCTGTTTGTTGCCAGGGTTCAGGTCGGGGTGATACTTGCGTGCCAGCTTCCGGTGCGCTTTCTTGATCTCTTCGTCGGTCGCCGTCCTTGAAACGCCAAGCGTCTTATAGTAATCTTTTCCGCTCACTCAGTATCACCCCCATTTTAGGGAGTAGGGTTAGGCAGTAGGGAAATACCTGACCGGCTTTTCCTACTACCTACTGCCTACTGCCTACTGCCTGTCTTACTCGGTGCTGACCTGCACCTTTTTTGGCTTGACGGCTACCGCTTTCGGGATCGTCAGTTCCAGAATGCCGCTACGGTAGGTCGCTTTGACCTGCTCGGCCTCGATGGGAACGCCGATGGTAAAGCTGCGCTGGAACGCGCCGTACTGCCGCTCGACCCGCACATAGTTGTCGCGATGCTCTTCATCCTCGAACTTGCGCTCGCCCCGGATCGTCAGCACATCGCCATTCATTTCGATGTCAATGTCTTCCTGCTTCATGCCGGGAAGGTCGGCTTTAATGACGATGGCGTTGCCGTCTTCATAGACATCCACGGTCGGGCTCCAGACCCGCGAAGAGACATGCTCACGCGGCTGCTGGGCGGCGCGCGGAGTAAAGACGTCCTGCAAGCGCATCAGGGTATCAAAGGGATCGCGATCATAACGTAACAGGTTCATTTTCGAATGGCTCCTTTCTTTTTTGCTTAACCCCCCCGTCCCCCGACAGGGGGGTTAGGTAACAACGTCACACCTCGTCTTTGAACTGTGCGTCGAACACTTCCTCTTCCGGGTTGGTCTGCGGCTGCTCGCCGCTGTAGCCCGCTTCGCCCGTACCGTTGCCCTCCGCGCCGGTCGCCTGCTGATAGGCGATCTCGGAGAGGCGATAGGTGGCCTGCTCCAACTCACCGGTCAGCCGCTGCAGCTCTTCCGTGCTGGTGTCGTTGCTGTTGAGCGCCGTGCGCAGATTGCTGATGGCGTTCTCGACCGGCACTTTGATGTCGGACGATACTTTCTCGCCCAGGTCTTTCAGTTGTTTTTCGGTCTGATACATCAGCGACTCGGCCCGGTTGCGAGCTTCGGCCCGCTCGCGCGCCTGCTTGTCTTCCTCGGCATGCGCGGCGGCCTCCTGCACCATCCGGTTGATCTCGTCCTTGTTCAGGCTGCCCGAGCCGGTGATGGTGATCTTCTGCTCCCGCCCGGTGGCCTTGTCCCTGGCCGAGACGGCGACGATGCCATTGGCGTCTATGTCGAAGGTCACTTCGACCTGCGGGATGCCCCGCGGTGCGGGCGGAATGCCGGTCAACTGGAAGTCGCCCAGCAGCTTGTTCGCCACCGCAATCTCGCGCTCACCCTGATACACTTTGACATGGACGCTGGTCTGGCCGTCCTCCGCCGTGCTGAAGACATCGCTCTTGCGCGTCGGAATGGTGGTGTTGCGCTCGATGAGCTTGGTCATGACGCCGCCCTGGGTCTCGATGCCCAGCGAGAGCGGGGTCACGTCCAGCAGCAGGATGCCGCCGCCCGCCGTGGCGCTGGTATCGCCCGCCAGAACGCCCGCCTGCACCGCCGCGCCGACCGCGACCACCTCATCCGGATTGACGCCCTTGTTCGGCTCTTTGCCGCCGCCCAACTGGCGCACCAGGTCCACGATCATCGGCATACGCGTCGAACCGCCCACCAGCACGATCTCATCGATGTCGCCGGGTTTCACCTTGGCGTCGGAGATCGCCCGCTCGAACGGCCCCTTGCACCGCTCCACCAGGTCGCGGGTCAACTCCTCGAACTTGGCGCGCGAGAGGTTCACATCCAGATGAACCGGCCCCTCGGGCGTGCTGCTGATAAAGGGCAGGTTGATGTTGGTCTGGGTGACGTTGGAGAGCTCGATCTTGGCCTTCTCCGACGCTTCTCGGACGCGCTGGAGGGCCTGCTTGTCCTTGGACAGGTCGATGCCGTTCGCTTTCTTGAACTCGGCGGTCACATAGTTCATGATCCGCTCATCCCAGTCGTCGCCGCCCAGGTGGGTGTCGCCGCTGGTGGAGAGGACCTCCAGGACCGCGCCGCCGTCCTCGGTCTTGCCGATCTCCAGCAGGGAGACGTCGAACGTACCGCCTCCGAGGTCGAAGACCAGGACTTTCTCTTCCTTCTTCTTATCCAGGCCGTAGGCCAGGGCTGCCGCCGTCGGCTCATTGATGATGCGCAGCACCTTCAGGCCCGCGATCTCGCCCGCGTTCTTGGTCGCGGTGCGCTGAGCGTCGTTGAAGTAGGCCGGAACGGTGATGACCGCTTCGGTGACGGGCTGGCCCAGGTAGGCCTCGGCGTCCGTCTTCAGCTTCTGCAGGACCATCGCCGAGATCTCTTCGGGCGTGTAGGGCTTGCCGTCAATCGAGACCTTGTCGTTGGTGCCCATCTTACGTTTGATCGAGATGATGGTGCGATCCGGGCTGATAATGGCCTGACGCTTGGCGCTGGAGCCGACGAGGCGCTCTCCCGTTTTATTGAAGCCGACGACCGAGGGCGTCAGGCGACTGCCTTCGGCGTTTGGAATGACCGTAGGCTCTCCGCCTTCGATCACGGCAACGACGGAGTTCGTCGTTCCCAGGTCAATACCCACTGCTTTCCCCATTGCTGCAAACCTCCGTGGAATGTCTTATGAGCCAGTCGGCTCCGCGAAATCTTGTGTCGTCTGATTAGTTCTGCGTTAGTATACTACTTGAGTGCCTCATTGTCAAGTCTTCCAGCAATGTTTTCTACGCAGACGGTATCAGATTGGTTTCCGGTTGCCTCTCTTTTTGCTTCCTTTTTTGTGCAGGCAGCAAAAAAGCGCGGAGGAAACCTCCGCGCCATAATCTCAGCTCCCGTCTAATCTTTTCTAACGACGACGCTGATCGCATGCCAGTGCTGCAGGCCCTCCCTGGTGGTCCAACGCTCCCCCTCCTCTTCGACGAAGTACTCCAGGTGCAAGGGTCGGCAGAGCGCCCGGACCGCCTCGACCGTGTGGCTGGTCATCCCTGGACGTGTCGCCCAGACATGGCGTTCGCCAAAGAAATCCCCGGCGAAGCGACCGCCTATCGGGAGCGCGGAGACCAGCCGGGACCAGACCGAGGGGAAGAGTTCGGGAGGGCAGAAGGGCAGGCTGAGGCCAGCCCAGATGAAATCCGCCGGTGGGAAGTCCAGGGCATCGAAGGCCGCCACCCGCGTCTCCAGCCTATCCTGGTACTCGGCGGGCACATGGGCGCGCGTCAATTCTATCGCCTCCGCCTGCTGATCCACCGCCAGCACACGCCAGCCCCGGCGCAACAGGTCGGCGGTTTCGATCCCCGTGCCGCAGCCCAGATCCATCGCCAGGCCAGGAGGGCGACCCTCCTTCTCAAAACGCCCCAAAGTCTCGTAGTACAGATCGCGCGGCGGCCTGTCGGCTACCGCCTGGTAGTACTTCGCCCATCGGGCTCTGGCACGCTCCTCATCACTCAATGCACTCTCTCCCCATCGAATCCGTGGCTCTATGCGCCACTCTACGGGTTACGTCTCGGTCCGCTTTGCAGTTCCTTCGGTACAGAAACTTTTCGCTCTCACCACCATGCGATGCCCGACGCAAAAGCGCAGCACGGGCGCTTCCGCCTCGGTGCTGCGCTTTTGCGTCGGAGGATGCCGATAGACCACTAACCGTGTCGGAGCAGCGCCAACAATGCGAACAGTATCACCGCTCCGAAGGCCCCCAGCGCGACCCAGACCATCTTCGTCGAGGCGTTGCCGGGATGGGAGGCCAGTAAGCGCGGAGGGGCTTGCTCCGCCGAAGCCCTTTCCCGGCGCAGCCGTTCGACTTCGCCCCCTGCGTAAGGCGCAGCGCTCGGTCCGGCAGGCTTTCGGCTGCCTGTGGGTTCCGTGGCAGGCTCCGCCGGATTTGCCGCGGGCCTGGCCCAGGCCGGCAGATGCGGGCCGCCTTGCGGCGTATAGTGCGGCTTCGGCATGATGGTTAAAAACCTCGCAGATATTTTACACGGCGCAGAAATGCGACCGCCGCGTCCTGGCTCTCGCCGTCGGGCGCATACAGAATGGTGGTGGCCGGAAAGCTATGAAACAGGCAGGCGCGCAAAATAAAGGGCTGGTTCGGTCCGGGTTCCAGCCACAGCTCCTCGATATTCATCACGGTCTCCAGCGGAGACACATAGGTGCGCAAGCCATTTGCAAAGGCCAGGAACTCATAGATCTTGTCACTCTCCAGCACCAGCCCATGGAGCTTCGGCTTTGCCGTCGCCTCCCATCCGCAGGAGCCATCATTGAAGTAGGAATCGTCCACATTTCGGGAGATATAGGTCCCTCTCGGGCTCGGGTGCTCCTCGGCGAACTCCTCCAATAGCTTCTCAATCCTCTGCGCAATGCCCATCGAGAGGCGCAGTTCACAGAGGGTATTGGTGAACTTCCGCGTAAACTCTCTTCCCAGCGATGCGCCCATTTTTTCGCTCGCGCTGTTTCCCACTCTCTCCGCAGACATTCCAGCCTCCTCGCGCTCTGTACGGCTTCGCCCGTTCTTTGCATCTCCTATTATCGGTGAGAAGCGCATTGACTTTACCCTGGGAAGGTTAAGGGGAGGTTTCCGGGGCAAGCGCGGAGAAATAGAGCCGCAACCGAGAGAGGGCGATAGGACGCGAGAAAGGAAGCAGACGGTGGAACTAACCGAGACAGTGATCGGAACGGAAGAGGTCTTTCAGGGCAAACTGATCCATCTACGGGTGAATACGGTGCGCCTGCCGAACGGCAACGAGGCGAAGCGGGAGGTCGTTGTCCATAAGGGCGCGGTCTGCATCGTGCCGGTGCAGGACGACGGCACGGTGCTGATGATCCGGCAGTTCCGGCTGGCGGCGGGCCGGGTGCTATTCGAGATCCCGGCGGGCACGCTGGAGATAGGGGAGGAGCCGGACGCCTGCGCCGCCCGGGAATTGGAAGAAGAGACCGGCTACACCGCCGCCAACCTGCGCCCGCTCTTCTCGGCTTATCTCGCCCCCGGCTACTCGACCGAACTGATCCACGCCTACCTCGCCACCGGGCTGACGAAGACGCACGCACATACGGACGACGACGAGAACGTGGAACTGGTGCCTATCCCTCTGGCGGATCTGGAGCGCCGCGTGCTGGCGGGCGAACTCCAGGATGCCAAGACCATCGCCGCCGTCCTTACCGCCATCCGCCTGCTCTAACCTACGAGCGCCTGGACCACGTTGCCGGAGACATCGGTGACGCGCATATTGCGCCCGCCATGCAGGTAGGTGAGGTGCAGGTGGTTCAGGCCCATCAGGTGGAGCATGGTCGCGTGGAGGTCGTGGACATGGACCTTGTTGTCGACCGACGCGTAGCCGAAGTCGTCGGTCGCGCCGTAGACCTGTCCCCCTTTAATGCCCCCACCCGCCATCCAGACGCTGAAGCCCCTCGGGTTGTGATCGCGCCCCTTGCCGCCCTGGTTGGTGGGGGTGCGCCCGAACTCGCTGGACCAGACGATCAGTGTCTCGTCCAGCTTGCCTCGCCGCTTCAGATCCGTGAGGAGGGCCGCGATGGGCTTGTCGGTCTCGGCGCAGTGGAGTTCGTGGTTCTTATTGACGTCGCCATGCGCGTCCCAGCTATCGTCGAAGTGGCCGCCTCCGGAGTAGACCTGCACAAAGCGCACGCCCCGCTCCACCAGCCGCCGCGCGATCAGGCAGCGCCGCCCGAACTTCTCGGTGATCGGCTGATCCAGGCCATAGAGGCTGCGGGTCTCTGCGGTCTCCTGGTCCAGATTGACGGCTTCGGGCGCGCTGGCCTGCATCCGAAACGCCAGTTCGTAGCTCTGGATGCGGGCCATCAGTTCGGTATTGTCCGGCGTGGCAGAGCCGTGCAGCCGATGAAGTTCATTCAGCAGGTCCAACTGCTGCCGCTCCTGCGCCGTCGTCACGCCGGTCGGGGGCTGCATATTGAGGATGGGGTCGCCGCTGGTACGGAACTGGGTGCCCTGATAGGCGGCGGGCATAAAGCCGCTGGCCCAGTTCGGCGGCCCGCTGATCGGCCCCCCCCGCTGATCCAACAAGACCACAAACGCGGGCAGGTTCTGGTTCTCGGTCCCGAGGCCATAGGTGACCCACGAGCCCAAACTTGGATAGCCCTGCCGCACAAAGCCGGTGTTCATCTGGAGCAGGCCGGAGCCATGCGCAAAGCTGTCAGCGTACATCGAGCGGATGACGGCGATCTCATCCACATGCGTTGCCACATTCGGGAACAGGTCGCTGACCTCGATGCCGGACTGCCCATACTTCTTAAACTGCCGTGTCGAGCCGAGCAGGGTTCCGGGGCTGCGGGATTTGAGCATGGGGTCGGCATCCAGGTTCGGGATCGGCTGCCCGCTACGCTTCGTCAGTTCCGGCTTCGGATCGAACGTATCCACCTGGCTGACGCCGCCGTAATTAAAAATGAAAATAATGTGCTTAGCTTTGGCAGCAAAATGCGACGGTCGGGGCGCAAGCGGATTGTTGCCCAGCAAAGGATCGGCCTTTGCCGCTGCCGGGAAGAAACCGTCCTGCGCCAGCAGGGCCGTGAGCGCGGTCGCCATAAACCCGCCCCCAGCCTCCCAGAGGAACTCCCGCCGCGTCCGCCCGCACGGCGTCAACCGTTTTCCGTTGTTCAAAGGCCCCCACCCCCGACCCCATCCCCCATAAATGGGAGAGGGGAGATTCTATGCTGAAAGACTTTACATTGTAAGAGGTTTTGAGAAGGAAAAGTTTCGCGTTTGTTAATTCTCTTCTCTTGCACTATACATGCTTCCATTATACAGCCCCCCCTCTCCCAGAATGGGGGATGGGGTCGGGGGTGGGGGCGAACTCCCTCATCAATCTCTGGCCCAATCGGACCACGCTCGACGCCGTGAAGGGTCCACCCTCGATATCGATCTGCTGGATGTTCGTACCGTGCTGCTTCAAGTAGGTGGAGACGTCCATCCAGTAGATCTGCCCGCCCCAGGTGCGGATCACCACCATCACAGGATAGGCTTGAGACTGCCAGTATTCGGCATGGCGCGGCTTGGGAATGGTGAAGGTCTGCTTGCCGCTGAGTTTGAACGTATGGGTATACGAATCGCCGAATTTGAGTTGCAGATAGACCCGAATTCCGCTGGCTTCGCCCTGGTCGTTCTTGAACTCGATCTCGCCATCAATCCCATGATCGGAGTTGGCAATTGGCCGGAATATCTGCCCGGCCTCACCCGCAATGGCAAAGGCATGGCCGACCAGGATCAGTTCTCGGCTCTCGTTGTCTATGCGGCTGAGGGCGAGTTGCTCCATATCGCGCACCTTCTGCTGCATCTCCTCTGACGCGAACTTCTCTTCGATCAGATCCCAGAGTAGGAAGGTCTTTCCACAGCGGACACAGAGCATCTCCTTCTTGCCCTCCGCCAGTAGTTCGCGGACCGCCTCCCGGTCGGTGATCGGGCGTTTACAGTGTGGGCAGACATAATGCCGTTCCCGAACTACGTCTTGCCCCTTCGTCTTGAGGTGGTCATGGGCATAGCCGAGGAAAAGCGCCTGTGTCTCGTCCGAAACGCCCGCCTCGAAATAGACCGCGAGTTCCGCTGCACCCTCTCCCAGCTTGGTCATCTTGAGGCCGACCCGCTTACCCGCCAGCGTCTTGAAGTCGGCGGCGAACCTCCAGAGCAGGTCTTTCTCGAAGGCGGTGGTATGGTGCAACCGGACGACGAGGGTGGCATAGATCTCATCCAGCGCCCCGTTAAAGCGGTAGGTGACGCACACCGCAGGATAATCCGGCTTTTCCGGTCGCTCCCGCTTGAAGTAGGAGGGAAAGACCAGCAGAACATCTTTCTCTACCTTTTCGCGCAAGCAGAGGCCATGCTCAACGAAGGTCTGATGCATCGCCCGCAGGACGATCTGCTCCTCATCAGTCGGCAACCGCCTCATGTCCTGGAAGTCGAGGTTCCCGTTCAGAATGTCCTCTTCGCGTAGGTAACCCAGTTCATCGGTGTGGGAGCGCACCTTGCGGATGGCAGCCGCAGCATAGGCATTGATGCGCTCCGGCTGCAGCAGCACAAAGTCTCCGAACTCTAACTGCCACACCACTCCCGGACCTGCCAACAAGCCGACCACGGCTCGCAGCTCCTCCAAGGTGAAGACTTCACTCGGTAGCCGCATCTCCAGTTGCTGCTTGAGTTCCCCCATCCTCAGCAATGCCTTGCCCTCATCCTTGAGTTTGACAATCTCCTCTTTCAATACCTTGAAGATGCGAGGCGAGGAGGTCCAGGGAATGCTCTCCCAGGCGATGTTACCAATGATGGCCTCCCGCAGTTCCGTGCAACCCTCCCCGGAGAGAGCGCTAGTTTGAAGATAGGCATCAAAGCCGCGCTCCTTGCGAAACTGTTCGACAGCCTCTCGACTGACCGTCAGGCCGCCCACATCACAGCGTCCTGCCACAAGGAGTTTTCGAAAGGGGCGACGAGAGGCACGCTGGAGGTCACGATCCCACTGTCCCAATCCCTCGAAGGGGTTCTCGCTCTGAGGATTGAAGACAAAGGCAGCGAGTGCGGTCTCATCCATGTAGAGTTGATGGGTGAGGCGATAGTCCGCCTGACCGGCGAAGTCCCACAGCCAGATCTCGCGTTCGATGCCATCTCCGGTGGCATCATTAGGCAATTGGAGCTGGGTGGCCCAGGCAGCATCGGTGGAGACGGTGGCCTCGAAGCGATCTTCAGTGAGGCGTATTGCTAACCCGCTCTTACCCACGCCGCTATCGCCGACGAGGAGGACCTTGGCATTGGTATAAAGCAGCGTCTCCGCTTTCTGCGGCGGATTCTCATCCTGGAATGGCAGTTCCCATACCCGTGCTGTCTTGTCATCAGAGCTGGAAATAGCTCGAAGGCCATCTGATGAGATCGCGACACGCCGTACTGCATCAGTATGTCCATCGAGTACGACTAAACATTTACCGGTTTGTATATCCCATATCCGCACTGTCTGATCTTGAGAACCGGAGATAGCTCGAAGGCCATCTGGTGAGATCGCTACGCTCCATACCGCATTGGTATGTCCTTCGAGTACGACTAAGCATATACCGGTTTGTATATCCCATACCCGAGCTGTCTTGTCATAAGAGCTGGAAATAGCTCGAAGGCCATCTGATGAGATCGCTACGCTCCATACTGTATCGGTATGTCCTTCGAGTACGATTAAACATTTACCGGTTTGTATATCCCATATCCGCACTGTTTTGTCATCAGAACCAGAGATAGCTCGAAGGCCATCTGGTGAGATGGCGACAGCTCTCACCTGGTCATTATGTCCTCTGAATATAGCGATGCATTGCTTATCTTCCATATCCCATATTCGAATAGTGTTATCAGCAGAGGCAGAGACAGCCCATAAACCATGTGCTGTCATTGCGACTCGAACTATTGCCTCCGTGTGTCCCATAATTATTTTGACAAGCGACGATTTAGATGCACAAGCGATCTCTTCAGTCTTCCTCTCTCCTTGCGATGGGCGGCAGGAGGCAAGGAGGCGGGCGTACTGTTGGTCGGTGGGTTCTCTCCAGTCCACATAGGCGAACTGCTTCAGAATGTCGGGGATGTCGGTCTGGTCGAGGAGGAGGGGGATGAAGCGACGGTCCTTGTTGGTGGGATCGCGGAAGAGGACGGTGTGGCGTTCCAGGGTCACCCACTCGGAGGCGAAGGCGTTTTGGGACATGATCAGGATGAGCGTGCGGGACTGCTCCAAGCCTTTCTCGATCTGCAGGCCGATCAGGTCGCCAGGCTTAATCTCCCACTCGTCCAGCCAGACACGCAGTCCGTCGGCTTGGAGGCGTTGGGCGAGTTCCTGGACGGCAGGTTTGTCCTTGGAGCTATGGCTCAGGAACACATCGTAGGCGAAGGGTTTCTTCATGGGGGCTGCCTTCTCCTGGCTTCCCGGAACGCCTTGTGGGAAACCGTCGGTCCTGGCATCGGACCTCTATAAACGACAACATGTGATAGGGTCAGGCCGTGAACGACCTGCCTGGGGGGCACTTCGTGCCAACCGGTCTGCGACCGGGAATGCATTGCCCGCCCGCAGGGCGGTTGGCCGAAGGCCCAATAGACGGGTCGTTCACGGCCCGGTGGGCCACAAGCGAGGGTTAGGTCGCCTCATCCAGCAATTCGATGGGATGGCAGATGCGGATGTTCAGCCCGGCCTCTTTCGCGCCCTGCTGGATCCAGGCGAGGCAGCCGGGGTTGCCGGTCGCGATGAGGGTCGCGCCGGTCGCCTTGAGGTT
>DATGIG010000097.1:0-2737 GCA_035295825.1 Chthonomonadaceae bacterium | reverse complement strand
GCGCCCTCGATCAGGTCGTGGCTGAGCAGATGCGATTCGGGGAAGCGCGCGGAGAGGACGCTGTGAAAGGCAACCAGGTCGTAGATGCCCTTCCCCTGATAACTGCTCTCACCGAAGAGGTCCTGGTAGACATCCGAACTGACGTGCGTATAGGGATCAATCCCGACGGCATCGGTAAAGAGGCGAGAGAAGCGCGTGGCGGTCGCGCTGGGCAGGCTTGTTATCACGCTTGGCTGGATAATGGTATAGCCGCGTTCGATGGCGCGCCCATCGGGAGAGAGTTGGGGCCGGTTGAGCGGATGCGCAAGCGTCTCCACCAGATGCCGTGCGGTATCGCGAGGGAGCTGGGTATCGGCGTCGAGGGTGATCACAAAGCGGATGCCGTGCAGTTGATCGGCATCGCCCACCCGTAGCAGGTTCTCCTGGCCCGGCACGCTCTCGCCTATCAGGAAGCTGTTGAGTTGCTCCAATTTGCCCCGCTTGCGCTCCCATCCGATCCAGCGCCGCTCGCTCTCGCTCCACTGGCGTTCGCGATGGAATAGGAAGAACCGCCTCGTGCCGTAGCGTGCGTTCAACTGCTCGATCCCCTGCACCACCACATCGAGTCGCTCAATATCATCGGGCATCTCCTTTTGCGGTGCGTCGGAGAAGTCGCTGAGGAGGCCGTAGCAGAGTTGGGGGTCCGCGTTCGCAAGGTAGCGGATCTCCAGATGCTCTACCTCTTCGCGAATGCTCTCCGGCGTGAGCAGCATCATCGGGACGATGACCAGGGTGCGGCAGTCTTCGGGTAGCCCCTCCTCAAAGGACATCCTGGGCAGCATCTGCGGGGGCATCAGGCGCGTGACCAGGTAGTTGACCGCCTGGATCGCCAGTTCGCTGGCGGGCAGCAGCGCGAGCAAGCCGAGCAGCGCCCCCAGAACGACGCCCGCTCCGGCCCTGACAGCGACGACGAGCAGCGCCGCGACGACGACGGCGGTCATCAGGCTCACGCCGCCCAGATAGACACCCGTAGCATGCCGACGCGCCCAGCGCCGCGCCTGCTCGGACAGCCGGGGATGGCAGCCGATCTGCGCCTCCAGGATCCCCTGGCCCCGATCCCTCAAATAGTAGCCGACGTGCTGTGTGAGTTCCTCCGTTCCGGTCGCGGCCAGATCCCGCGCCTGCGAAGCGACCTCCGTCTCCGCTACTCCGGAACTGCGCGCCATCTCCTCCACAACATGACGATACTGGTCGCGTGTGGAGAAATCCATGTGCGCATAAATACCGGCGGGGTCTGAGCGCAGGATCGCCTCCACGCCGCTAAGCGTTTCAAAGAGATCCCGCCAGTCGAATTGGGCGAACTGTCGCAGGGTAGTGATCGCGTTGGCGAGCGCCGCCAGCTCGGTGGTCTGGTTGAGATGCTCCTGTTGGGTGGCCGTTACCAGGGGCGCGCCCAGCCTATACTCCAGCCAGCCCCTTAAGGCAGAGAGAGCGCTCTCCTCATCGTACAGATAACTGACCAACTGGTCCGCCAGGTGTGGGGACGGATTGGGGTGCTCATGCGTCAGCTCCGACACCAGTGGCAGCAGCCGCTCCCGGTCCTGCCGGGCCGCCGTGAGCAGTCGGTTGGCCAGGAAATCCGCCTCCTCCCGCTCCCGCTCCCGCCGCTCTACCTGCAGGGCGAGGCGCCGCACACACTCGATCATCCTGAGCCGCAGCATCAGTGGCAGCGCCCAGAGCTCCCCCATGGTGAGCGGGGTGACACTCTGATAAGCCTTGAGGAATTCCAGGATGCGCTCCCGGTCCAGCCGCGTGTCCGTATCGGCGATCAGCTTGGAGGCAATGGCATAGACACGCGGGAGGCCGGCAAGCGGGCCCTCGGCGATCAGCGGCAGCTCTCCATAAAAGCGCGTAGGCAGATTGCGGCGCAGATCATCGATATGGCCTTGCAGGATGTAGGCATTGTCCAGCAGCCACTCCGCCGACATGGAGACCTGCTGCCCTATCCGGACGGCCGTGACAAGGGCGTCATGCACATATCTCAGCGTGGTCTCGCTCTCGAGCAGGTGACGCGCCAGAGCGCGCGGACGCCCCGGACGCGACGTGGCTCGATGGTGCGCCGATGCCATTCGATTGGCTTCCACACGAAGTGATTCCAGGGTGACGAGCGGGAGATGCCGAAACTCCTCCTCCGGAGGCAGGGTGACCGCCGGATCCGGCAGCAGGATAAAGGTGGCGGGTGCGCCGCTCGCAACATGATGGAGCAGAGTGAGCACACGGCGCATGGTGCGTAGCCCCGCCTGCACGATGACCAGGGTCTCATTGCGCACGACCCATGGCTTGTAGCGAGCGATCAGGTCGGCACCGAGGCGGAGCGCCGGAAGGCTACCGGAGCGCTCGACGGTAATCCGACCGTCCTCCGCATGATGGATGGACGCCGAACGGTAGTAGCGCTGCCGTCGCAGTTCCGTAAGAACTTCGTCGGCAACCTCCTTATTCTGATAGAAACCCAAAACGATCCCACGTTCAGCCATGCTGCATGGCCTTTCTGTTGCTTGGTTTTGTGATGAGTATTCTGACGTTACTCTAACCGGGGTGCAGGGGTGGAAATCCGCTTGCAACTTCGCCTGTCAATCCGTAGCTCTGGATGACAAGGGGACGTTTCAAGTATGGGGTTGGTTCCCTGATTATAGCAAGCACTTGCGCCGACTATAATCATGTGAGAAGGAGTGCCCCCCGCTTCCGCTCTCTCCCATCA
>DATGIG010000096.1:0-3817 GCA_035295825.1 Chthonomonadaceae bacterium | reverse complement strand
AGGCGTTGTTGGGGCTGATCCCCTGGAACTTCGACCCGGACGTGCGTGCGCTCATACGGACCGGCAATGTGGCGTATGAGATGGTGCGTCCGCTGGATCTCTATACGCACTGGTACTGCCGTGCCATCGCACAGCGGGTCGCGCCCACCCTGCTGCGCTGTGTGCCGATCTTCCTGCTGGCGGGGATCTGCTTCGGCATGAAGGCTCCCCCCTCCCTGGCCTCCGGCTGCGCCTGGGCATTGACGACCCTCGCCGCCATCCTGCTCAATGCAGCCTTCATGAACCTCGTGACCATTTCGCTGCTCTGGACGCTCTCCGGGGAGGGCATCATCCGTGCCGCGCCCTCCGTGGTGCTGGTCTTTTCCGGTATGCTGGTCCCCATCTCATTCTTCCCCAATGGGCTCCAGCCGCTGCTCAACTTTCTGCCCTTTCGGGATATGGTGGATGTGCCGTTCCGGACCTGGTTGGGGCAGATCCCACCAACGCAAATCGCCCCCTATATCGGCCACCAACTCCTCTGGGCGGGCTTGCTGATCCTGGTGGGGCGGGGGCTATTGGCGCGGGGAACGCGCCGCCTGGTGGTGGAGGGAGGGTAGGAGAATGCGCAATGCACTCACGCTCTACGGACGCTATGTGGGGGTCTCCTTGCGGGCGCAGATGCAGTACCGTACCTCGTTCCTCATCCAGACGCTCGGCATTGTCTTGACGACGGGGATCGAGTTCCTTGGGATCTGGGCGCTCTTTGTGAAGTTCAACGGGCTGCGGGGCTGGAAACTGGAGCAGGTCGCGGTGATCTATGCGGTGGCGCATCTGGGGTTCGCAGTGGCGGAGACGTTTGGGCGCGGGTTCGATATGTTCTATACACAGGTCAAGAGCGGCGACTTCGACCGACTGCTGTTGCGCCCGCGCAGCACGGCTTTACAGGTGATGGGGTCCGAATTCCACCTGATGCGGATGGGGCGGGCCATCCAGGCGCTCTGCATTCTAGGTTGGGCCTTCTATGCCCTCCATCTCTCCTGGAATCCTCTCCAACTCCTGACCCTTTTGCTGGCGGTACTGGGCGGCGGATGCGTCTTCCTGGGCCTCTTTATCTTACAGGCTACGCTCTCCTTCTGGACCGTCGAAGGGCTGGAGTTGGCAAATATCTTTACGCACGGCGGCACAGAAGCAGGGCAGTACCCCTTCAGCATCTACAAACCCTGGTTTCAGCGGCTCTTTACGTTTGTCGTTCCCCTGGCGTGCGTGAACTACCTTCCTATGAGCGAGCTGCTGCACCACTCCGAGATCTCGCCTGCGCTGGGCCTTGCATTGCCTCTAGTTGGCTTGCTCTTTCTCCTCATCTCACTGCTCTTCTGGCGTCTGGGCGTCCGCCACTACCACTCGACCGGCAGTTAAATTCCTCGTGTTCCGCTCAGCGCGCGCTATGACGGCGCATGGTGTCATAGTTGGTGAGTTGCTTGAACAGATTGGCAATCTCTGGTTCTATCTATGATATCAGAAAGCGTTTCAGCCAACGCGAAGGCTCTTTTCGCGAAGCAAGGCATCTGTCCAGGCAGCTTCGGCTGCTTGTAAGGGAGGTTCCGGCTCCGTTTGGTAGTTCATCTCATAGGAGTAGCGACCTGCGTCGAAAGCATGATTGAAAGCGGTCTGTAAGTCGAGGATAACATCGGGCAGACCTTCCGTCAGAGGTATAAGCACGACAGGTAAGCGTTCCGACAGGTGATTACGCCATATCTCGAAGAGGCTGCGATCCCGGCTTCGGCTTAGCGTTATCAAATAGTTCCAATCACCAAAGCGTCGCAATATAATCTCACGCGGAGCCGCGACGGTGTGGGCGCCTGTTCGCAAGAGGTCCATTTCCAACAGGTTTACGTCGCTTGCCAGTACTTCCCGTTGCTTCTTCAAGTACTGTTCACGCCCTTCTCCAGGCCGCTTGTTCGTCGGGCTCAGGATTTCAATTGCCGTCACCACCCGCTTATTTCCCCGTACCCGTCGGATTTCCAGGTAGTGTTCATGTACTTCCCAGGATGCCAGTTTCAATACTTCGGGAACACTTTCAATTGTAGGAACTGCAATCGCAGTACCGCCCTGAGAGGGTGCGGTCAACTCGGCATTTCGCTCCTCCAGTACGATGACGTCCGGAATGATCTCGCGATCTTCCCACGCGATATAGCAGCGTTGCTCCGTGCGTGCGACGAAGTCATCGGGTAACACTGCATTCAGGGCTTCCCCAAGGCAGAATATCAGGCTATTGTGGAAGCTGGGCCAGAGGTCTGGTGCCTCCAGATAAGGGTTCATACCGGGAAACGGGCCAGGCATTGTCGTGTCTCCTGCGGTTGTAAAGTTGAAACTTCCTACCAATCCACTTACTCCAGTTACTCCAGGAGTTCCGGGCGATTGCGGAATAGCGTGCTCACGGCAAATCGGCGAATACACCACACAGGGATTTGTGCCGTGTGGGGTGAATGTTACCTTACATTCACAATTCGGGCCGGCAAGCGCAATGTCCTGCCCGCTCAGAAATCCCACATCAAGAGAGGATCGCGCAGTCGCTATGAACACCCAGTTTCAATTCTCCGCCGGGGTCTGGAACCTCCATCCCGGCGCCGATCCCTTCGGCCCTCCCGTCCGCAAAGAGCGCGGGTTCGCCGAGATCTGCTCCATTTTGCAGAAGCACGGCTTCGCCTACGTGCAGCTTCATGATGACGACGCCGTTCCGATGGACGTTCCCGCTTCTCAATTGGGCGCTTCCTGCGCCGCGCTCAAGAAGGTCGCAGACGATCATGGGCTGAGGGTGGAGTTTATCGCGCCGCGCCTCTGGGAGGACCCGCGCTTCGCCGATGGCGGTCCCACCGCTAACAACGCGGAAGCCCGCTCCCTGGCGCTGGATCGGGCTAAGCGCTCCATTGACATCGCCAACGCGCTGGGCACGGACCGCATCGTTCTCTGGCCGGCTCGCGAAGGGACCTATATCCGCGAATCCAAGGAGCCGCGCGATGCGTTCGACCGCCTCCGTGACTACTGCGACGCCATGCTCGCCTACGATCCCAAGATCCGCATTCTGGCCGAGATGAAACCCAATGAACCGATGGACCTGATGTATTTGCCCAGCACGGGCCATATGCTCGCCATGGCCTACAAGTGCTCCGATCCCTCCCGCATCGGCGTCCTGATCGAATCGGCCCACTGTATTCTGCTCGGTCTGGATCCTTCCGATGAGATGGCGTATGCGCTGTGGCATGGCAAACTCTGGGGCGTCCATCTGAACGATCAGAACGGCCTCAAGTTCGATCAGGACAAGAGCTTCGGCAGTGTGGACCTGCGCCGCGCCTTCAATCAGGTAGACGTCCTGGTACGTAACGACTATGGCAAACAGGGCGAAGTGGTCGGGCTGGATGTGAAGGCCATGCGAACGCAATCCTACGAACTGGCCTGGAAGCACCTTGCCAACAGCAAAGAGGTCTTCGAGCGCCTGGTCGCCGTCTCCGCCTCCATAGACCGGCAGGGGTGGCAGTCCTACATCGCTGCACAGGACTATGAGGGGCTGGAGATGTTCATTCTCCGCCACTTCCTCCGGACGTGAGGTCGGCGCTCTCCCCAAGCATGAAGAGAACGATCCACAGATTAACACAGATTACCGCAGATTAAAAACAAAGAACCAGAAGGAACGGATGTCTTTTCCAAGGCATGCCTTTTCTGCTCCTATATAATATGGTCTGTTTCGGTTTTTAATCTGTGTTAATCTGTGTTAATCTGTGTTAATCTGTGGATCATTCTCTTTGCCGTGGGCAGGTTGGATCGGGGGCGTGGAAGAGGA
>DATGIG010000095.1:0-3349 GCA_035295825.1 Chthonomonadaceae bacterium | reverse complement strand
ATCGTAGCCCCTTACGGCCCACGCCCGACCCCCTCGCCCAAGAATTGGGCGAGGGGAGACGCGGGAGACCTACCGACATCGTGCTGGGGGTCAGGCGGAACAGCGCTCGCGTTTCGGCCCGTAGCGGGTCGATTCGTTCAGGCTGAGGGCCCCCTCCAGCACGATATGTTTATAGACTGCATCCGGCCCGACGCCGATCCGCTGCATCAGCAGATCGACCGCCCGGCTGCCGATCCGCCCAAATGGCTGTTTGATCGTCGTCAGGAAGGGAGGCTTCTGCGGTTCCTGCTCGATGCCATCGAAGCCGGCAATCGCCAGGTCTTCCGGCACGCGCACGCCACGGTCGCGCAGGGCAGCCAGTAGATGGAACGCGAGCCGATCGTTGACGGTGAAAATCGCGGTCGGCGGATCGGGCAGCGTCAGCAGACGCTCCGCCAGATCCTCATACACTCTCTGGGGGCAACCGGGCGCCGGGGCGGTTTCGGTGAGGACGAGTTCCGGGCGAAAGGCGATACGCGCTCCTTCGAGCGCTCGCCGATAGCCTTCCAGACGTTCGGACACGGTGGAGGCATGATCCAGGTTGGTGATATGGGCGATGCGCCGATGCCCCTGCGTGATCAGATGCTTTACGATCTGCTCGGCCGCATGCAGATTGTCCATGCCGACGTAGTCCGCGGCGAACCCGTCCGGAGGCTGACGATCCATAAACACCATCGGAATGTGCGCGGCGCGCACGGTTCTCAGCGCGGACAGGTTTACCGGGCCGCCGAGATACCATAGCAGAACGCCAACGACATCCCGATCCCGGGCGATACACTCCAGAAAGCGCCTTTCGGACTGCAGCGCGGCGTTCCAATCGGTTCCGATCGGATGGCCGACCACCAGGCGAAACGCGTCATGATCGAGCGTCTGGTAGATCCCCTGAACCACGGTCGAGGCGACCGCATCGGCAGGCCCGGGCCAGATCCAGAGGCCCAGGGTGCGCCGTGTCACTCCGAGGGGCGGCGTTTCGGGGCCGCCGGACTGACGGACAATCGGGCGACAGCGCGCCGCCCGCGACACCAGCTCCCGCCGCTCCAGTTCTTTGAGTACGGATTGAACGACGATACGACTGACGCCGAACTCTTCGGAAAGTTGTCGTTCGCTGGGGAGCCAACGCCCGGGGCGGTACTCGCCGAGGCGAATACGTTCTTCGAGTACTGAGACGATATGGTGGACCGACGGAGAATGAAAAATGCCCTCGACGGCATCCATTAGTCACTTCCCTCCCAAACGCAAATACAAACTCCGAATGCTTGCTGTTTCAACACGCATCGGAGACAACACCCAGACAACCCGAAACAGAAAGCCGACCATCCCGGTACGTGGGCATCGGCTTGTTGAGAACGACTATTTACCGCTCGCCTGTCCGGCAGGCGAGCCGGCTCCCTTACCCCCCGGCAGTCCTGCCGGAGCAGCGGAGACGTTCCTTCCACTGCGGCTCATCATCAGCTTCTCGGCCGGTGACATGAACTGCCCCATACCGCCGCCCGCTCGCCGCATGGCCGCAACGCCAGGTCCCAGCGGGCTCATCGGCATTGGAGGCGGAGTCTCCGTCTGCTTGTAGTAAAAGAAGAGAACCAGGATAAGAGCGCCTCCCAGGATAGCGCCAGCCACTCCCGGGTGGATCTGCTTTTTCATGCAACTATCTCCCTGTGGATTCGCTTTCTTGTAGAGAAAGTTATTTAAGAAAGACGACTTATTCTCGATTCCGTTCCCTGGAACATGCCGGGGGCTATCGGTGAACCACAGCCTCCGAGAGCTAATCCCGACCGTTCCGGCCTATCTGGCCGGCCCCGTATTGGCCTTGCGTCCGCCCAGCGACTTTTGCATCATCGCCTGTTCTTCCGGCGTCATGCTTTTGGTCATATCGCCACCGGCCTTCTTCAGCATCGCCGCGCCCGGACCCTGCGGGCCCATGGCTTGCGCCTCCGGCGCCGCACTTGCTCGATAGAAGATAAATCCGGCGATGGCGATCACGACGACGACCGCAGCCACCAATATCCCCGGATGGATCTCTTTCTTCATATTTCCTTCCCCTTCCTTGCCTGGCTTATCCTGGGCGGGCTCCCGGCGAACGCCCCCTGCGCGCGCCGAGAACCCGTCACGCCCTACTTCCACACACGTCCCCTGCGCTTACGGAGGACCGTCTTGCCAC
Source organism: Chthonomonadaceae bacterium (assembly GCA_035295825.1). Classification (GTDB taxonomy): domain Bacteria; phylum Armatimonadota; class Chthonomonadetes; order Chthonomonadales; family Chthonomonadaceae; genus DATGIG01. The sequence goes on along the minus strand of DATGIG010000095.1, from coordinate 1,152 downwards.
GACCAGTTCACTCCATGCAGACGCGCCGCCCAGTTCTCGATGTGCGAGTCATGCATCCACTTCCCATGCCCATCCATGAACACCGCATTGAAACCACCCGAATGGTCCTTGCGCACCGAGGCATACTCGTTGGGACCACACGCCGCACACTCCGCCGAGGTCAGCGGATGCTCCACGCCATCGCCATTGTCGGTGTAGAAGTCGTAGCCTTCGACATCGTTGCTGCCCGTGTGCGCCGAAGGAAACGCCGCCGCCCACGTCTGCAACTCATCCGAGTCGAAGAAGACGATGTAGGTCGCCGGCTGATCGAAGGTCGCATCCGTCGGATACGGCCAGTAGCGCCCCAGCGTATCGCCCGAGAAGCCCTCGGGAGAGTTGAGCGAAGGATAGTCGGTGGCCGGATTGAGCCCACAGCAACTCCAGGAGTTGTTGCCCGAGTAGGAGAAGGTCAGATCCTGATGTCCCGGGCCTTTCCCCGGAGGCAGCCAGGCGCGCAGCGGATCGCGAAAGAGCGGATCGGGGCTGTTGGGGCTGTCGAGGAAGGAGCGATCGGGGCAGACGAAGACCCCGGCATTCTTGACATAGGGATAGAGGATGTCAGGATACCAGAGGATCTCGGTGTGTCCGGGATCGATGTACTCATAATCGGGCAGAACCATCTCATCGTAGTCCTCGGCGTACATCCGGTAGGCGATGCCGAGTTGTTTGAGGTTGCTCAGGCAGGAGATGGCGCGGGCTTTCTCACGGGCCTGGGCAAAGACGGGAAACAGGATTGCAGCGAGAATTGCGATAATCGCGATGACGACGAGGAGCTCTATGAGCGTAAAGCCGCCACGAGCGTTGCGTTGCATCTCTTTCTCCTTATCTCTTCGTAGCTCTGGTCAAAGAGACGTGACAAGGCCGGGGTTGGATACTGTGCCTGACTACGCCGCGAGACTGCGAGCTTCTCCGGGTGAATAGCGCGCACGCTAGAGCGTACGTCGCGTCGAACCGTGTATGCTGAGAGGCGCTTCCAGTTCCACGTATCGATAGGACTCAACTCGCTTGACCTCGATTCGATCCAGCAGGAGTTCTACTGCCTTAGTCCCCATACGTTCAAACGGCTGGTTGGCTGTTGTCAGGAACGGAGTTCCGGGGAACCACCGTTCCACC
>DATGIG010000094.1:0-5094 GCA_035295825.1 Chthonomonadaceae bacterium | reverse complement strand
TCGGCCTGCTCGGCCCAAACGGCGCAGGTAAGACCACGCTGATGAAACTCCTGCTCGGCCTGCAGACGCCGACCGCAGGCAAGGTGGAGATGTTCGGGCAGCGGATGTCCCCCAACGCAGCGCATCTGCGCCAGCGCATCGGCTACCTGCCGACCAACCCGAAATTTCCTCCGACCATGACGCCCATCACCTATCTGGACCTGGTCGGACAGCTCTTCGGCATGGGCAGCGAGGAGCGCAAGCCCCGCCTCGCCAGCCTGATCCGCGCTGTGGATCTGCTCCCCGCCGCATCCCGCCCCATCAAGAGCTTCTCCACCGGCATGACCACACGCCTGGGGATCGCCGCCTCCCTGATGAACGATCCCGGCTTCCTCATCTGGGACGAGCCGACGGCCGGCCTCGACCCGGCAGGGCGCAAATATACCCTCGATCTGCTGAGCGAACTGGGCAAGACCAAGACGATCATGGTCTCCTCGCATATCCTCTCCGACATTGACCGCGTCTGCGATCATGTGGGCATCCTGCACGATGGCAAACTCATCTTCTGCGGCTCCGTTCGCGCCCTCAAAGAGACCATCGGGCGCAACAGCGTCGAAATCGAACTGGACGGGGCGGAGAGCCTGCTGGACGCGTTCTGCCTGCGCCTGGGGAGCCTGACGGAGATCGTCGGGTTCGAGCGCAAGGGGGCTTACCTGGAGGTCCGCTTCGCCGTTACCGAGCGGATCGCCGCGCCGCTGGGAAGACTGCTCTTGCTTGCGGCAGAGATGGGCGTCGAGATTCTCTCGATCAGTTCCACGCGGGGACAGACCGAGGATGCCTTTATCCATCTCCTGGAGGCAGACCAAGCTCATGGATTCTCTCGCGCTTATGGGGCGCTTCCGCCGACCACTCATGGCCTCGAGCGCCCTGTTCCAGGCGGAACTCCTCGCCCTGAGTAGATCGTGGGTGCTGCGCGGATGGCTGATTGCGCTGGCGCTGACGGAGTTCTTTATGCTGTCCAGTACGCTGTTGCAGAGCCACGTCAAACCCACGCCTGCGTCGGGCATTCTGGCCGCACATCTCAACGGGTTCCTGCTGGTCTGGAGCCTGGTGATCATCGTGCTGGGGGCTGGGTCCATCTCGATGGAGTCGGATGTCATCTCGGACAGCATCCTGAGCCGCGCCTGTACGCGCACCCAGTACATCGCCGCGAAGCTGCTCTCGCGGGCGTTCGTGGTGCTTGGCATCTACTTGATCTCCTCGGGGATCGCGGGCTACTGCGCCTGGCGTTTCGCCTCCAATGACATGACGCTCTCCACCCTCTCCGCCGGGATCCTGGTCGTGGGGCTTGCGGTGCTGCTCCTGCTCGCCCTCGGGATCGCCCTGAGCGTCCTCTTCAACAACACCATCTTCGCCGTCGTCGGTATGCTGCTGCTCTGGTATGTCGCCTCCCCCATTTTCAGTTTCATAGGCGCAGACTACCTCTCTCCGGCCAGCCTGACCCGCAACCTGCCGCGCATCCTGAAGGACCCTGACGCCCCGCTGCTCCTGCAGGGCACGGCGACCACCACGAGCCTGACGCTCGCGTTCTCCAAGAGCCTCGACCCCCAGACGGCGGAGGACCCGGCCAACTATGCGTTGGAGGGAGAGAACGGCGCGGCCTATACCGCCCGCACTGCGGTCTATGACAAGACGCGGACCAGCGTGATCCTGGGTGGACTCTACCTGCCATCCGGTGGAACCGTGAAGGTGATGGTGCGAAATGTGACGGACGCGGGAGGCGTCGCGATCAGCCCTGCAGCGGATACCATGACCGTGACCATACCGCCTGCGCCGCCCGGTGCGGGAACCCTCCCTCGTTCTGCCGGCGTCGCGCCTACCGGCGGATCTCTCCCTTCTGCCGCTGCTCCCACGTCTCCAGGCAACTCCGCCGGATCTACAGGTTCTCCTGCGCCAGTGGGGGGCGCGTCTGCGTCCAGCGGCTCGCTTCCCTCTTCCCGCGCGTCCTCAGCCGCTTCCTCTTCGCCGACGCAACCTGTTGCCGACACATCCGCTGGCGGCATCGTTCCGCGTGTGGTGCAGTGTACTGCCACTACCTCCAGCCTGAAGGTGGATTTCTCCACAGAGATGGACCCGAAGGATGCAGAGACTGTAGAGAACTATGTCATCGAGAACCCGACCGGGCAAACGCATCCTGCTGTCGCCGCGGTCTACAACACCGCAACGCATAGCGTCCTCCTGAGCGGTCTGCATCTCTCTCTGGACGACCCGGTTAAAGTCACGGTACGAAGCGTCCGGGACAAGAACGGGAGTCCGATCTCCAGCCGCGCTAATAGCGCCGTCTACTCTGAGGTGACGGTCTGGAAGTATGTGCTGGGGTTCGGGATACCGACCCTGCTGGTCTCCCTGCTGGCTATGGTCTGGTTCTCGCGCCGGGACTTGTAATAATAAGAGGAGGGAAAAGGGAACATACGGGCAGGGTTGTGCGTCATAGCGGATAGTTTGAATACTATCGAGCAGCACTTCGCACGGTGTTAGAGGGCGGCATAACATGACCCTGCAAAATATTATTGCATTTTGCTCTACAGGAGCGCGTATCCTGGCAGTCGAGGATATGGGGATTCAGGTGCGGTTGCTCCAGATCGCCCTGGAGCAGGCGAATTATGAGTTTCTGGCCGCCCGCGATGGGAAAGAGGCGCTGGAGAAAGCAACGACCCTGGAGCCGGATCTAATCTTGTTAGATCTCGAACTTCCCGACCTCAACGGTTTTCAGGTGTTACACCAGTTGCGCCAGGACTCCAAAACCCAACATATTCCTGTTATTATGTTGACGGCCCATGCGAAAGACGCCGCCTTCTTCGAGGAGAATCGGCGCGAGGGCGATGTCTTTATGACCAAGCCCTACAACCCAACGGAACTTATCACCACCATTGAGCGCATATTGAGCGTGCAAGCGCAGAGAGGGCCATCGGGAGATAGGCTCTCCAGCTTTTATGAGTAGGGAGCGAAAGTCGCCGAGCAGATTTTGCGATTGGGAATCCCTTCCCAAATTGCGAATCTGCCCGGCGATTTCACGTGGCTATGGGCTTGCCGCCGGTTGGGGCGACGCTTTGATATAGTGGCCGGCGAACGTTAAGAACGTCGGCCAGTTGGGGCCGGTAGTGTGTCCGCCGCTGTGCTGCCGGAACGCTACGTCTCCGTCTATGAGCGCGGTCTCCATGGGCGGCATCTCCGTGGCCCCCAGATCCTTCTTGCCTAGCAGTTTGTACACCGGGCCGGCTCCTACGGCAGCCAGGAACATCCCCTTGTCGTCCACCCAGTAGCCCTCCACCTTGGGGGAACCGCAACTGATAAACACGGCGCGCGGGGCGCAGAGCGCCACCAGTTCGTGCGAATCCACCGGCAGATCGTTCGGCGTAAGCGGCCCGGCGTATTTGAGGAAGTTGCCCGCCATCCAGTGGTACTCGCCCGATCCCGCCACGTTCTCTACCATTTCGCCGAAGTAGCGGCGGTGGATCTTCGCGCCTCCCTCACCGGAGGAGCCCACAAAGGCGATGGCGAACCGGGGATCGTAGGCCATCGTTACGATGGTCGCTTTGCCGTAACGAGAGAGGCCCTCGATACCCACATGTCTGGCATCCACCGCCTTGTCGGTCTCAAAGTAGTCCAGAGCCCGGCTGGCGCCCCAGGCCCAGGCCCGCAACGCACCCCAATCGTCCGGCTGGCGCGGTTGGCCCTTGTTGCATAGCCCGATGATCCCCTGCGTCAAGCCCGCTCCATTGTCCGCCTGGATGCTGTTGGGAGAGATGATGGCATAGCCCCAACCCTTCGCCAGCACCTGCTGCTGCCAGCTCGGACCCCCTCCCTGACCGAAACCGCCTCCGAAGCCTCCTCCAGGACGTGGTCCGGGAGGCGCAGCCCCTTGACCGCCGGCAGGATTGCCACCTGGTCGAGCCGGAGGCGCCCCGTTCCCATTGCCTGCGTTGCCTCCTGGGGGAGGGCCGCCGGGACGTGGACCCAATCCGCCGCCGGGAGGTCCTCCGCCCGGACGTGGACCGAAGATGAAGCCGAACTCCATGATGACCGGCACGGGACCGGCAGCATTGGCCGGAGTGGTGAGGGTGAGCTGGATGTCTACGTTGATCTGGGGATAGGAGGCGTTGTCCACATGGCCCACCAGCTTCTTGGTGATGACAGGCACCTCGCCGACGGTTTCCTTGGTGGTGTCGGTGACCTCCCATTTGACTTTGGGAGTGTTCTTGGGGACGCGGCCATAGACTTCGCGGTCGAAGTCCTCCACGATCTCCTGGCGGCGCTGGTTCCACTGCCGGGCAGTGGTGACTTTCTTGCCGTTTTTGAACACCAGAGGGTCGGGGAGATCAGGGTAAGGGGTGGCCTTGGATTCGTCGGTGTTGGCGGCATTGGGCGCCTGCGGGTTATTTCCGTCTGCCCCCTGTCGAAGCGATGTGATGTGCAGCAGATCCATCATCCGTTGATGGTCTTGCTGTGCGGTCAGTTTAACCGGAGGCGGCTGTGTGCCGGGATCTGCCGGTGGGTCCGCGCCCTGTACCGGTGGAACACCCACCAGAGCGAACAAGGCGACGGCAGCGGGCCATCGAAATGCACGAACCAGTGCAGGGAGCATAACCTTCTCCTTGGGTGAAAACGCGTGTGGGATACATCCAGGGGCGTGATGTTTCGCATTACTTCTTGCCGGGATTGAGGTTCATGTTCTGATGCTGCATGATGCTCGCCTTAGCGGCCTCTTTCGCTTGGGGCGGCATGTTGGGGTTGTTGTCAATATCAGCGATCTGTTGCTTTAGCGTGGACTCCTGTCCCGCCTGGGGCGGCGGCAGATTGGCATTATTGGTGGTATCGGAGCATCCTAGAAGGAAAGCAACCGGCGCCCCAATCAGAAAAAGCAGTAGAGTTTGTTTTCTCATGGTGAATAGGCCTCGAAAATTGGGTATAGGCGGAGTTACGGGATCGGAGCAGGACATTGGGTAGAGCTCCGATCCCGTAGCGCTGTTGGGGCAGCAAGGGTTCTCTTACCAGGGGGTGTATCCGCCGGCAAAGCCGACGCCCGTCTGGCCGGGATAGATGTTGCGATACCAG
>DATGIG010000093.1:0-4379 GCA_035295825.1 Chthonomonadaceae bacterium | reverse complement strand
CGCCGCCGCCGACGGATGCTCCTCCCACGAGTTGCAAAGCGGAACCGCAGGGGATAACGTCCGATGGGCAGAACTTTCGGATTCATGTAAGCGGCAGTGTGAGAGGCAAAAAAGGAACGGCAGGGATGGTGGCCGCCTACTTCTATCGTTCAGACAACACACCGTTCGCGGCGCGTGACGCTCAGAGCCCCTATGCTTCCAAGAGTGGCCAGCTTTATGGAACCTATACCTTCCAGATCGACTCGGATTCGCAGCCGTTCGATGGCGTAATGGATATTCCCCTCACCGAATTTTCGGATTTCAACAGCCTGCAGTTCCGCTGCATCGTCTACTCAGACAACCAGAGCGCCGCGCAGACGGATCTGATCTCAGTCCCGAACTCATTGTTTCATTCGGGGCAGGGAAGCGGCGCAGGCGGTTATTCCGGAGCGCAGGGAGGCGTCAAGATCAACCCCTGACCCCTTGTCGAATAATCCCATCTCAAAAAAATATATTAAGAAATTGTTAAACAAATCGCGCCTTGCGTCGTCTGCACTATTATGGCGCCGCTTCGCACGCGATTCGTTCGGAGGCTATGTGTCGCCACCATCTCTTACGCTCCAACGAAACGCTGCGCTACCGGCCTGACAACCTGACTTGTTAGTTATCGGTTTCCGCTCGCGTTGTCCATGCAAAATTCCGGTACTTCCGTCTAAAAAACATCGTATTGCGATAATCCCGGTGTATAATAGTTCCGATGTGTGGTGTCGCCATCGTCGTCTTCTAAAGGAGAGGCTTGCTGGAAGGCAAACGCATCGTGTGCTGGTGTAGGATTGTGTAGTTCTCCCATTCTGCTGAGACGGCCCAGGCCGATGGGATCAGTAACTCATGAAACCCCCCCTTAACACTGCTAGGCGCTCTCGGGGCATGCGTGCCGCGGAGCGAGGCGGCGAGAATGCGTTGCCTCTTTCGGAAAATAGGCCGGGTGAAACGGCCCCGCGTACGATCCTGTATGTGGATCACACGGCGAGCCTGAGCGGCGGCGAGATCGCTCTGCTTCACCTGCTCCACGCCCTCGATCCCACCCGCTACACTCCCGTCGTCGTCCTCGGACAGGACGGACCGCTCCTGACACGCCTGCGCGCCGAGGGCATCGAGACCCACCTGCTTCCCCTGGCGCCCCAGGTCGCCCACACCCGCAAAGACACCCTCCATCCCACCAGCCTCCTCCGCCTCGGAGCCGCCGCCCACAGCCTCGCCTACATCTTCCGGCTCGCGCGCTTCATCCAGGAAAGAGACGTCGATCTCGTCCACACCAACTCCCTCAAAGCCGATCTGCTCGGAGGCGTTGCCGCCCGCCTGGTCCGCGTTCCCGTCATCTGGCATGTCCGCGATCGCATCGTCGCCGACTACCTGCCTCCGGCGGCGGTGCGCGCCTTCCGGTTCCTGTGTCGTCTGCTTCCCAACTACATCATCGCCAACTCCCAGGCGACCCTCACCACCCTGGCCACTCCTCCTTCAGCGCGGGCGACGGTCATCCACAGTGGGGTGGTCAAGAAGCCCCTGCGTGTCGTCCACGATGGCATTCCCGATGGCGCCTGCTCCGGGGAGGAGAGTGGGTGGAGCGCGGAGGAGGCGGAGGCGTCTCTGGAGGAGGAGTTGTTCGTGCCTTCGGAGCCGGGTTCGGGTCCGGCGGTGATCGGTCTGGTGGGACGTTTGAGCCCGTGGAAGGGGCAGCACATCTTCCTGGAGGCGGCAGCGTTGGTGGCGCAGTCGTATCCGGGGACGCGTTTTGTTCTGATCGGTTCGGCTCTGTTCGGGGAGGAGGGGTATGTGGCGGGGTTGCATGCGCAGGTGGCGCGTCTGGGTTTGGCGGAGGTGGTGGAGTTTACGGGTTTCTGTTCGGATGTGTTGTCTCGGATGCAGAGCCTGGACATCGTCGCGCATGCCTCGACGACGGGGGAGCCTTTTGGTCAGGTGGTGGTGGAGGGGATGTTGGCGGGGAAGGCGGTGGTGGCGACGAATGGGGGGGGCGTACCGGAGATCGTGGTGGAGGGCGTGACGGGTTTGTTGGTTCCGATGGGGGATGCGCAGGCGTTGGCGGGGGGGTTGTGTGCGTTGCTATCGGATCCGGTGCGTCGTCAGCAGATGGGGAGGGAAGGGAGGAAGCGAGCCCTCGAACATTTCTCCATCGAACTCACCGCCAGAAAGGTCGAACAGGTCTATGAACAGTTCTGGGCCGATTCGGAACGCGGTGACCCTCAGTCGCGAACTGCATTCCGTGAAACCAGTCCTCAGTAGGGAAAACAGGCGTTAGGCAGGAGGAACCGCACAGTGTGTGGAAAGAATCGACGACGCCATCTGCTATCGCATCGTGGTGACCGCGAATCGCCGTAGGTATGGCAACACTGTTTTGCTCAGGGAGGATCCGGATATGAATAAGCTGACGCGCCGTCGCTTTCTCGAACAGTCGTTACTGACGGCCACCGCCGGTACCGCCGTGCTTGGCTGGGAGGAGACACGCGCTGAGGCGACTTCCCCGAAAAGGCAGCGTGTCTCAGCCAATGACAAGATTCATATCGCCTGCATCGGTGTGAATGGCCGGGGAATGGCCCACGTCTCCGCCTATCTGGGCCGCGATGACGTTGAATTGGTCGCTATCTGCGACGTGGACGAATCCGTGATCGGCCATGCGCAGGACTATGTAACCGGCAAGGGAAAGCCGAAGCCGCAGGGAGTGCAGGATATTCGGAAACTGTTGGAAGACAAGAGCATCGATGCAGTCTCCATTGCCACCCCCAATCACTGGCATGCTCTGGCGGCGATCTGGGCCATGCAGGCGGGCAAAGATGTCTATGTCGAGAAGCCGGTGAGCCATAATGTCAGTGAAGGGCGACGCATTGTGGAGGTGGCGCGCAAAACCGGGCGCATCTGCCAGGCGGGAACGCAGTCACGTTCTCACAAAGCCTGTCAATCAGCCGTTGAGTTCATTCACTCCGGCAAGCTTGGCAAGGTGACCCTGGCCCGAGGTCTCTGCTATAAGCGGCGAGACAGCATTGGCAAGGTGGACGGCCCGCAATCGCCGCCAGCTACGGTTGACTACGACATCTGGCTTGGCCCCGCTCCGCAGAAACCGGTGATGCGAAAGAAGTTTCACTACGACTGGCACTGGTTCTGGGACTATGGCAACGGGGACCTTGGGAATCAGGGCATCCATCAGATGGACATCGCTCGCTGGGCGCTCGGTAAGAATACATTGCCTCTCAGCGTCATGGGCCTTGGCGGACGCTTCGGATATGAAGACGATGGCCAGACTCCGAATACGGAACTGTCGTTTTTCGACTACGGAGATTCAGCGCTGATATTCGAAGTGCGCGGTCTGAAGACAGAGGGAGTGAAAGGAGTCAAGATCGGCGACATCGTCTATGGAACGGAAGGCTATGTCGTCTTCAGCGACAACTACGGCAAGGCGGTAGCGTTCGACAATAAGGATAACGTGGTCGAAACATTTACCGGGGGGGGCGATCACTTCGGCAATTTTCTCTCCGCAGTGCGTAGCCGAAAGAATACCGATCTCAATGGAGAGATCGAAGAAGGACATCTCTCCAGCGCGCTGTGCCATCTTGGCAATATCTCGTATCGCCTGGGTAAGAAGACATCTTTCAACGCGAAGACGAAGGCGTTTGGCGACGATAAAGAGGCGGCGGAGACATTCGAGCGGTTCGAGAGACACCTGGCGGAGAACGATGTGAAACTGGAGGAGACGAACTACTTCCTCGGTCCGACGCTCAAGCTCGATCCGTCTTCGGAGCGCTTCAAAGAGAACGCGAAGGCGAATGCCTACCTGACTCGCGAATATCGCAAGCCGTTTGTCGTACCGGAGAGAGCATGAGAGTGTTCGTCTGAAATGAAAGCGAATGGGCCTTGCGGCATTCAGAGATGCTGACTCTCGAACCTCCCGGTCTTCAGAGCGCGAGTAAGCGATTGGCGGCGTACAGGCATCCGGTTGCTATCGGCCTGCTCGCTCTGACCCTGACAGCGTTCATCCTGTGCGGCCCGGAGCGCAACAGGATGAACGTGATTTCCGCTGTCATCGTGCTTTTGCACCTCGGATTGGGGTTACTCCTGATTGTTCCGACAGGCATCGTATTGATACGCCGGTTCCGCGCTGCGCGGAACCGGCGTATTGTATACGGGGTCTTATTTTGCCTGTCTGTTGTCTGTGCACTGACCGGGCTCTATCTTGTCTGGCGTGCCCTGGCAGGTTTCAGTGTGCTTCCGAACGCCCCGGCATGGCGGCTGCATAGCGGCGCGGGTTTCACTGCGGTTGGCCTCTGGGTTTTGGGGCGTATCGCGCTTACATTTTGGCGATCCCGAGCCCCTGAGCCTCCGCAGGAGGC
>DATGIG010000092.1:0-2734 GCA_035295825.1 Chthonomonadaceae bacterium | reverse complement strand
GTAACCGGTCGCATCGATCGCCGCCTCCGTCGGACCATACAGGTTGTGCAGCGCCACGCTCTTTCCGAAGACATCGAAGAACTGCTGCGCCAACTCCCGAGAGAGGGCTTCCGCTCCACAGAACACCTGACGCAGCGTGGAGCAGTGCCCGAACCTCTCCTGGGTGAGCAGCATCTGCAAGAGCGAGGGAACCAGCTTGAGCGTGGTGATGCCCTGCTTCTGCACCAGATCCACCAGATACTCGGGATCCATATGTCCGCCGGGACGTGCGATCACCAGCTCCGCGCCTACCATCAGCGCCGCCCAGCACTCCCACACCGAGGCGTCGAAGCTGATGGGCGTCTTCTGCAGCAGCCTGTCCTGGGGAGTAATGGGGAAGGCATGCTGCATCCAAAACATGTGGTTCTGGATGGCGCGATGGGGAATGACGACGCCCTTGGGCCTGCCGGTCGAGCCGGAGGTGTAGATGACATAGGCAGCTTCCTCGGCATCCACATCCACATCGAGCCGATGGGTGGGCTGTTGGGCAATGCGCTTGGCATCCCGATCCAGGCAGAGGAGGGTAGCCTCAGGATGCGGCAGATGTGCGGCGACGGCGCTCTGAGACAGCAGCACAGGCACGCGGCAGTCCTCCAGCATATAGGCGAGGCGCTCGGCGGGATAGTCGGGATCGAAGGGTACGTAGGCGGCTCCGGCTTTGAGTACACCGAGGAGGGCGACCATCAGATCGAGGGAGCGCTGCATGGCGACGCCGACGAAAGCTCCTTTTCCGACACCGAGCGCTTTGAGGTGATGGGCAAGTTGGTTGGCGCGCTGATCGAGTTGTTGGTAGGTGAGCTTGTGGTGCTCGAAGCGCAGGGCGATGGCGTCGGGCGCGCGGTCGGCCTGTTGTTCGACGGCCTGATGGAGGCGCTGATCCGGGAAGGGAGTGTGGGTGTCGTTCCACTCGACGAGCAGTTGATGCCTCTCTGCCTGGGTGAGCAGGGGCAGGCGTGACATGGGGCATTGCGGATCGGTCACAATGCCTTCCAACAGCATCTGCATGTGCCCCAGCATCCGACCGATGGTTTCGCCATCGAACAGGTCCGTATTGTACTCCAAAACCAGTCGCAGGCCGCTCTGGGTCTCCGTGGCCGTCAGGAGAAGATCGAACTTAGCGTTTACTCCCTCGCCGCCCAGCGTTTTGATCTGAAGCCCTTCTAATCCTGCCGCACCACGCGGTGTGTTCTGCAGGATGAACATGACCTGGAAGATCGGAGAGTGGCTGAGGCTGCGCTCCGGATGGAGTTCGTCCACCAGCTTCTCGAAGGGCAGATCCTGGTGCGCGTAAGCGCCCAGCGACGTCTCCCGAATACGACCCAACAGATCTACAAAACTCGGGTCGCCGGACAGATCCCCGCGCAATACCAGCGTGTTGACGAAGAAACCGATCAGGCTTTCAAGATCGGCCTGGGTACGGTTGGCGATAGGCGTGCCAACCACGATATCCTCCTGCCCGGAATAGCGAGACAGGAGCACATTGAAGGCAGCCAGCAGCGTCATGAAGAGCGTCGCTCCCTCCCGCTGTCCCAACTGCTTCACCGATACGGAGAGTTCCGGTGACAACAATATATTTTGGCGTGCACCGTGATGGGTCAGCACGGGAGGGCGTGGACGGTCCGTCGGCAACTCCAGCAACGTCGGCGCGCCGGCAAGATGCTGCTTCCAATAGTCGGTCTGGCGCTGAAGCTCAGCCCCTTCCAGCCATCCGCGTTGCCACATTGCATAGTCGCCATACTGAAGAGGCAGTTCCGGCAGGGGCGAGGGCTGTCCCGCCTGGAAGGCGTTATAGAGCGTGGTGAACTCGCGCGCAAGCACGCCCATAGACCAGCCATCCGAGACGATGTGGTGCATGGTCAGCAGCAGGATATGCTCTTGCTCTCCCAGCCGGATCAGCGAGGCGCGGAAGAGCGGGCCTGTGATGAGATCGAAAGCACGACACGCTTCATCCTGGACCAGACGCTGCGCTTCGGCATCGCGCCGCTCTTCGCTAAGCGTACTCAGGTCGATTCTAGGCAGGTCTACCGATGTCGCGAGATGGATTACCTGATAGGGGTCCCCCTCCTCCAGCGCAAAGGTGGTCCGCAATGATTCGTGCCTGCGCACTAGTTCATCCAGGCTTTGTTGCAGCGCCTCCACACGCAGCACGCCGCTCAATCGGAGGCCAGTGGGCATGTTGTAGAGCGGGCTGCCCGGCTCCAACTGATCCAAAAACCACAGGCGCTGCTGCGCAAACGACAGAGGCAATCGTCCCTTACGGGCCGAACGCACTAGCGGAGGAGCCTGTCTCTCATCCTGGTTCGTCAGCGCCACCCGTTCCGCCAAGGCGCTTACCGTCGGAGACTCGAACAGGGATCGAAGTGGCAATTCCACCTGGAAGATCGTGCGGATCCGAGAGATAACCTGTGTCGCCAGGAGGGAGTGTCCACCCAGTTCGAAGAAGTTGGCGTGGATGCCCACTTGTGGCACCCGAAGGACTTCACTCCAGATCTCTGCGATCCCTTCCTCAACGGGAGTGCGAGGCGCGACAAAACTCTCCCGGCTCTGCGGCGCATCGGGAGCGGGGAGCGCCTTTCTATCGATCTTGCCATTGGGAGAGAGCGGCAACGCCTCCAGAAACACAAACGCCGAAGGGATCATGTAACCCGGCAGCTTCGCTCCCAAGTGCTCCCGCAACCCACTCGCAGACAGATCG
>DATGIG010000091.1:0-12798 GCA_035295825.1 Chthonomonadaceae bacterium | reverse complement strand
CTCGCCGCAGGAGAGCGTCTCCAACAGGCGCGGCACATCCCGGAATGTTACACGCGCTCGCGGCTTCGGATCCTTGGCCTTGTGAGCCATTTTGTCGCATGCGCGCGGATTCGTGTCTACGCCCTGCGCGCCCAGCCAGTCCAGAATTTCGCGGGCAGGAGCCTCCTCTTGTGCTTTCTCATGGAGGGTTTGAATGGCGTGGAGCGCCCGGTTGCGCACCAGATCCGCTTCGGCATCGTTGCGCATGACCATATTAAACTCCGCCGCCTCGTAGGTGCGGAAGATCTCCCTCCAGACTTCGTGCTCGTACACCTTGTTCCGACAGGGGCAGAGCAGGCCGAGCGCGTTCTGCTGGGCTTTCGGGTCGCCGCAGGAGAGCGCTTTCAGCAGGCGCGGCACATCATGCACCGTGATTTTCGTCTTTGCCATATCGGCGATCACCTCGTTTCGATAGGATTTTCTCTCTGTCGTCGGAAACGGCGCGCCTGCTAAAGGCGTATTACCCAGGCAGGGACACGCTTGCAAATTCGTGTGGGCGGGGGTATACTTCCCATCAGAATACGTGAAAAATGTCACAAGAGAGCTGGCAGGGCGGGAGGGCATGACGATGGCGATCCTGGAGCGAGAAATCCATGAGACGGCGCGGAAGCGGGCGGAGCGATATGTCGGCCCCGACCTGATGGACCTCTATGAGAAGGTCCAGGCGGAGGAGCGCCTCTCCTTCGAGGATGGGCTGCGCCTCTACGAGACGCCGGACCTGTCTGCCGTCGGCTACCTGGCGAACATCGTCCGAGAGCGGAAGCATGGCGACCGCACCTACTACGTCCGCAACCAGCACATCAACTACACCAACATCTGCAACAAGTTCTGCAAGTTCTGCTCCTTCTACGCCAAGAAGGGCGGCCCCGCGCCCTATGAGATGGACATGGCCGAAGTGCGCCGCAAACTCCTGGCGCACATGGACGTGCCGATCACCGAGATCCACATGGTCGGCGGCATCGATCCCCGCCTGCCCTACCAGTACTATCTGGACCTGCTGCACACCATCAAGGAGATCCGGCCCCACGTCCATATCAAGGCGTTTACCGCCGTGGAGTTGGTGGAGATCCAGCGGCAGGCCGGCAAGCCCCTGGAAGACGTGCTGCGCGAACTGATGGCGGCGGGCCTCGATTCGCTGCCCGGCGGCGGCATCGAGATCCTCTCGGACCGGGTCCATCAGGAGCTCTTCGACCGGAAGCTGGACGGCAACGAGTGGATGGACGTGGCCCGCGTCGCCGCCAAAGTCGGCCTAACCCAGTACGCCACCATGCTCTACGGGCACATCGAGACCCTGGAGGAGCGGGTCGATCACCTCGTGAAGATCCGCGCCCTGCAGGATGAAACGAAACACTTCGTCACCATGACGCCGCTCTCCTTCCACCCCGAAGGCACGGAACTGGAGCACGTCCCCCACCCCACCGGCTACGACGACCTCCGCAACATCGCCGTCTCGCGCCTGATGCTGGATAACTTTGCCCACATCAAATCGTTCTGGATCATGAACACGCCCCAGGTAACGCAACTCTCCCTCTGGTACGGCGCAGACGACGTGGACGGAACGGTCCATGAGTACGAGATCACCTACAAGGACGGCGAACAGGGCAACAAGAAGCAGGTCCTGACCCGCAAGCAGATGATCAAGCTGATCTCGGAGGCAGGCCGCATCCCCATCGAACGCGACAGCCTCTACCGCGAAGTGGTAGAGACGCCCGCAGAGGCTCCGCGCGACCACACCTTCATCCCGCTGCCCGTCCTGCATTAAGAACACCTAACAAACCCGATCTCTATCAAGATCTCTATCGATAAGAGAGAAACGCCTGCACCCTTGCTCCCTTCTCCCTAGCGACGAAGGAGCGGTGCAGGGAGAAGGGCGGGGGGTTGAGGGTCAACCCCCCCAATCTGGAGATTACCGTGAGAAAGCCCCATCGTTTACAACCGGGTCAGACGATCGGTGTGGTAGCGCCTTCAAGCCCGGTCCCGGCGGAGGATCTGGAGAAGGGCATCGCGCTCATCACGGCGCGGGGTTACCGCGTGGTGGTCGGCGAGCATGTTTTAAAGCAGGCAGGGCACTGCGACTACCTGGCGGGCGAGGATGCGGCGCGGGCGGTGGATCTGAACGCAATGTTTGCCCGGCAGGACATAGACGCGATCTTCTGCGCGCGGGGCGGCTATGGGGCGCTGCGGCTGCTGGATCGTCTGGATTGGGCGACCCTTGCGGCGAACCCCAAGATCTTTGTGGGCTACAGCGACATTACCAGCCTCCATGCCGCAATCCTGGGCAGAGCGAATTTCGGCACATTTCATGCGCCGATGGTGACGGCCCACCCAAAGCTGGATGAGACGGTGCGCTCGGTCTTCTGGCAGCTCCTGGAGAGTACGGAGCCGTTGGGAGCGCTGCCTGCCGACCCTGCGCAGATGCAGACGGTCGTGGGCGGTACGGCGGAGGGCGAACTGGCGGGCGGGTGTCTGTGTCTCCTGGCCCACGCCTGCGGCTCGCGCTATGCGCCGGATTTCGATGGCAAGATCGTGGTGCTGGAGGATGTGAATGATGCGGTCTATCATGCGGATCGCGACCTGTGGCAGTTGCGCCATGCGGGCGCGTTCGAGGAGGCTGCGGGGTTTGTGATCGGCTCGCTGACCGGCTGGAAGAAGCATGAGGCCGACCCGCCCTGCAACACTCCGGAAGCCCTCTGGCATGACTTTTTCGGCCCGCTCGGCAAGCCTGTTATCTCCGGTTTCCCCTTCGGCCATGAGCCGAACCCGCTCTCCCTTCCTCTGGGTGTCCGCGCCCGCCTGGATGCCGATGCCCGCACCCTTACCCTCCTGAAGCCCGCTGTGCGGCCCTGAACTTCCTATCAACAAGCTTGCGTTTTCGCCAAATTCGCGCTACCATAGAGGGCCAATTCCGCGGAGCGGGCCTCGCAGCAGAGTGAGGGCGAGGCAGAAAGGCGGCAAAAGTAATGTCTATGTTCGTAGATGAAGTGGAGATCGATGTGCAGGCGGGCAACGGCGGCAACGGAATGGCGACATTTCGCCATGAGAAGCATGTCGCTCGCGGAGGGCCGAACGGGGGCGATGGCGGGCACGGCGGCAGTATTACCCTGAAGGTGGATACCAACATCACCACCCTGCTGGATTTTCGCTATCAACAATATTACAAGGCTGAGCGCGGGGGCGATGGCGCCAGCAAGGATATGTTTGGGAAGAATGCGCCCAATCTGGTGCTGAAAGTGCCGCAGGGCACGGTCGTCACCGACCTGGATACGGGAGCCGTGGTCGCGGATCTGAACCAGCCCGATTCCGTCGCCATCATTGCGCGGGGCGGCATCGGGGGCCGGGGCAACACCCATTTTACGACGGCCATTCACCAGGCCCCCAAATTTGCGGAGCGGGGCGAACCCGGCGAGCACAAACGGCTGCGGATGGAACTGAAACTGCTCGCCGACGTGGGCCTGCTCGGCTACCCCAATGTGGGTAAGTCCACTCTGATTGCCGCCGTCTCCGCCGCCAAGCCCAAGATCGCCAACTACCCCTTCACGACGCTGGTCCCGAACCTGGGCGTGGTCTATGTGGAGATGGGGCGCAGTTTCGTCATGGCGGATATTCCCGGCCTGATCGAGGGGGCCAGTGAGGGCATCGGCCTGGGGCACCAGTTCTTGCGCCACGTCTCCCGCTCCCGCCTGCTGATCCACCTGCTCGATGTCAGCGGCATGACCGGGCGGGAGCCGCTCCATGACTTCGAGGTACTGAACCGGGAACTGGCCCTCTATGATGAGAAGCTGGCGGAGCTGCCCCAGGTGGTCGCGCTGAACAAGATCGATGTCGCCGCCGAACCGGAGCAGGTGGACGAACTGGAAGCGATCTTGAAAGCGCGCGGCTATACGGTCTATCGTATCTCCGCCGTCACCCAGACGGGTCTGCGCCCGTTGATCTACGATGTGATGGCGCGCCTGGAGACGCTCCGCGCCGAGGAGGAAGCCCAGCCGAAGGTCGCGCAGTTTGTCGCGACCGCCGAGGTGGATGACCGCCACTGGGAGGCCCGGCAGGTGGATGCAAACACCTATGAGGTCGTAGGGCGCGGGATCGAGCGGATGGTCGCGATGGCCGATCTGGAGAACGATACCGCCGTGCGCCGCCTGCAGCGCTCTTTGGACAAGATCGGCATCACCAACCGACTCAAGGCGCTGGGTGCGAAGGATGGCGATACGGTCCGTATCCGGGACATCGAATTCGAGTATGAGGACGAGGACAAGTGGGACGAGGAGAACGATCCGGACCAGCTACGCAGGTCCAGGCGCTCGGCGCACAGGTAGCAGGTACTACTCCTGCTGTAGGGGTGAACCGCCTTGTCGTGAAGGTCGGGACCAGCACCCTCACCGATCCGCAGGGCCGCCTGGACCGCGCCTTTATCGCCGATCTGACGACGCAGCTCGCCGCGCAGCGCGCCCAGGGCCGCGATGTGCTGCTGGTCACCTCCGGGGCCATCCGGGCCGGGCGGGAGATCCTCGCAAAGGGCGCGGAGGCGCAGGCTTCCGCTCCCAGCGCACAGACGCTGAATACGCTCCCCTACAAGCAGGCTGCCGCCGCTATCGGGCAGGGCAGACTCTTGCATACCTATACGGAGGCCTTCGCCTGGCGGAACGTGGAGTGCGCGCAGATCCTCCTCACCCGTGATGACCTGAGCGACCGCCGCCGCTTCCTCAATGCCCGCCACACTCTGCGTACGCTGCTGGCTCTGGGCGTCGTTCCGATCATCAACGAGAACGACACCGTTGCGGTGGACGAGATCAAGTTCGGCGACAACGACCACCTCGCCGCCCTGGTCGCGACCCTGGTGGAGGCCGACCTGCTTCTCATTCTCTCCGATGTGGAGGGGCTGTACGACCGCTCGCGGGAAGAGACCTCACGCAAAGCGCACGAAGAACGCAAAGAGGGAGAGGGCTCACGCAAAGTCGCAAAGACGCAAAGAGAGGAAGAAGAAGGAGAGAGCTTCCCATCGGTTATTCCCATGGTGGTGCATGTTGATGAGGCGGTTCTGGCGTTGGCGGGCGGTGCGACGAGCGGAGTAGGCACGGGCGGGATGCGGACGAAGGTCGAGGCGGCGCGGGTAGCGACGGAGGCAGGCATACGGACGGTGATCGCGCGAGGGCGTAGGGAGCGGGTGATTGCCGAGGTGGTCGCCGGGAAGGTGGTTGGTACGACCTTCCTGCCTGTGGGTTCTGCCTCTCGCCTCTCGGCGCGCAAGCGGTGGATCGCGCATGGTGCGCGCCCGCGTGGGAGCATCACGGTAAACCTGCGGGCGAAAGAGAAGCTCTGCTCGGAGGGGGTCAGCCTATTGGCGGTCGGGATCACACAGGTGTCGGGCGAGTTTCTGAGCGGGGATCTGATCGAAGTGCGGGATGAGGTGGGCGAGGTCTTTGCGCGCGGCCTGACCAATTACGCTGCCGTGGAGGTGCGCCGAGTACTGGGGCTGCGCAGTGAGCAGTTCGAGGAGGTGCTGGGCTATCGCGGCTTCGACGAAGTGATCCACCGCGATAACCTGGTGATTGGGTGAGGCAGCCCCCTTAGTTTTCTCCCGCAGCGCGGATCTGCCTGTTATTCGCGTCTGGAAGACGCTTGTTTTTTCCTGCCGGGTGTTTTCAATACCCGGATCCGCAGGGATTGCCCGATCAAAGCGCGAATAGTTCTTTAGCCTGTCCCCGGCATCGCGCCGATGGGAGGCGGGAGAAAATCTCAGAAGGAGAATGGTTTTGGCACACAATGTAACGCTGATACGTGGCGATGGCACCGGCCCGGAACTGGTTGCCGCCGCGAAAAAAGTTCTGGACGCCACGGGAGTCGCGTTCAATTGGGACGTGGTGGAAGCGGGTGTGGATATCATGGAGACGGCGGGCACGCCGCTGCCCCCAAATGTCGTCGAGAGCATCCGCAAGAACAAGGTCGCCCTCAAAGGCCCGATCACGACCCCGATTGGAACGGGTTTCCGCTCGGTGAACGTGGCACTGCGCAAAGAGCTGGACCTGTATGCCTGCATCCGACCCTGCAAGTACTACCCCGGCATCCGCTCCAAGTACACCGATGTGGACCTGGTGATCGTGCGCGAGAACACCGAGGACCTCTACGCGGGGGTCGAGTACGATGTGCACACGCCGGAGGCGAAGCAGATCATCGACATGGCGGGCGGCAAGATCCGCGAGGACGCGGCGATCTCCATCAAGCCGATCTCGATCACCGGCTCGCGCCGCATCATTAAGAAGGCGTTCGAGTATGCCAGGCAGTACGGGCGCAAAAAGATCAGCGCGGTGGCGAAGGCCAACATCATGAAGTTCACCGACGGCCTCTTCTTCCGAGTCGGACAGGAAGTCGCCAAGGAGTATCCGGACATCGAGTATCAGGAGGTCCTCGTAGACAATATGTGCATGCAGCTTGTCCAGAAGCCGGAGCTATACGATATTCTGGTAATGGAGAACCTGTACGGCGATATCCTCTCCGACCTGTGCGCCGGCCTGGTGGGTGGCCTGGGCGTCGCGCCCGGCGCAAATATCGGCGACGACTGCGCCCTGTTCGAGCCGACGCACGGCTCCGCGCCAAAATACAAAGGCATGAACAAGGTCAATCCCTGCGCCCTGCTCCTCTCCGGCATGCTGATGCTGCGCTACCTCAAGGAGACCGACGCCGCCGACCGCCTGGAGAACGCCATCGCCGCCGTCATCGCCGAGGGCAAGGACGTCACCTACGACATGAAGGCAGACCGCAACGACCCAACGGCAGTCGGGACCTCCGAAATGGCCGACGCCATCATCGCCAAGTTGTGATCCGATTCCATATAGCCTATCCCTCTGCCTGGTAGGGAAGGAGGATAGGCTATATGGAAGAATAACATTCCCAGGTAACTTGCGGAAGTAGGAGCCAGACGTTCCGATCGGAACGGAAATGAAGGAGTAAGGCAATGGCTGTCGCAATACCACCGGCCACTGAAGAACACCTGACGTTCGCGCAGTATATCGAGGGGTTTGACCTGAACCCGCCGACAACACAGCCCTATGAGATTCTGGACGGAGTGGTACACATGGTTCAGACCCCCAACTGGCGCCACCAACGGATCGTCGGAGAGATTTATCTGAAATTCCGCCAATATGAAAATAGCAGCGGGCGTGGTATGGCGGGCATCGCTCCGTTCGATGTGGTCATTCGGCAGATTCCCAAACTACGCACGCGCCAGCCCGACGTGTGTTTTATCAGCCACGAGCGCCTGAAGGAAAATCAAGAAGTGTTCACTTCCGGGCCGCTGCTGGTTGCGCCGGAACTGGTTGTTGAAATCCTGTCGCAGAGCGAGACGCCGCGCAGCATCCAGGGCAAAATCGAGGACTTTCGGAGTGTCGGCGTATTGGAGTGCTGGATCGTCAGTCCGGAGGCCGAGACCATCCAGGTACTCTTGTTGAAACCGGAGGGTATCGAGACCGGGCCGATCTACACCTATAGCCAGACTTTGCAATCGGTGGCCTTTCCCGACCTGGCGTTCCCGGTTGCCGACCTCTTTGGGGCGTGAAGGAGCCGAGTTCGTGACCGAGACGCCTCGCCTGGACGAGTTGGTGGAGTTTGCGGTCAATCCGGAGCCGCGCTGCCCCTGCGTGCTGCTGCTGGACACCTCCAGCTCCATGGCGGGCGAACCGATTGCGGAGCTGAACCGGGGCTTGATAGCCTTTCGGGACGCACTGCTGCAGGATGCACTCGCCGCTAGGCGGGTCGAAGTCGCGATTATCGC
Source organism: Chthonomonadaceae bacterium (assembly GCA_035295825.1). Lineage (GTDB taxonomy): Bacteria > Armatimonadota > Chthonomonadetes > Chthonomonadales > Chthonomonadaceae > DATGIG01. Next base: position 4,994 of record DATGIG010000091.1, on the reverse strand, counting down.
CTTCGATAGCCGGGTGCGGATCGTACAGGATTTTGTCACCCCCGACCGCTTTGAGCCGCCCACCCTGGAAGCCGCCGGATTGACCCATACCGCCGCAGCCCTGCAGATCGCCCTCGATACGCTGCATGCCCGCAAGACGCAGTACCGCGCCAATGGCATCGCCTACTACCGCCCCTGGATCTTTATGATTACCGACGGCGCGCCGCAGGGTGAATCCGAGCCGGCGCTCGCTCAGGCGGCGAAGCGAGTGCAGGAGGAAGAGGCCGCACAGCATGTCAGCGTGTTCGCCGTGGGCGTCGAAGGGGCCGATACCGCCGAACTCGCCCGCTTTACGCCGCGCACGCCTCTGCACCTCAACGGCCTGAACTTCTCGGAACTCTTTCTCTGGCTCTCCGCCAGCATGCAGGCGGTCTCGCGGTCGCAACTCGGCGCTCAAGTCGCGCTGCCGCCGCCAGGCTGGGGAACTGTGTAGCCTCACGCCAAGGCGCAAAGACGCCAAGAGAAAACAAGAGCAGCGTTTTCAGAGCCTCTATTTGTGATTGACAGTCAATCTTTGTGCCTTTCTTTGCGTCTTTGCGCCTTGGCGTGAGATCTGTTCTATGCAACTTCGGCGATTATCCGACAATCAGGTATTTCGGCTCGAACCGGAGGCGACGCTCGGCAGGGGCGGCGAGGCGACGATCTATCGCGTTCCGGGGGAGCCGAAACTGGCGGCGAAGGTCTATCATCAGCCGACGGAGGCCCGCGCCCGCAAACTGGCCGTAATGCGCGCCAACCCGCCCGCCGACCCGACGCGGGGGATCGGGCACACCTCGCTTACCTGGCCCGGTGACCTGCTGGCCGATGCAGAGGGGCAGGTGGTCGGCTACCTGATGCCCCTTGTCGAAGGCATGCAACCTGTTTTCCTCTACTACAATCCGCTCTCCCGGCGCCAACACAGCCCTCTGTTCGATTATCGCTATCTGCATGTGGCGGCGGCCAACCTCACCTCCGCCGTCGGAGCGCTGCACCGGAGCGGTTACGTGGTCGGGGATGTCAACGAATCCAATATCCTGCTGAGCGAGACCGCACTGGCGACGCTGGTAGATACCGACTCGTTCCAGGTGCGGGATGCGCAGACCGGGGTGGTGTATCGTTGTACCGTGGGCAAACCCGATTTTACGCCGCCGGAGTTGCAGGGCAAGCGCTTCTCCGAGGGGGATAGGGCCCCAGCGCACGACCTTTTTGGGCTGGCCTGCCTGCTGTTTCGCCTGCTGATGGAGGGAACCCACCCGTTTGACGGCATCTACGCGGGCGAGGATGACCCGCCCTCCCAGGGCGCGCGGATCGCAGCGGGGCACTTCCCCTATGGCGTGAAGCCGGTTCCCTACCGGCCCAAGCCCGGCGCGCCGCCCTTTACGCTGTTGCCTCCCGAACTGCAGCGTTTGTTCCGCCGCTGCTTCGAGGAGGGGCACGCCGATCCGGAGGCGCGCCCGGATGCCGAAGTATGGCTCAGCGCACTACAGGCGGCGGAACGGGCGCTCATCCCCTGCCGCATCCAACCCCGCCACCTCTATGGGAGCCACCTCTCGGCCTGTCCATGGTGCGAGCGGACGCAGCAGTTGGGCGGTGTGGACCCGTTCCCCTCGGTCGAGGCCGTGCGCCAGGGCCGCCACCTCCGGCCCGTTGCGCCCGCTCGTACGCCCACGCAGGCGGCAATGGCCTCTGCAAGCTCCTCCGCTTCGGGCCAGCGGAGAAGACGGCGACGGCGACGGATCGCGGCTCCACTGGCGGGCGCCGCTCCTACGCCCACTCCTCCAGGGTATCCCTCCGAACGCCTGCTCCGTCGCGGCCTCGCCCTGGCGCTGGCGATCTTCCTGGTGGCCGTATCGCTTCCGCTGGGACGCCGCTTCCTGGCAAACCTGCAGTCGGATATGCCGGGTGAGGCGCTGCAGCCCGTTGCGCAGGGTGTGCCTGCGGTTTCCAGCTCGAATCCCTTCGGCGTCTCGCCACCGACCCGGAACGCTTCGCTCCCTCCGCCCGCCGATCCGGCGGCTCTGGGACAGACGCGCCGTAATCCGAGGGATGGCGCCACGCTGCTCTGGATACCCGCAGGCCCGTTTCTGATGGGCAGCTCCGCCGGAGAGAACGAGAAGCCTCCCCACAGCGTGACCCTCACAGGTTACTGGATCTACAAAACCCCCGTGACCCTGGCGCAGTATCGGAAGTTCTGTTCAGAGACCGGACACGCGATGCCGCCCGCGCCCGCCTGGGGCTGGCAGGACAACCACCCCATGGTGAATGTGACCTGGTACGACGCCCGGTCCTATTGTGATTGGGCGGGAGTGCGCCTGCCGACGGAGGCCCAGTGGGAGAAGGCCGCTCGGGGCGTGGAGGGGCGCGCGTATCCCTGGGGCGCAACATGGGAGGAAGTTCGCTGTCGGAACTCGGTCGGAAAGCGCGTGGAGAGTACCTCCCCGGTGGGGAGCTTTCCGCAGGGTGCAAGCCCCTATGGCGTACTGGACATGGCGGGCAACGTCTTTCAATGGTGCGCGGACTGGTACGGAGAGCGCTACTATCTGACAGCGCCCGATCACAATCCGACCGGCCCTCTTTCGGGAACCGGGCGGGTGCTGCGCGGCGGCTGTTGGGGGAGCGACGACCCGTTGACGCTTCGCGCTACGTACCGTTACGGGTACAATCCCTATGCTGCGCAGGACTTTATCGGATTTCGGGGCGCGGCCTGGTGACAAAATGGGGTATCGTGTCGAGAACCTAGGAATTCTCCCCTTCGGTGTCGAACCGGGGGGATAAATACAAAGGAGCAACCATGCGAAAGAAGATTACGATTGTTGGCGCCGGACAGACAGGCGCAACCCTGGCCCACTGGCTCGCCCTCCGGGGCGATGTGGATCTGGTGCTCTACGATATTGTGCCCGATATGCCGCAGGGCAAGGCCCTCGACTTGCTCGAAGCCATGCCGATCATCGGCTCGGATACCCGCATTGTCGGAACCAATGGGTGGGATGAGACCGTTAATAGTGATATCGTCGTCATCACCAGCGGCCTGCCGCGTAAGCCCGGTATGAGCCGGGATGACCTGCTCAAGACGAACGCGGGCATCGTCCGGGATGTGACCCGCGCCGTCGTCACCCAGTCGCCCAACGCCATCCTGATGCTGCTCACCAACCCACTGGACGCGATGTGCCACATCGCCCTCCACGAGAGCGGCTTCCCGGCGAGCCGCGTATTCGGACAGGCAGGCATTCTCGACACCGCGCGTTTTTGCGCCTTTTTGGCCCTGGAGACCGGGGCGAGCGTCGCCGACATCAACGCTTATGTCTTAGGCGGACATGGAGACGACATGGTTCCGCTTGTTGGCAGTACTAATATAGGGGGCATCCCCATCAGCAAACTCATCCCGGCGGAGCGGCTGGAAGCCATCGTAGCACGCGCGCGCAAGGGCGGAGGCGAGATTGTAGCGCTCCTCAAAACCGGGAGCGCGTTCTATGCGCCCTCCGCCGCCCTGGCGCAGATGATCGATGCCGTACTCAATGATCGGAAACGAGTGCTGCCTTGCGCCGTCTATACCGGTAATAATGCGGGTGGCTATGGCGTCAGCAATCTGTATCTGGGTCTGCCTGCCCGCATTGGAGCAAAGGGCGTGGAGGAGATTGTGGCGCTGGAGTTGACGGAGAGCGAGCAAGCCGCGCTGCAAAAGTCCGCTAATTCCGTCCGCGAACTGGTGGATGCGCTCAAGGGTTTCGATCCGCCCATGTTGCCTTAATGCAGGAGTGAATAAAAGTTCGTTCGCCCACTGTAATTTAAGGAACATTACGGCCGATGAAACCGTCCATGCAATACGCTAAAAGAAGCAATGTCGAAGGAAAAACGGAACGTCAGGGCGACGGTCTCTGTTCTGGAGCGCTCCAGGGCAGAGAGCAGCGGACCTGACCGCAACGAAAGGAGCGTTGGAATGGCAAACTCATCCAAAATGTCCTCGTTTACAGCCCAGGAGAACGAAGGAAAGCAGGGCAATGCCCCCACGCCGGAGCATGGCGAGAGCCAGAGCACAGGCGGACGCGGTTGGCATGGCGATCCCGAAGGCCATGCCGCCGCCGGGCGCAAAGGCGGGCAGAAAGTCTCACGCAACCGGGAGCACATGGCTCAGATCGGACGTAAGGGCGGTGAAGCGGTCTCCAGGGATCGGCAGCATATGGCGAGCATCGGACGCAAGGGAGGACAGGCCCGCGGCGAAAAAACCGACGATAACCGTAAGGAGTAAAATAAAAAATCGCTTTACCGCTGCGACTCTGACTTTCATAGGCAGGAATCGCATTCTCCCCCGATGAATCAATAAAAGGTTCGCCGTAACGGTATGGGGCTGCGGCGAACCTTTTCGGCCTGCCCAACGTTTCGAACCTGTGAGAGCAGACACCTCGCTGTGCTTCGTCCCCGTAACAGCGCCCGCTGGGCGTAACGGATGGCAGACTGCCGACAAATTCAGACTGCGTAAGGAGAAGGCGAATGGAACCCTTGAAGGCAGTGATCGCCGAAGACGAGCAACTGACGCGCACGATCATTCGCGCCCGTCTGGAGAAGCTGGGACATGTTGTCGTCGCGGAAGCGGGAGACGGGCAGCAGGCCATCGAAGCCACCCGGCTGCATAAACCGGATGTCGTGATTATGGACATCAAAATGCCGGTCATGGACGGGATTGAAGCGGCCAAGACGATTTTGGCGGAGACGCCCTGCGCAATCCTCTTTCTTAGCTCTTTCAATGAACAGGAGTTGGTGGAACAGGCCAGTGAGACAGGCGCTCTGGCCTACCTGATGAAGCCCTTCCGAAAGGAAGACCTCTCCCCGGCGCTGGAGGTGGCCGTCCGCCGCTTCCGCGAAATCCAGTCCAAAAACAAAGAGATAGATGACCTCAAAGAGACATTGGAGACGCGCAAGATCATCGAGCGTGCCAAGGGTATCCTGATGGATCGGCACAACATGAGCGAGGAAGAGGC
>DATGIG010000090.1:0-14323 GCA_035295825.1 Chthonomonadaceae bacterium | reverse complement strand
GCTGGCTGCTCTGGCGCTACTACGACGAGTGGACCAACACCCGCAGCGGCATCGGAGCGGCATGGTATGACAAGGACATCACCCTCGCGACTACCTGGGCATCCGGCACGGCGGGCGGCGATTGCGGCGTGTTCTGCGCCTACAACGGCACGGCAATCAGCAACGTCGATATGGGCGACTTCGATGATATTTCGCTTATGGCGAATTATGGGATGTCGCGCTCCATCGGGACCTTTGCACAGATGCCTCCCCCGAGGGCCGGGAAATGACTTTACTCTCTCACCTCCTTGCGAAATCTCCTTCGCAAGGAGGTGAAGGTGAGGTATTGTTAGGATCTGCTTAATCGGGGGTTAGCAGGAATGCCCGGCGGGCGCCTTTGTATCGGCCAGCCCCTACGATCTGGCCGGCGTCGTTAATGCCGTTTGCCTCGGTCAGCAGCCAGCCCGAGTCTGCAGGAATCAGGCTATTCAGGTCGATCACCTTACCTCTATCCCAGAGCACAGCCCGCGTTTTCCAGGCAAACGATGCGGCCTGCTCGCGGAAGTCGCCGACATATCCGACCACCACTCCATGGGAGTTGATCGCGTTCGCGCGGCTGTTCTGGTCCGGAGGGGTCTCCAGCAAACTCCATTTCCCTTCGTGCCACAGCAATGCCTGCGTAAACCGATCTTCCGTGGACCGCACCGCATACCCTGCCACATCGCCGGTATCGGAGATAGCCGTTGCGATACTGCTCTTGAATCCTACTGGCACCCCAAGATCGATGGCGACTCCCTCCTTCCACAAGAAGGCATGCGGATAATTCGGAACAAAACGGTTACCGGCAATAAAGGAGGGATCCGGTTTGAGCGGTTCGAGCACCCAAGCCATTCCGACGGCATGGCCTTTGGAGTTGATCGCATACGCCTCGCTCTGTTCGGCGGCATCCGGCTTGCTGTTGAGCAATCGGATCTGACCGGCCTGCCACATCACGGCACGGCGTGTCGAGGTACTATTCGACCAGCCGACGCTCTGGCCCTGGTCATTGATGGCCATCGCATAGCCATCCCGGCCTCCGGTCAGCAAGGGGAGATCGGTGGCGCCGTCCTGCCTGGTCCAGACAAACCCGGGAAATTCCGAGCGATTTCCTCCCTCGGATCGGCCTACGACATCCCCGTTGCGGTTCACCCCATGCCCGAAACTGCTCATGTTATCCGGTAGAACCCCAATGTCCGTCACCGCATCATGGTCCCAGAGGACAGCATGCGCATACCCGTTCGCGTTCGCCTGCCCCACCACCAGGCCCGAACTGCTAATGGCAAAGGCGACGCTGTTTTCGCCGCCGCCCAGGCCCGGCAGCGCCTTAATGTGATAGTGATCGGCATGCCGCCCCTGGCGCGCAGGGGATGCGAGCGTGAGGGCGACGGATAGCGGCAGGACGGTCATGATGCTCAGTGTCATGATCGTCTTACGGATGGTGAATCTCATGGTAACCCTCCTGAACCCCGGTTGATCCGCACGGAAACTGCCTATTAGACGGGACAGCGCCGAATAGGTAACCCTCTGCGGCCAGGAGGAAGATCTTCGTCTCAATCCTACTCTTCAGCGCTAGAGCGGCGTACCGTTTACCCTGGTCCAGGGAGTGAACGCGCCGATGCCGTGGATCTTCACCCGGCGCATCCAGATCTTGTCGCCGCAGAAGGCGTAGAGCGTGTCCCGCTCACGCCCGCCGAGACAGACGCTCATGACGCGGCTCCGGTCGGGCATGGGCAAAATCACCTGGGTGGGGCCGTCATCGGCGCAGATCTGGATTCCCATGCGCGTCGCGAGCAGGATCTGACCCTCCCGCGCGTAGCAGACGGCCTCCGTGCCTGCATCGTCCTCCCCGTCCGCAACATGCAGCCAGAAAAAGCGCTCGCCCTGCGTCAGCGTGCCATCGGGATTGATCTGGTAGCTCATGGCCCACCTGGAATGGCCCTCCGCCACGGCGAGCAGCCACTGGTCTGGCCGATACGCCAATCCGGTCGCGCATTTCAGGCCGGAGGCGACCCGCGTCTTCTTGCCGTTTTTGACGAACCAGACCTCACCTATCGCAGAATCCTCTTGGTCGGAAGCGCTGCCTCGCACGCGTTTTAACGACGCTCCTCGCCCAGATTTCTCTCCGGTTCTGTTGCTGGTGACAAAGAGGCCGCCGCCAGGAGTGGCGAGAACGTACTGCCCATAGATCCCATCGGCGACAAGGCTGCCTCTGCCGGAAGCCTCGTACCGCATAATCTTCCCGGTCGCGCTGGAAACGGCGTAGAGTTCGCCCTGTGCCCCGAAGTTGAGGCTATTCGCCTGCCCCGCGTCGGCCAGGAACTCTCGAACATGGCCGTCAAGATCCATGCGGTAGACCTTATTGGCGGCAGCGTCTATAAAGAACACCTCGCCATTGGCATTGCATGCGGCCCCACGGAGGTCATGAGCAGCCGTCCCCATCCTCGTTGAAGACGGCTTCGTCCCGCTCGGCTCCGCCTGCCCATTCCGGCTCTGCCAATCCACAGGCTGCCATGACTGGTCGGGCAGGAGGACGTCCCGCACACGGGGTGCGCTTGGCCCGGCTCGGACCGGCTGGGGCCACCCCTTCCAGAGATAGCTCATCGCCTCCTGATAGTAGTCGTAGTACCCCGCGACATGCCCCCCATTGATGATCCGGAAGAAGTAGTCGTATCCCGAAAAACGGAGCGCCTTGTCCATCTCCTGATCCAACAGGAACCAGTCCCCGGCGGCGTTCTCCATGTCGTTGGTGCCCGTAGTAAGATAGGCGCGGATCGGCTTCGCTTCGGTCTTGCGCACCAGCGTGGGGAACTCGTGCCCGCCCCGAAAGGCGACGAAGCTGCCGCTGTTGGCATAGACGCGGCTGAAGGCGTCGGGCCACTCCCAGGCCGCATTGAAGGCCGCGATGCCGCCGCTGCTGCCCCCGGCGATGCAGCGGTCGTTGCCGCTGTCGGAGAGTTTGAGGCCGAACTCCCGCGTCACAAAGGGGAAGATCTCCTCCAGCAGAAAGCGAGCATTCTTGTCCCCCATCCCATCGTACTCCAGGTCGCGATTGCGGCGTCCAAGGGTGTTCCGGATGAGGGGAGGCAGGTCGCCGGGAGTGACAAAGATGCCGATGGTCACCGGCATCTCTTTGGTGGCGATCAGCCGCTCCAGCAGCGACTTCTCGATGGGGTTGTAGCCGTCGGTCCGGACATAGACGCAGGCAGGCCGAGAGCCGTCGTACTGCGCCGGGATAAAGACCGTCACCTGGCGGACCGTGCCGGGGAAGATCGCGCTATGGGCGAACGGCGCGCTTTTGATCTGGCCGGGCAGGATCGCCTCCGGCTTAATATCCGGCGCGATGTAATCGTTCGCGCCCCTCTCGCCGCCATACACGCCTGCAGTCAGGGTTCCGGCCAGCGGCTTCACCAGCCACTGCAGATGCGGGTCGCCCGGCGCATTGGTCCAGAGGTCCTGCCGGGACCCCGGCTCGCGATGCCCTCCGAAGTCATCCAGCCCCTTATCGGGCGCATGCCTGGGAACGAGGCAGTAGCTGCCGTTCTCGTTCTTTTTTAGCGCCCACAACTGCCAGGGCTGGCCTCGATCCGTCTCCAGAACGATGGCGGTTCCGTTCTGGGCGCCTCCATTGGCGACGGACATCACCATAGTGTCGCTGTAGGCGGGTCGGATCGCATAGAGGTCGTTGCCTTTCGGGACGAGGAACCACTTCTGGTTCGATTTGCCGCTGGCCCTCCCGATGGAGATGAGCGCCCCTGCGTTCGTCCCTGCGTCCACGACCTCCAGCGCCATCCCCGGCGCACTCACAGGGATCAGCGCATACGCGCCCCAATCCTCCGCCGAAGCACGCCCTGTCAGAATGCAGGCAAACAGCGCCACGAAAAGGAGCTGTATTCCTCTACCTGTTAATTTCATATTTCTCCAGCCGTTTTTGCCAGAAGCGCGGCCTGCTCCCAGGTCAAAGTCTGTCCCTCCTCCCAGGCCTGAGCGAAGTCCTCTTCACTCAGGGCCAGCCGCGCCTTATGGATCTGCTCATCGAACTCGATACGCCTGTTGTGCCACATGGGGGTGCTGATGGTATCGCGCAAGGCAGCGGCGCTTCCCCACTGTCGCACGGCCTGCCCCGCCTCTCCCTGCGCCAGCAGTACGCCCGCCACTCCTTCCAGGCAGAGCGCGACGTGTTGTTTATCGCCCAGTTCGCCGAAGAGCGACAATCCTGTCCCATAGAATGTCCGAGAAGCGGTATAGTCGCCATGCCGATACGCGACCTCGCCCAGTTCATAGTAGGCCAGTGCGACCCCACGTCTATCTCCCAACTCCTGCTTGATGGCTATGCTCTCCGAATAGTACCTCCGTACCGCCGCATAGTCGCCTTCCAGCCGCGCCACCCCTCCCAGGCTGATGAGAGCATTTCCGATACCGCGCCTGTCCGCCAACTCTCTGCGCAGGGCGAGGTTCTCCTCGTGGAAGGCGCGCGCCGCAGCATAGTCGCCCAGATCGGCAGCTACACGGCCTGGACCGACGAGCGCGTCGGCGAGCGCCCGTTTCTCTCCAGCCTCTCGGTATCGCTGTAACAACTCCGCATAGACGGCCTGCCCCTCTTCGAACATCTGCCGCGCCGTCGTGGCGTCCCCCTGAATCACGGCAAGATTGCCGAGATGGTGGAAGAGAGAGGCAACGGAATATTGATATTCCGGCTCCTGGCTTCGCTCTGCCAACGCTTGTAGGATGGTAATGCTCTGGAGGTAAAGCGACCGTGCCGCTTCATAGTCGCCCTGATTATCCGCCATATTGCCCGCCGCCGCAAGCGCCTTCGACCGCGCCTCGGTTCTCTCCTGCGCGCCTTCACGTTCCAGCGCCCGTCTCAGATGCCCCCAGCCCTCATTTCCATAGCCTCGCACCATCCAGAAGCGCCATAGCGCCGCCGCAAGCAGCAACCCTGCCGCAGCTCCCTCGCCATCCGAGCCCGACCAGGTGAGCGCGGCCCGCAGATTGTCGTGTTCCGTCTCCAGTCGATTCAGCCACTTCCCTTGATCTTGACCGACCCGTTGGGCCTCAGACGCCTCTTGCGCGAACGCCAGGTACCAGCCGCGACGCCGTACAAAGACCGCCTCCGCCTCTCCGCTCGCATGCAGTTTCTCCGCAGCGTACTGTCTGATTGTATCAAACATGCGGTATCGAACCGAGCCTTCCCGCTCCTCCGCCAACACCAGCGACTTATCTACCAGAGACGTCAGCAGTTCCAGAATGTCCCGCTCCTCCAGGGGCATCCCTGCGCCGACCCCTTCCGCCGCCTCCAGCGTCCATCCGCCGGGAAAAACCGACAGGCGCTGTAACAGCAGTCGCTCCTGGGGAGTAAGCAGGTCATAACTCCAATCAATGAGCGCACGCAGCGTCTGATGCCGGGGCAGAGCGGTCCGGTCTCCGCCGGTCAGCAGATCGAATCGGCTCTCCAAACGCGCCACGATATCCTCTACCGAGAGCGAGCGCACCCGCGCTGCCGCCAGTTCCAGCGCCAGCGGAATGCCGTCCAGACGATGACAGAGAGTGGCAACCGTCGGCGCATTGTGCGCGCTCAGCACAAAATCGGACCGGCTCAGGCGCGCGCGATCCACAAACAGCCGCACGGCCTCGACATGATCCAGGCCGGCGACGGTAAGGGGAGACTTGAGGTCCGGCAGGGCAAGCGAGGGCACGCGATACGTCTGCTCCCCGGCAATGCCCAGACGCTCACGGCTCGTAGCGAGCACCCAAACGCGAGGACAGGAGCGCAGCAGGGCAGACACCAGTTGGCCACAGGCTGCGAGCAAGTGTTCGCAGTTGTCCAACACCAACAGGAGATGTCGGGAGGCGATCCTCTTGATAAGCGTTTGCAGCAGAGGGATTCCGGGCGCCTCGCGCACGGCGAAGATCGAGGCCAGCGCCTGGGTCACCAGGAGGGGATCGGAAAGCGAGGCCAACTCCACCAGCCAGACGCCGTCCGGAAACGCCCCGTATAGCTCCTCTGCGATCTGTAGGGCCAGTCGGGTCTTACCGCTGCCGCCGGCTCCGATCAGCGTCAGGAGGCGGACCCTTTCCAGCAGCATCCGGACCGCCTCGATCTCACGCTCCCGACCGATAAACGAAGTCACCGATTGCGGCAGATTATGGGATGCCTCCGAATCGGCATACGCCGGGGATTGCCCGGCAGAGGAGGTTGGCTCTCGAGGAACGAAAGCGGGCTTCGTCGGAGCAGCGGCCTGCCGGGCATGCAACCGGATCTGCTCATAGAGCGCAGTGGTCTCCGCAGCAGGGGAAGTCTGCAGCTCCTCGTGCAGGCGCAGGCGGAACTCTCGATAGACCTGCCCCGCGCCGGCATAGTCGCCGGCGCTCGCCAGCGCGCTCATCAGCGCCCGTTGCGCCGTCTCCCGCAAGGGATCCAGGCCCACACAGTTGCGCAGATAGTGCGCCGCCTGAGCCATCATGCCGTTTTTGCTCTCGATCTCAGCCAGCGCTTCCAGGGCATCCAGGCACATCTGCAGACGCCGGTCTCGCTCCGGGAGAACCCACGCTTCGTCACACCCCTCCAGCAGGCTCCCGCAGTAGAGGCTAACCGCCCGGTCGAGTGCAGCCGCATCTCCGCTCCCGGCATTGGCATCGAAGGTGAGCAGATCCACCTCCGCCCCGACAAGATCGAAGGCCAGGGTGGCATGTGTCGGGGAGTACAGGCGCTTCGCCTCCTCCCCAAGCGCCTTACGAAGATCGTAGAGGCTATCGCGCATGTTCTTGAGGGAGACGGTAGGATCGCTGTCGGGCCAGAGAGTGGCGGCCAACCAGGCGCGTTCGACCGGCCTTGGGTGGCGGAGGATGAGCAGGGCGAGCAGCCATGCGCCTTTGCGGGTGCGCAAGGCAGGAAGAGGCGCGTTCTCGACGTACACAGCAAAGGGGCCGAACAACCGTATCGTCATACTGACCGTCCTGGTGTTTCCCGCATCGCAGCCTGGGGATGGTGGCGACAAGAACGTTCTCCTACCCATCAACCGGTAGGGTGTCGATGGGAGTGATCTTTTTATTCTTGTTCGCCCATGAAGACGCTTTTTCCTTCCATTTGAAGACGATCTTGAAGACGCTTATGGGGCACACTATGTTCGACAAGTGGGCATATCGGAATGCATCGCCACAAAGCAACGCCTTTCTCCAGCAGCACGCTTCGCGGCGAGATTTGCAATGTAGGGTTACCAACCGACAGGACAGCGCATTCCGCTCCCCCAATGCCAGTCTTAAGGAGACCAATAATGAAGCATTTCCAGACGCACTTGCTGCTCGCCGCGTCTCTGTTCGCGGCCGGTTCAGCCCTCGCCCAAACGACGCCGTCGCCGAATCCGAAAGAGAGCTCCGGGGTCCAACACCTGACCACAAAATCGGGTCCCATCGTAGCGAGGTGGCGCCTGAAGAAGATCGACGGAGTTGTCAACCTGATCGTCAATCCCGATGGCACCTATCTCTTTTCCGGCGACGTGAAGGAAAAGAAACCGGATCACGATTTCAATATTGCGTTCGCACTGAAGAGCAGCCTGGGCGGCGTGATCGTGTTCCAGCACTCCGGGAATATGTCGAACGGACTACAATGGAGTAAACAGGGGAAGAGCGCTCTCCTCAAGGACGATTACCAGACGTTTGCCAAAGCGGCCTGGGGCGGAGAGTGGCGCATCTCTCTGAATGCGGCAGGCGAAGCCAAGCGTTATGAAGCGCGCGAGAAGCGGAAGGAGAGACTGCGGAAGGAAGAGGAGGAGGCCAGCAAGCGGCATGAGGAGAAGGTCGCCGCAGAGAAGAAGGCAGAGCGCGAGAAGATAGAGCAGGAGCAGATTGCGGAAGCGCAGGCAGCCGCCCAACGGGAGCAGAGCGGCGGCGGCTCCAGTATCGGTTCCGAGATCTCGGGGATCGCCTCTACGGTCGGCAGCGTTGTCAGCACCATCAGCTCTGTGGGCCAGGCGATAGCGGGTCTGTTCTAGACGACACCCGCTTGAGAGCCCGCTCTGCGATATACAGGCGGGCTTTTCTCAAGAGGGCATCCTAAACCGGAGGAGATGCAATATGAAGCGATCCTATGCCATGCCGGCCCTGTTGGTGTGCCTGTGCCTGGGCGTGGTTGCGCCGGCTCAAGAGGAGAAGAGACACGAGCCGCGGGGCGACGCGGGCGAAACACACTATCAAATAGAGATAGACTACTCTCAGACGCCGCAACTGAAACAGTGGGCGGAGAGAGAGCTCCACCCCACGCTGGAGAAGTGGTATCCCATCATTCTCGCCGACCTTCCCACCGATGGGTTCACGCCTCCGCAGCGCTATACCATCACCCTGGAAGCCAATGGAAAGGGCGTGGCGGTGACCAGCGGCACACGAGTGACGGTGAATGCGAAATGGATCGAAGGGCAGTTGATGCGCGGGCCGAAGAACGAAACTCTGGGCGCGCTGGTGCATGAGTCGGTTCATGTCGCACAGCAGTATGGCGAGGCCAAGGGCCACAACCGCGCTCCCGTCTGGCTCGCGGAGGGGATCGCGGACTATATTCGCTGGTGGAAGTATGAGACGGCGGCTACCCGCCGCCCGTTTACCCTGGTCAAACCCAACGGAGACACGGTGTCTTATACGGACGGCTACCATACGACCGCAGAGTTTCTGGAGTATCTGGCGAAGAATTACGACCATGAGATCGTGGTGAAACTCAATACCGCCGGCCGAATGGGCACGTACACCCCGGACTTATGGAAGGAGTACACCGGCAAAACCATTGATGAACTCTGGGCCGAGTTTATCGCCATCATGGCCCGCAAGGTGGAGGGTTCCTCCAAATAGGCAAAACGCCGGTCGAACTTCGCGCTGCCTTGTGGAGACACGGAAGCAGCGCGATCGAACCGGACAGCCAGAGCGAGCCGGGTCACTTCACGTCGAGCAGTTCGACCTCGAAGATCAGCGTGGCGTTCGGCGGAATGCCGGAGCCAGGAGGCGGGTTCGGGCCGTATGCCAGATCGCCGGGAATGACGAGCCTGATCTTTCCCCCGACCTTCATCAACTGGATCCCTTCGGTCCAACCGGGAATAACGCCGTTCAGCGGAAACTCAATCGGTCCGCCGTGCTTGTAGGAGCTGTCGAACTCCGTTCCGTCTTCCAGGGTTCCCCGATAGTTGACTTTCACGGTGCTGGCAGCGGTCGGTGAAGCGCCCGTTCCGACTTTCAGATGCTGATATTGCAGGCCGGAAGCGGTCTTCTGCATCTTACCTGCCGCCGCTTTCCCTTCATCTGGCTTGCCCTCTTCTTTCTTTCCAGCGTCCGGTGCGGATTTCTCTGCGCCCCCTGCGGCGGGAGCGGCGCTCGCCCCCTTTCCTGTTTCCGGCGCCGATTTCTCCGCGCCGGATGTCTCGGGCTTGCCCCTTTCCACATTGGGGGGCTGCGCCGAACCGGAGGCTTGTGGCGGAGTGTTCGCTTCCAGCGAGATTTTCTCCGGAGTTTTGGAAGTATCTTCGTTCTGGCTGCAGGCATAACTGCCGAGCATCAGCATGGCGCACAGTAGCGCCAGTGAGAATGTACGCATACGTGTCATGTCTCCTCAAATAGGAATGTAGAATAGTGCCCGCTCCCGGTTCGGTCCCTGACAGAAGCAGGAGCCGGGAGGTGTGAATCGTGAGTTCACTCCTCTAGTGTACCTCACGAATAGATACTCCGGATACAGCCCGATCCGGTTCTATTCTACCCCCCTGCTCCGCACGTATTATGGGAGAGCGACGATGCCAAAGCCCTGACGGAGTTCTCGATGATGTGGAGTGATGTGATGACCCTGCAGATCATTCCGGTTGTGGAAGATCAGGATCTGGTGGAAGTGCTGGAGCGCACCGGAAGGTAACCGGGAGAGCACAACGCCCCACGCCTCCTCAGTTTCTGGTGAGGCGTGGGGCGTTTCGGTGGGAATTAAGGCGTCGTGTCCGGCCAGGTCTTGCCGGTAAGCTCCGCCATGTAACGCCCCTCGTGCTGCATCGATCCCCTCATGCCGGCTTCCACCTGGTTCTCCTGGCGCAGGGTCACGATCACCAACCCGCTGTAGAGCAGCAGCAGCGCGCAGGCAATGGGAACCGCCATGCCCCGGAAGCCGCGTACCAGCCCGACGGACAGCGGCACGCGCCAGACCAGGCTGAGGATGCTGAATGTCAGCAGCGTTAAGAGCGGCACGCCAGCGATCAGACCGAGAGGCCACACCGGCAGCGACATCCGCTGAGAGCCGTCCTCCGTCGATACGAACAGTCCAAACATCCTCACAACGATCTCGACACTATGCTGCTCTTGCCAGACACATAGCGCGCCCAGCAGACACACACCGGCAAGGCTGAGAAGAAAAACGCCTCCGCTGCGAAATCGGTCGGCCCAGCTAAGTTTCGGAAGGGTCAGGCTCAGGCCCCCCAGGAGCAGCACACCCCCCCAGCAGACCAGAGAGAGGAGGGCCACCTGATCCAGCAGGGCGCCTTCGGAGGAATTCAAGGCTGCTATGGAGGAATTGTAACCGAGGGTCGTCCGCTCGGCCAAGGCGTTTCCGAGCGCGGATACACCGATCAGGGCGGCTGCGATCAGGCCGCAGAGTGCTCCCCGACGGGCGTATGGCGGTAAGCCCTGGCCTTCACGGATCCGGCGATGGCGTTCGAGGAGCGCAGCCAGCCCTCCCAGTGCCAGCATCCAGAACACGCTGGATAGCACGAGCAGTCCCGCGATCCAATAGAGGATCAGCCAGGGCAATTCCATACCAAAAGTCCCATGATCGAGCGATTGCGAAACGATCTCACGCACCTGAACTCCCGCCGCGACCTCCGCATGTGCGGCAGCGCTCTCATCCGGATGCCCGATCTTCTGCAGATACGCATCATAATCCTGGAGGAGCTGCTCGTTGGTCTGGTCTCCTGAAGCCAGAGGCGCTCCGCAGGGCCGCATCAGTGTGATCTTCTCCATGCTGATGCCGACGATACTCCCGATGATACTGCGCGACCGAATTCGCAGGATCTCCCCACACTTCCGCGTCGTATTCCGAATGGCAAGCCCCTCTTCATAATGCCCCTTCTGCTCGGCGGAGATCGCGTTTGCAACGGCGATGCGGCAGGTATTTTTTAGCTGCGCGTATTGCGGAAACAGGATTGCTGCCGCATATACCGAGTGTATCAGCGCACCCGGATGCCCAAAGGTTTGCTCATGGAGTTCCCACTTCCCCTCTACCTCATCGGCATAGTACTCATTCCACTCCGGCTTCT
This sequence comes from Chthonomonadaceae bacterium, assembly GCA_035295825.1. GTDB lineage: Bacteria > Armatimonadota > Chthonomonadetes > Chthonomonadales > Chthonomonadaceae > DATGIG01. The sequence continues at coordinate 3,041 of DATGIG010000090.1, read as the reverse complement.
GTGATGCCCGCTGCATGGCGGCCAGCGCCTCCGTATCCCGATGGGCGGCAAACAGGCCGACAGCGCGCATCAGGGGGAAATAGGCGTTATTCGGGTCCAGGCGCTCCCCTTCGGCGGCATCCCGGTCATAGGCGGCAAGCATCTCCGGCGTATCGCTGTTCGCATTGGGCGTCGTGACGGGTTTCAAATTCAGCGTTTGCGATGTGGAAGGGCTGGATGGCGGTGGATTGTGCAGGAACATCACCTCCTCCGCCAGGCGGCTTGATCTCACCTGCCCCTGCGTGCAGAAGCGCAGGATGTTGGCATAGAGTGACGGCTGGTCCGAAAAGCGCGAGATGAGCCGGCGGAGGCGCTCGATTTTATCCGCCGAGCTTAGCCCTCCGTTGACCGTTGGATTGGAGAGCGCTTCGGCCAACTGCAGGCGATAGTCGTCCGGGAAACGGGTCGCCGTCTCGTGAACCGGCCGATAATCTTCATGCCCCGCATGGATGTCTATTACCGTGAACAGTCCGCCGGGATCCCCTAAGCCGGCAACTCTCCAGGGGGTCAGGGCAGCGTGGGTGGGAAGGGCCAGGGCGGCCTGCGAGCGGATCAGCCAGCTTGTCGCCGGCCAGATCCCCAGGGCGAGCACTACGCCCAGGGCCAACCCGATGAACCAGGATCGGTAACGTTTGGGTGTCTGCATGTCGAAATCTCCTCAAGCCGTAGGGGGCATTGGAACGCTGGGATATTGTGAGCGATGATCGGGCGTTATTCGGCGTGGGGCCGGAGCGGGCGTCGGCTGCGTCTTCTCCATCACGGGCCACCAGAACATCAAGAAGGCGCGCCAGGAGGCGTTGGACAGGTCCAGGCGATCCATTCCCCGATCCAACACGGCGATGTATTCGCGCCCACGCTGCTCTGCCCGGGCATCCGTTACCATGGCAACGGCCGGATGCGACGACGTGGTCGCGTTGCCGACCCATCCCTGCAACAGGACCAGAGTAATCACCAGAGAGCAGGCCATCGCCGTCAGCACAGGCCGCATCTGCGTCCAGAGCGGCTGCCACCAGGGCGTCGGGCGGCGCAGGGCTTCATGGACACGTGCATCGAAATCGGCGGAGACTTCCGGAACCGGCAGGCTGCGCAACCCCTGGTTGAGGTGCCTATCGGTCTCGTGTTCTTCCGGATATTTAGACATGATCGGCCTCCTGTTGCGCCTGACGGTTTCCGGGTACAGAACGTACCCGTCTGACGTGGCGCTTTGCGCCGAGCGTCCATTCGGACGCGGCACAACCACTGCGACGCCGTGAGACCTTAAACATGCTCAGCCTCCTGTAGCGCCTGACGCCAGAGTTGTTGGAATTGGGCGCGAGCGGTATGCAGCCTCCATCGGACCCGTCCGACGGGGATCTGCAGCACCCGCGCGATCTCCTCGTACTCCAGCCCCTCCAGTTCGCGCAGCACCAGCATCGCCCGCATCGGGGGAGCGAGACGGTCCAGCAGGGTCTCCACCAGCACGCGTAACTCCACATCGTTCAGGGCGGCGTCGGGAGCGGCCAGAGAGCCGGACGCCGCTTCCAGGGGCATCTCGGCATCCCAACGCGCCGCCCGCCGACGATCCAGACAGATACGCACGACGATCTGGTACAGCCAGGTGTAGAAGCGGCCCTCGCCGCGAAAAGAGTTCAGGTTCCGGAAGGCCCGCACAAACGCCTCCTGGGCCACATCTTCGGCCTCGCCGGGGCGACGGAGGATATGCGCAGCGAGCCGGACCACCCGCAAGCGGTAGCGTGCCAGCAGCCAGTCGATGGCCGCCCCATCCCCGGAGCGCGCGCGAGCGACCTGATCGGCCTCCTCGCGGTCTTCGGAAATCCCGTTCTGCAATCCTGTCTGCAGAGGCTCCACTCTTTCGCCCACCATCGCGTTTCTCCTCTGACCATTGAGACGGTCCGGTTCCCTGGTGGAGTTAGCGCTTTTCTGATCCCTGTGAAATTATTTGATAGTTACAATTGGAGCCGGAAGTGTAGGTAAGGGGTTGTCCGCCGGGATGGGAGGGAGCAAGTGTCGTGAACGGACGGTCGAGCAGGTCATAGCTGAAGGTGTAGAGTCCGATGACATCCTGAGCCGAGGTGAGCAGGCGACGACTATTGAAAGTATGCGTTACGCTCAGAATTGTTTATTCTGATATTATAGAAAGCATGACTCTTCTACATCTGATCAGCCAATCACCAATATATGCATTCGGATTTTTCTGAATGCCCTCTAAGTGAAAGTCCACTAGACCATCATCATCAATTGGAGGAAGGGAATCCTCGATTTCTTGTAACGGACCAAATTCTTCTTTACCCTGATTGTCTATATACAGTCTAAAAGTACGTTTGGATTTCGCACAATCCACAAAAATCAACAAACACTTCTCGATGAAAATAAAATCCGTACGATTCGGATAAAGAATTGAAGCATTTAGACCTAACTTTGCAATTGTCAAGTTGATATTGTTGCCATCAATTGCAAGGCTGATAAAATCAGCGTCAAATGTGTCGAAATCGTCAACAGATTGTGTTACATCTATCATCAATACTTCTCCAAAATAGTTGTACGCATAAAAGTTTTATCTATTTGGCTGGTATAATCTTCTCTATAGAAAGTAAGATCCTTGAACTTTGGATCTAATGGTCCTTCCTTCTGTATGATTCGAAGTCCTAAATTAGCAAGTTCCTGATCTGACATTGGTTGATTTGAAGCAGTAACAAATAACCTGAAAAATCTGTTGCTGTGTGTACCGTTCATATAGATTCGACCACCAGGTTTTAGAACCCTGGCTGCTTCTTCAATAAATGGCGCCCTTGGACCGCTTGCAACGATTTCATCTACGCTGTTATTGGCAAACGGTAGCCTTGTCACATCCGCCGCGACCCCAGGCTGCGCTTTCGCGTTCAAGTCAACATTAATTGCTCCAGGAATCTGAGATTTCTCCCCGCCAAATAAATCCAGAGTGATTTTGCTCGGACGAATAGATTTTGGCGGCGTTTTCGGAGGTTGGCTATTTTCCTTTACCC
>DATGIG010000089.1:0-37873 GCA_035295825.1 Chthonomonadaceae bacterium | reverse complement strand
ACGACCCCTATGTGCGCCTCAACGTCGAAGCGCCCTCTCAGGCCGAGATGGAGCAAAAGCGCGACGAACTGCTCGCCCTGATCCGTCAATAAGATCCAATCACGCGCCGAAGCGCGCCGCTAGCACGTTTTATAGCCGCCTTTGCCGTCGGGGATGTTGGAGAAGAACTCGTATTGGGGGAACAGCCATTTTGCCCGGAAGACGATCCGGACAAGCAATAGCAGCGTCAGCAGGAACCGGACAGGCCGCGAAAGCTCCTTATCCTTATCGTCCATATCCTTTGCTCCTTGTTGTTTCGGATTTCAGAACGGGGATTGATCCCCGTGGATGCTTAAAAACGGTCGGTCTCGACCTGCAGGCGGATCTGGCGGAGGATGCGGGCGCAGCGTTCGCAATCCTCTTCCGAGGCGGTGTAGGCGATGGCGCGGCCCCGTGTGTGCGCCTCCAACATGATAAAGTAACAGCGCTCGATGTCATAACCGGTCGCCTTCTGTAACTGCGCCACCACTTCCTCCATGCCGTGATGGTCGTCATTATAGAGGATCACGACATAGGGGCCGGAATCGTCGGTGTTCTCCTCCTCATCCAGGCGCGGCAGGACGCGCTCCTCAAGATCCGGTTCAATTGTTACGGTGTCTCCGGGCACAGAGCCCCTCCTTTCCGATAGAGACAGCTATCGCGCAAGGCAATCAGAGTGTTTCTCGAATTCGGATAAAGTATATCCGCCTCCCCTCAAAAGTGTCAAGGGAGGCTTGCCATTCCGGGCGAATGTCGCTATAATACCTCCAATACCCCAGGAGATCCAGGAAATGCGCACGCCTCGAAGTTTCCGGCAGCCGACCAGCATACGCTCAATCGGTTTTACTCTTATCGAACTCCTCGTCGTCATCGCCATCATTGCGGTGCTGGCCGCCATTCTCTTTCCGGTCTTTGCCCGCGCCCGAGAGCAGGCGCGCCAGACCGCCTGCCTGAGCAATCACCACCAACTCAACCTGGCCTTTTTACAGTACACTCAGGACTACGATGAGAGCCTGCCGAACGTCACCGACGGCAGCATCTCGGTGGGGCGATTGGGCGGATGGGTCTACTTCTCTCAGTTTCCCGCCAACAAGTTCCCCAACGCTTACGATGTGACCAAAGGCAGCGTCTACCCTTACATCAAGAACGCCCAGATATTCGTCTGCCCGTCCGATTCGGAGGGCCGGCAGTCCGGCAATTCGTATGCCGCCAACTCCTGCATCTTCAACGGCAGCGCGATGGGCTTTGAGACCGGCAAGGCGCTGGCAGCGTTCGCCAGCCCGGCGAACTTTATGTTGATCGGCGAGGAGGCTTCCTATACGGCTGCGACCGATTCGACGGACGACGGCTACCTGCTCTATCCGTCCAACGTGATCTCCAGCCGCCACAGCGAGGGGACCACCCTCTCGTTTGTAGACGGCCATAGCAAGTGGCTTCGCCCGGAAAAGATCCTGGCCGACGCCCTACAGACCGGCGGTATCGTCAGCAATGTCTGCCCGTAAGCCGCCCCGACACCGGAGGAGTGAAATCATGATCGATGACACCCGGCATCCGCACTGCGCCTGCCCCGACTGTGAGGCCGAAGCCGCCCTGCCCCTGCCCAACCGCCGTGAGTTTCTCAAGACGGTGGGCCGCACGGTCGGCGGGGTGGTTCTGGCGAGCGCCGCAGCCCGCATCTTGCCTGCCGTCGCGCAGACCGCCGCGCCGAAGGCGACCGGCAAGCCGGAGACCCTCGTCAAAACCCTCTACGATAGCCTGACCCCGAAGCAGAAGGAGATGATCTGCATGTCCTGGGACAACCCGCTCCGCAATAAAGTGGGGGCGAACTGGGCCATCGTCAAGCAGACCATCGCGGAGACCTTCACCGCCGACCAGCAGGAGATGGTGAAGGGGATCCTGCGCGGGGTGACGACCGAAGAGTGGTATCCCAAGATCCTGGACCAGATGAAGAACGACGGCGGCGGCCTGGAGCAGTACCATGTCGCGCTCTTCGGCGACCCGGACAGCAGCAAGTTCGAGTGGGTGATGACGGGACGGCACTGCACCCTCCGCGCGGATGGGCACTCCAATGCGAACGCGGCCTTCGGCGGCCCCATCTTCTATGGCCATGCTCCGAAAGACACCGAGGATCCCGGCCACCCCGGCAACATCTACTGGGTGCAGGGCCGGAAGGCCAATGCGGTCTTCGCCGCGCTCGACGGCAAGCAGCGCGCCCAGGCCCTCTTCGACAAAGCCCCATCGGAAGACCAGATCAAGCTCCAGGGCATGGGCGGCCCCCTCCCCGGCATCGCCATCGGCGAACTGAGCAAGGATCAGAAGGCGCTCGTAGAGGCCACCATGCACGACCTGCTCTCGCCCTATCGCCCCGACGATGCCAAAGAGGTCATGCGGGACATCGCGGCGAACGGCGGCCTGGATAAGATCCACCTCTCCTTCTACAAACAGGATGCCCTCGGCCACGACGGCACCTGGGACATCTGGCGGCTGGAAGGCCCCTCACTGGTGTGGCACTTCCGAGGTGCGCCGCACGTTCATACCTGGGTCAACATCGCCAAGGACCCCAAGACGGCGGACGGCCACGTGTAAGGGAGCGAAACGAAGCGTGAGGAGACGAAGGTGCGAGAGAGAGTCATGGAGCAGGCGAGGCGGGCGAAGGCGGCGGCGCGCAGGCTGGCAACGTTAGGCGCGGATGTGAAAAACGCGGCACTGGAGGCGATGGCGGCGGCGCTGACCGAGTGTGGCGCGGCGATCCTGGAGGCGAACGCAGCGGATCTGGAGGCGGGCCGGGAGCGCGGGCTCTCCGAGGCGCTGCTGGACCGGCTGATGCTGAACGAGAAGCGCCTGCGAGCGATGGCGGAGGGCCTGCAGCAGGTGGCGGCACTGCCCGATCCGATCGGGCAGGTGATCGCCGGAGGCAGGCGGCCGAACGGCCTGGAGATCCAGCGGGTGCGGGTGCCGCTCGGCGTCGTCGGTGTGATCTATGAGAGCCGCCCGAATGTCACAGCGGACGCGGCGGGGCTCTGCCTCAAATCCGGGAACGCGGTCATTTTGCGGGGCGGTTCGGAAGCCATCCGCTCGAATACGGCGCTGGCGCGGCTGCTGGCGACGGCGGCAGGGCGCGCCGGACTGCCTCCCGATAGCCTGCAACTGATCGAGACCACCGACCGGGAGGCGGCGCTGGCGCTGATGCAGGCCGAGGGCTGGGTGGATGTGCTGCTGCCACGGGGCGGTGAGGCGCTGAAAAAGAGCGTGCTGGAGAACGCGACGGTCCCGGTGCTGGCTTCGCTCGGCGGCAACTGCCACACCTATGTCGATAGCAGGGCGGACCTGGCGATGGCAACGGAGATCGCCTTCAATGCCAAGGTCTCACGCCCCTCCGTGTGCAATGCCATGGAGACCCTGCTGGTGCATGCGGAAGTTGCGGACGCGCTGCTCCCCGGCCTCGGCGCGCGGCTTGCGGAGGCGGGCGTGGAGTTACGGGGCTGTGAGCGTACCTGCGCGCGGCTTCCGCAGGCGACCCCGGCGACGGAGGCCGACTGGGAGACCGAGTACCTGGCCCTGATCCTGGCTGTGCGGGTGGTGGATTCTTTGGACGAGGCGCTCGACCATATCGCCCGCTATGGGACCGGGCACTCCGAGGCCATCGTTACGGAGGATTATCGTGCGGCGGAGCGCTTCCTGCGGGAGGTGGACGCCGCCTGCGTCTATGTCAACGCCTCCACGCGCTTCACTGACGGCTATGAGTTCGGGCAGGGCGCAGAGGTAGGCATCTCCACACAGAAGCTCCACGCGCGCGGCCCCATCGGCTTGACCGAACTGACCACCTACAAGACCCTGGTACGCGGCAACGGTCAGACCCGTTAAGCTCAGGGGCATAGGTTCACGGGGAGCTTTGCCGGCGTGTTCGGGTTCTGCTTCGAAGAGGAGCTGCCGGACGCCTTGAGAGGCAGCGGTCTGCGCAGGGGCGGTGCACACGGCGGCGCCGGTTCCACCGGGGCGCTGCTGCCTCGAAAGAGACCGTTCGGCGGCGCGCTGATCGCCAGCCAGAACGCAGCCGCCATCACCACCACCGCCACCAGAATGACGAGCGCCATCATCGCCACCCGACGCGACCACGGAAAGCGCGCGGCCCAGGGGGGTGCTGTTTTGGGCGCCGGGCGGGAAGCCAGGTCGGTCCGGATCGCTTCCTGTAGACGGAGGCGTGCATTCGTCTGCCCACTGGTGGCCTGGCTCTCCTCTTGAAAGATCGTCGCGAGGGTCTCGGCCAGCGGCAGCAGATCGTCGTGTTCGGAGTCCGAGGTCGGCGTACCCTTGGCGCTATTCTGGGCAGCCGTTTCGGGGGAACGCTTCAGCGCCTCAATGGTCTGCCAGATCTGTTCTGCGGTTTTGTCTTCGTAGCGTGGCATCGTTATTTTCGTCCAGGCTCGCGTTCGGTCACAAAATAACCCTGACGAACGACAATGGCCTTTAACTTCTGCATGGCCCGATGCAGATGGGAGGTAACGGCGCTGACGGAGGGTTTCCCCATGATGGAAACGATGTCGCGCCGGGACAGGTCGCGCTCAAACGCCAGGTGAATGATCTCCCGGTCGTCGGGCGGCAGGCAATCCAGAGCGAGTTTCAACATGGCCTTCCGCTCGCCTTCCAATAAGCGGTCCACGGGCGAATCGTCGACATCCGCCAGACGTTCGACAACGGAGGTATTCTCTTCCAGGGAGCGGGTCGGATTGGCCCGCTGTCTTGCCAACTCCGTCAGGGTGAGGCGGTGGCAGATCATCAGCAGATAGGCGATATAGGTGATCCCATCGCCGATGCGGAAATTGTCTACGTTGCGATAAGCGCGCAAGAAGGTTTCGGATGCGACGTCACGGGCTGCCTCGGCGTTCTGCAGTTGCCGCCGGGCATAGTTCTCCACACGGGCGTAGTGACGGTCGAACAGATCAAGGTATCTTGATTTGTCGCCTTTCTGTACCCGCCTTAAGATTTCATCGTCTGAGTGAACCATGAGTCCCTAACCTGGGGTGTCCTCCTATCCAATATACCCGCATGGCGCAAATTTGTCACGCCTTTTCGGAAGAAACCCAGCGAAGCCTTGCATGATAAGTGCCGCGCTGCAAGAGGGCGGTGCAGGAGATCTCCTGCACCGCCCTCAACGCGTCTTTATACGACGCGTGTTGCCATGGTCGCGCCTTGTGGGAGAGAATAGGTTGCAGCTCGAACGGGAAGCGATCAGGATTTTTTGCGGCGATGGCGCAGGACGAAGCCTACGGTGCAGAGGCCGCCGATCAGGTACGTGGCGTAAGCGCCGGGTTCCGGAGTGTTCTCCAGGGTACCGAACAGGCCGTGGGTTTCGCCGTCAGGCCCAGCCGAGAAGTAGATTTGGTTTGCATAGCCGCCATTGCCGCCATTGCCGGGGATCAGTCCCCAGAGGCCATCAATGGCGAGCGGATTGCCGTTGGTGTCATCCAACTGGCCCAGGTAGCTCCCTCCGAAGGAGAACGCGTCGATGTTGCCGCTGCCGAAGTTGCCGACCAACAGGTCGTTGCTGAATATGCCGAAGTTGGCGGGCGCCTTCGCCAGGCCCCAGGGCGAGTTCAGTTGGGTGAGCGTTCCGCCGACGTCCGTACCGCTCGCGATGCGCTGAACAAACGTTCCATCCGTATTGAACTGATCGATGAAGCCGTTCCCCGCTCCGGCGACGTCATCATGCTTCAAGGAGTCCTGCTTGGCATAGGTGACGTAGAGGTTGCCGTTGATATTCTGGATGTTGAAGGGCGCATAGCCGGAAGGCATGTTGGGATCGGTGAAGTTGCCCTTGAGGGTAGCGGCAGCGTAGTTCTTGTCGAAGACATCGATATTGCCGCTGCGGAAATTCGCGGCATAGAGGTAGTTGCCGGTGACGTTGTTCACCGTCGCACTCCCTATCGCCAGCCCTTTGTAGACCGCGCCGTTGGGATTGACGGCGCCGCCGGAATCGCCGGAGTTGTCCACTTTCAATACGGCGGCGTTCCCCGAATTCCATGCGGAGATCGTTCCATCTTCGGTTGCGAAAATAAAGTGGGACGGGGTGTTGGCGGCGATCTGGAAGTCCGAGGTTCCGTTAAAGACCTGGCCGGTCGGCGCAGCGGTGGCTCCGGTAGGCCCGTTGGTTGGGACTGGGATCGTAGGAAACAGGTTGTTGTTTCTTACGCCCAATGTGTTGTAGAGGGTGGCGATGCCGGTTCCGTTGTCCGAGACCCAGAAGGGGCTGCTGGCGCTGGAAGAGATACCCCACGGATTGACCATCGTGGTATCCGTGTGGATAGCCACGCCCGATTGATCCGAGACCAGATTGGTCTGGATGTAGTCTTGTGCCCGGCTGATCGCCGGAGCGAGCATCAGCAACGAGGCTGAGCCGAGCAACAGGAGGTGAGAATGCCGGTTCATGCGTGTGTCTTCCTTCCATTGCATAAAGGGGCAGATTACCGCGGAGTTACCCCGGTACTTATACTGCATCGGACGGGTTATGTCACGTGAAATCCGCACAAAAAATCTTCCCGCTTGCGCCCGTGCGCTAAGGATTCCGCCGGCTCTGCGTAGAACTCCCTGATGCAAGAATCGCGTAAGCGCATCCTTCATCATCAGCGAGGAGACCTCTATGGAAACACGATACGATTATGTGCTGGTCGGAGGCGGACCCACCTCCGTCTGGGCCGCTCAAAACATCCGAGAACGCGATAAAGAGGGCAAGGTCGCCATCTTCGGCGACGAGAAACACCCCCCCTACGACCGACCGCCGCTCTCGAAAAACTATCTGGCGGACGACAACTATACCGCCGACGACGCCTACAGCAAATTCGACGACTTCTACCCCAAGAACCAGATCGAACTCCATACGGCTACCCGCGTGACCGCCATCGACCGCGCCGCGCAGACCATCACCCTGGAGGGCGGCAAGACCATCGGCTACGGCAAGCTCCTGTTGGCGACCGGCTCCCGCCCCAACCCGCTCGGCGTGCCGGGCGCGGACAAGATGGGGGTCTTTCTGCTGCGCCATATCGAAGATTCCGAGGCGATCCGGCAGGCGATGCAGGTCAGCAAGCGCGTGGTGATCGTCGGGGCGGGCTATATCGGCATGGAGGTCGCGGCGGATGCGGTGGGACGTGGGCTGGATGTGACGGTCGTCGAGCCGCAGAGCCACCCCTGGGCGCGCTTCGCCAGCGCAAAGCTGGGCCAGTTCCTACAGCGTTATTATGAGGCGAAGGGGGTCCGTTTTGTCTTCGGCGACGCGGTGTCGGCCATCGAGGGCGAGACCGCGACGGGCTCCCATCTCACGGTCGTGACAAAGGGTGGGCAGCGCCTGGACGCCGATTTCGTCGTCGTGGGTGTGGGCGTGACGCTGAACACGGAACTGGCGCAGGAGGCCGGGCTGGAGGTGGACCCGAAGGAGGGCGTGTTCGTCAACGAGCACCTCAAAACCTCCGACCCGAATATCTGGGCGGCAGGCGACATCGCCTACTTCCAGGACCCTCTGCTGGGCAAGCGCTGGCACGCCGAGCACCACCTCAACGCCAAGTGGCAGGGGCAGACGGTCGGCGCGAACATGGCCGGTGAGGAGAAGCCCTATGCGCGCGTGGCCTACTTCTTCTCCGATGAACTGGACATCCACATGATCCTACGCGGCGACCCTCAGGGCGGCAAAAACACTGTCATTACCGGCGATGTGGACGGGGCCGAATTCACCGAACTCTACTATGATGACGCAGGCGTGCTCACCATGGGCATCTCCATCAGCCATGAGGAGAAGAAACTGGACCCCCTCTCCGACACACTGGAGCGCCTGATCGAGGCGAAGGTGAACATCAAAGGCCGCGAGGCCGAGATCCAGGCGGCGGGCTTTGATCTCAATACGCTGTAGCCCCCTCACCCCAACCCCTCTCCCGCAAGGGGAGAGGGGCCAATTCAGACATGGGTGGGAGTAGGGGCGCTGCTTGCTGCGCCCTGATCCTATCGGCGTTTTGGGCGCAGCAAGCAGCGCCCCTACCCTTGTGTTTTGATCGCCCGGCGGTTCCCGCCGGGCGATTTTTCAGTCCTCTTTGAGGCCGCTGGTCGCCAGACTCTGTACGATCTGGCGTTGGAAGAGGAAGAAGAGGATCAGCACCGGCAGGATGGAGACCATCGCGCCCGCCATCTGCATGTTGTCCTTGCCGGGGAAACGGCCCTGAAGCATCGCCACCACCAGGGGCAGCGTGAATTTCTTCTCGTCCAGCAGAATGATGAGCGGCCCGACAAAGCTGTTCCACGAGCCGAGAAAGGTGAGGATGCCGAGGGTAGCGAGGAGCGGCTTTGAGAGGGGCAGGATGATGGAGGCGAAGATGCGCCACTCGCTGAAGCCCTCCAGGCGGGCGCTCTCGATCAGGCTGTCGGGGATCCTCTCGATGAACTGCCGCGCCAGAAAGACCCCGAATGCGCCCGCCAGCCCCGGTATGATGAGCGGCAGCCAGGTGTCCAGCCAGCCGAAATCCCGAAACAGCAGGAAGCTGGGGACCAGCAGCACCGTGCCGGGGATCATCATGGTCGCCAGCAGGGCCAGGAACAGGAGGTCCCTGCCGGGAAAGCGATGCTTGGCAAAGGCATACCCCGCCAGCGTGCAGAACAACATGCTGCCTCCGGTCAAGAGCGCGGAGACGATGAGGCTGTTCCAGGAGGCGCGCACTACCAGTCCGGCATCGATGAGGTCGCGGTAGGGCTGCAGCGTAGGCCGGCGGACCAGGAGGTCGAGGGTCGGCTGGGAAATCTCGGTCATGGACTTGAGCGACGTGATGAGCATGTAGTAGAAGGGCAGCGCCATGACCAGCGCGCCGACTGTCAGGACCAGGTAAGTGACCGCGTATTCTCCGCGTCCGCGCTTCATGGATCAGGCTCCCCTCTTGCGGTAGTAGCGGAACTGGATAGCGGTCAACCCCAGGATCAGCGCGAACAGCACATAGGCGATGGCGGTGGATTTCCCCATCTCGAAGGTCTCAAAGCCCGTGTGGTAGATCAGCGGGACCATCGTGAGGGCGGAATCGTTGGGGCCGAAGCGCGCCCCGGCGTCGCCGCTCTTCCCCGCCAGGGTGTAGATGGTCTCGAACACCTGGAACGCCCCGATCATCCCCAACACGGCCACAAAGAAGATCTGCACCCGTAATCCCGGAATGGCGATGTGCCAGAACTGCCGGACCGGCCCCGCGCCGTCCACGGCGGCGGCTTCGTAGAGTTGGGTCGGGATCTGCTGGAGGCCTGCCAGGAACACCAGGATGGTGAAGGCCAGCCCGTGCCAGATGGCCAGCAGGATAACGCAGTTCAGGAAGGTGTGCTCCGAGGTGAGGAATGGGATGGGATCGCGGATCAGGTTCAGGTGCAGCAGCAGGGAGTTGAGCCAGCCCTGCGGCCCGCTGAGAAAGAGCTGCGAGAAGATGAGGGCGATGGAGACCACGCTGGTGACCAGCGGCGAGAAGTAGAGGAACCGCCAGTAGCGCTCGCCCCGCAGTCGGCTGTTGAGCAGATAGGCGAAGACCAGGGCGAAGACGATGCCGATGGGCAGCGTGCCGAGGGCATAGCGCACGGTGCGCCCGATGGAGGCGAGGAGGTCGCCGGAGCGGACCACTTCGGTGTAGTTCTGCGTCCCCACCCAGCGCGCCGTGGAGAGCGGCAGGACCGGGTGGTAGTCGGTGAACGAGAGATAGAGCGCAGTGATTGCCGGAATGAAGACGAAGGTGATCGCCCGCAGCAGCGGCAGCCCGACGAACAGGTAGGAGGTGTAGTGTCGCCGGTAGCGCGGTAGGGCGACGACCAGCGCCACGAGCAGGAGGGCCGCCAGCCCGACGCCCCATTTGACCGTATCCAGGACGCTACGGCGCTGTTCGTAATCGGGCAGGTCGGCGATGATGATGCCGTAGCGCTCTTCGTAACGGGCAGTCTCGCTCCGCAGCAGCGCCACGGCCTGCGGCGCGATGGCGGCGTACTCCTGTTTCAGGTGGGCGGCGATGGTATCTTCCAGTGCCAGGCGCTCGCGCTCCATGGTCCCCGCGCCGAACCGGCGCACCAACTCCGTGCGGGTGATATGGTTGCGGCTCGCCAGCTCGTCCATGTGATCGCGGATAAAGGTCGCCATCTGGTCGAGGAGGTTGGCCTCCAGCCGGTTCGCCTCGACGGCTCCATGGATGGCCGGGGTCGTGGCGAAGGTGGGCATGACGTCGGTAAGGACGCGGTGCATCTCCGCCTCGGCGCTCATCTCCGGTCGGCTCCAGAAGGCGTCGCTCTCCGGCTTCCAGACCGAGAGCACGGGCGAGATCATCAGGGCGGATTCGTCTCCCCGCTGCTCCTTGTCCAAAATCATCGCCTGCTGCGCCTCCAGGGTGTTGAGATAGCGCAGCCAGGCGAACGCCTCCTTTTTCAGGCGGGATTTGCGGAAGATGACATAGCTCGTGCCGCCCATGACGTTGTGCGCCCGCCCGTCGTCCGCCTTCGGCCAGGGAATGGCGGCCCACTTGCCCTTCAGTTCCGGCGCGGACTGCGCGATCTGCCCGGCGACGGTATGGATGTCCGCCATTAAGGGGACGGCCACGCCCGGTTCGTCGGAGCGGAACATGCCGAGGATGCGCGGCCCCAGCTCCTGCCCCGGCGAGTTGTGCATATACCAGAGTTGCAGCGCCTCCAGGATGCCCTTCTGGTAGCGCGGATCGTTCCAATTACACACAATCGCACCGGTGGCATCCTGCTGAAATCGGGGCAGGCCGTAGGGCATGGTGTAGAGTTCGTCCGCCCACTGCGCGCCCGCGGTGAACCCGAAGTAGAAGCGGTAGTCGTTCGCCTCCAGGCGGCTGATGACCCGGTTGAGTTCCGACCAGGTTTTCGGCGACGGAAGGTCCAACTTACGGAAAATATCCGTACGATAGTAAAGAGTAAGCGTGCTGAGGTCCGCCGGGACCCCGAACAGCTTATCGCCGAGCGTGAACATCCGCAGCACTTCGGGGCTGAATTCCCGCTCCAGTTCCGGCATCCCCTCCTTGAATTCAGCGCGCAGATCCACCAATCCGCCCACGCTGCCGTAGTCGAACGGCCCTCCCAGGTTGGTGACCCCGATATCCGGTGGAAGCCCCGCAGCCATGGCCGTGAAGTACTTGGTAGCAAAATTGCCCCAGGCCAGCGGCGTAATCTCCACCTTGATCCCCGTCCGCCGCTCGAAATTATCCGCCAGCGTCCGGTACATCTGGACATCCTTCACACTCCCCGTGACCGCCCAGAAGTGCAGCGTCGGCTCCGTCTCCGCAGTTCGTAAGGAGGCAAACAGTAACACCAACAACCCTAAGCAACCCCGCCCACAACGTAACCAAAGAACGGAGGGCAGCCTGCAGTTTTGATTATCCACGCGAGCGTGAATCATCCGTCCGCCCTTTCCGTGTCTACTCCGTCGTTTCCATTCCAATGTTCTGTCTCCGATGAGCCGACATTATCTCCTGAGCACGCCGATCCATCTCCCGTGCCTCCTCCTCTTTTCCTAATTCTCTTAGTACGTTAGCAAAGTCCTCATAACCTGCTGCAGTAAGAGGATGCGCTCTGCCTAATACTTTCTCGCATATTCCGATAACTCGCTTGAACAACGGTTCAGCATCAACGAATTTGCCTTGACTGTAGTAGAGATTTGCCAGATTGTTGAGACTTGTGGCGGTATTAGGGTGCTCTGGTCCTAATGCTTTTTCATATATCGCCAACGAGCGCACATACAGCGGTTCGGCTCTCTCGTACAACCCTTGAGTTCGATAGAGTGCTGCCAGATTGTTGAGGCTTGTCGCAGTGTCAGGATGTTCCAGTCCTAATACTTTTTCATGGATCGCCAACGCGCGAATATACAGTGGTTCCGCCTGAGCGAATTGACCCTGATCGCTGTAGAGACCTGCCAAATTGTTGAGGCTTAAGACAGTATCTAGATGTTCTACTCCTAACGCTTTCTCTCGGATTGCCAACGCGCGAACCAACAATGATTTCGCCTGAACGTAAAGACCTCGAGTTTGATAGAGCAGTGCCAGATTGTTGAGGCTTGTGGCAATATTGGGGTGTTCTGGTCCCAACTCTTTCTCTCGGATTGCCAACGCGCGAACCAACAGGGTTTCCGCCTGAGCATAAAGTCCTTGCTTGTAGTAAAGCGTTGCCAAATTGTTGAGGTTAAATACGGTGTCTGGATGTTCTACTCCCAACATTCTCTCATTGATCGCCAATGCTCGAACAAACATCGGTTCAGCCCGAGGGTAGAGGGCACGCTCCTGCAGGTACAAACCGGATTGATTGAGCAGTCTTGCCGCTTCATAAAATTCCATATTCATGTTTTCGATCTCGATGGCAAGGTGGAGAGTGTGTGGCAGGAGCCTCTCACAGAGAGGCCAATCTTCAAACTTAACATATGGAAAAGCCCGATTTGCAACCCGAACGGCGCGTTCGGCCAAAGTCTGTCGAATTGTGTCATCCATTTGCGCTTGAATGACTTCCTGCACCATGCGGTGGATGTTGTAGGTTCTGGCTTCGGCATTGCGGCGGATGAGGGAATAATCGGTAAGAACGCTCATGAGTTCCAGTAGGCGTAGTTGGTTGTCAGGGACATCGGCGAGTTGGGAGGCCAATGGTTCTCTGAGTTGGGATGCGCCGTTCAGAAAAAGCTCATATGGGATGGCGTCCGGGGCAAAGAAGGCGCTGAGTGTCAATAGTTCGGCGGCAGCTTCGGACTTCTCTCGAATAGCATCGAAACTTTTATTCCAGGTGGTGCGCACTGTTTCCGAATAGTTGCCGGTAACAGGACCGTGTTTCTCCAAAAGTTCTACACGCAGACGGTGGTAGGCTACGAGGTAATCTGTGAAGGAAATCTCATTGTGGGCGATGTAGGCGGCAGCCTGTTCAAGAGCGAGGGGAAGATAGCCGAGTTCGCGGGCTAGGTCGGCAGCGGCAGTGCATTCGGTCTCAGATGTGTTCTCGCGGTCGGTACGTTGTAGGAGAAATGCCAAAGCCTCGTCGGCAGGGAGTTCATGGAGGCGGACAGGACCTTTGATATTGAGGACTGCAAAGTCGTGGGCGCGGCTGGTGATGAGGATATGCCCGATGGGATGGGGAGGCAGGTACTTCTCGACGATGGCGAGTTCGTCGGCGTTGTCGAAGAGGAGGAGATAGCCGGGGTTGGCTGCGAGCCAGGCTTTGACCGCCTCGTTGGTGTCTTCGGGGTTCTGAGCGTCCTTCTGGGGCAGATCGAGACGGATGGCGATGTCGCGATAGGCGGTGTTGAGGGTGATTTCGCTATTGGCAGGACACCAGAAGATGGCGTCGTAGTCATCCCAATGGCGATAGGCATACTCGATGGCGGTCTGGGTCTTGCCGATACCTCCCAACCCCGCAATGGACTGGGTGAGCGCAACATTCTTATTTTGAGCGAGGGCTTGATGCAGGCGTTGGAGTACGTCCTCCCGTCCGGTGAAGAAGATGTTGCGCTCGTAAGGCAGATGTTTGAGCGGTCGCTTTGGAGGAGCCAGAAAGAGTTGAGGAAACAGCATTTGAGCCGTCTCTATCACCGTTTGCAACCCCGGACCTGTGCCGCTCTGCGCCCATGTAAGCAGGTTGGCAACCCGTGCCGGAACGTTCGCGTTTGAGGTGTCGTGGGGGTTCGCATTGGGAATGGAGACCACAAGCAGGTCTATATTCGTGGAGGTCAAGGTAATCAGTTTCTGCACTAATTCCAGGGGTGTCAACGGTAGGTCTCCTATTACGGCGCGAACGATGCAAACCCATAACAGGGCAGCATTTCGCGGTCAGGCGGGGAGATTCCTGCCGAGCGATAGGAGGCAGCTAGCCTCTTTCGTTCTTGGTACCGGGCGAATCAATTCGCCCGCATGCATCGGCAGGGGACGGAGCCCCTGCCCTACGACAAGTACCACGGGCGGAAACTATGTGGGTAACCAAGGGTGGACAATTCATTTCCGACCCCTGACCGGTTGGCACTAAGAGCTCCTAATAAACCTTGAATCCCGTAAAGAAGGAAGGAGCGCTTGCACCCTTGCTCCCTTCTCCCTAGCGACGAAGGAGCGGTACAGGGAGAAGGGCGGGGGGTTGAGGGTAGAACCCCTGGGCAGGTCGTTTACCGCTGGGCGTGACATCAAGGAAACACACGGGGGAAGAGCGCCTTTGCCGTGCCGTAAACCGTTTGTAACCCCGGCCCTTCCACGCTGTTCGCCCAGTAGACAAGATTAGCGGCTCGCTCCGGCACATTGCAGTAGAGATCATAGGTACTCGCGCCAGGAATGGATGCCACGATTAAAGAAAGGTCAGAATGCGTCAGATTACGGAGCTTCTGAATGAGATCCAGCGGGTTCAAAGCGGAGACTCCTGTCGCTTGCGGAGCCGGAGCGGTCTGCATGGAGGCATTGGCAGCGGCAGGGTTCAGACCGGGACGCGGTCGAGGCGGCAGAACGACCTGCTGGCCGATGTCCGGCGCGGGGGTGGCGTGTTGGCCGGTGAGGTGACGATAGAGCGCTTCATAACCGGGATCGGTGAAGTCAAATTTGGCGATGACATAGAATCGATGATGCTGCACGGACAGAGGAATGTCCGCGCTGGTACTTCCCGGCAATAGAACGGGGATATAGCGGGAAGCCTTGGGGGCATCGCCATAGATGCGATTGTAGATCAGGTTGCCTTCCCAGCGCACACCATGCCCGATGCCAGGGCTCTCCTCGCCTTTGACCCGTCGCAGGTAGGTCGAGGTGCAGATCATGACGACGAAATCCGCCCTGTCCAGGTTCCTCTCCATCCAATGCGTCCAGCCCTCATCCGGCGCGGGATTGACATACTGATCCAGAATGACGTCTATACCGTTGGCCCGTAGGCTGTCGGCCAGCGCGAGGACATTGGCGGCATGTTCGGCGCTGTCATGGCTGTAGCTGATAAAGAGTTTCGGGGGATCAGGCACGTTGTCATCTCCTGTGTATGTTGTGCGCACGTAACAAATCTCTGTTTCGTGAGCGGTTGAAGAGATTCCTGCTCATCATGGCCGCTACAAGGGCCTTTCAAGGATTTAAGTATCCATAAGAAGATAGGAATTCGAGACCTGTAAAGGCACACATGTATGCCCTCTTGCTCCTTGTCTGCACTTCCTAAAGTGTGGTATCATGTCTACACCTATGTTTCAAGAAGCGAACCGAAGGAGGGTATGTATCTATGACCCTGACGATAGAACTGACACCGGAATTGGAAGCACAATTGCGGGAAGAGGCTGCGAAAATAGGGAGTGATACCAACACCTATGTCGTACAAACACTCGAAGAGCGCCTGCAACGGAAAAACCCTCCTTTAGTACCATCTCACCTTTCCCAAGAGGAATCCGCCCTGCTTCAAATGATCAATCAGGGATTGCCGGAAGCGATCTGGCAGGAGTATCATGACCTGGTTGCGAAACGGCGCGCCGAGACCCTGACACCGGAGGAACACGCTCGTCTGATCGCGCTTTCCGATGTTATTGCTGAGGCGCATACGGAGCGTATGGTGCGTGTGGGGGAATTGGCCCGGCTACGAAATATGTCCCTCAAAGCCCTGATGAAGCAATTGGACATCAAGCCCCGGAAAGTCTAACATGCGCCCTCCTGCCGGAGTGAAACGGGAGGTCCGAAAGTCCGCCCGGAACCGCTGTGAATACTGTCATAGCCAGGAACCGTTCTCCCCCGTTACGTTTTCTATCGAACACATTGTCCCTCGTTCCAACGGAGGCGAGGATGTTGTGGAAAATTTAGCTCTCTCCTGCCAGGAATGCAACAATCACAAATTCACTTCAACCACCGCACGTGATACGCTCAGCGGAGAGGAGGTGCGTCTTTTCCATCCTCGTCGAGATCGCTGGAGCGATCACTTCGCCTGGAATGAAGACTTCACCCTATTGTTGGGTCTGACAGCGACCGGACGCGCTACTATTGAGAAAATGCAACTGAACCGGGCGAGCCTCATCAACTTACGGCGCGTTCTGTATCATGCCGGGTTTCATCCCCTGCCAGAAGAAGATTAAGTTACGAGGTTAGCCTCAGGAATTTTCTCTCCGGGGCCTCAAGGTCGAGGAGCTTACATCCGAGCGTCAGTTCCGTCGTCTTGCCATGAAGCTGTTCCGAGGAATAGCTTCATGGAAACAGATCTGTAAACTTGGAAAGTAGACGAGGAGTTGCCCACGTGCACGGCGAAATCACAAGGCATCACGCTCCAGGAAAGGACACATCCGTGCAACATTCACCTAACATTCTCCGATCTGTTTTCGTGGCCGCGGTACTCGTTGGTGTGGGGATGAACGCCGGATGCAAGACAGGCAGCGCCGCAGGGAGCCCGCCCATGGATGCCAAAACGATTTTTCTTGCCGATGTACGCGCAAAGGGCATCACGGTACAAGAGGAATTGCCCGATGGCAGGGTAGTGCTCGTGCAGAACGGGTTCTCCATCACGATTGTTTTGGATAATGTCACACGAGAGTTCAACCAGACGCATGACCCGGAAGTGGTGCATCAGTTTGTGCGTTCGCTGGATGGTCGTTGGCCGGAAGCGCTGACCTGGGAGCGTGCGAAGCCGAACCTGCTCTACATCGCGGAGCAGGCCGCGATGGAAACGGGGGATTCCATCAAAGCACCCGTCGCCGGCAATGTGATCAAGGTACTGGAACATTTCGACAGCAAACATGGCGAGCTACGGTTTATTACCCCCAAAGATTTCAAAGATTGGAACGTCACACAGCAGCAGGTCGATGCGGTGGTCGAAAAGAACATGACTGCGTTTGTCTCCGAACACGCCATGCACCTGCGTAACGAGGGCCCCGTGCATTTTGCGTGGTTGGATTGCCCGGAGACGCCCTCCCAGGCGTCCTTATTTCTGAGCGAGGGGTTCAAAAAGGGGATGAAGGCCACGCTCAGTCTGCCGGTTTATGTCGCGCTGCCAAGCCGAGGAGCGCTCTATATCATCCCCGCGAAGAACAAATCCCAGATCCCCATGTTGCGCCAGGAAGTCCTTGACGCCTACAAACAGGACAGCCATCCTCTCACAACCGAGGTATTCGAGGTGTCGGATTCCGGGATTAGAGTGTATAAGGATCTGGCGGAGAACCCATAGCACAGCGAAACCGGAACTTAAGTGATCCTGTGCGTGCTTACTCAGGATCACCGGATCGATGGGACGCTGGCGGAAAACGCGTCGGAAGGCAGCGGCGAGTTCTCCCTTCGATCCGGCAAAGCAGATCCCGCACTACGCGATTCCCATCTGCCAGAGCAGGAAGGCATAGTCGAAAGCGACTTCATGCAGGTAGTCGTAACGCCCGGAGGCGCCTCCGTGGCCGGCGGCCATATTCGTCTTCAGCAAGAGAGGGTTCGGATCGGTCTTCAGGGTGCGCAGGCGGGCCACGTACTTCGCCGGCTCCCAGTACATGACCTGGCTGTCGTTGAAGGAGGTCTTCACGAGGATCGCCGGATAGGCTTTGCGCTCCAGGTTGGTGTAGGGGCAGTAGGTCTTCATGTAGTCGTACTCCGGCTTGTGGTTCGGATTACCCCACTCCTCATATTCGCCGACCGTAAGCGGCAGGCCGGCGTCCATCATCGTATTGATGACATCCACAAACGGGACCTTCGAGATCACGGCCCGAAACAGGTCGGGCCGCATGTTGGTGACCGCGCCCATCAGCAGCCCGCCGGCGCTGCCCCCCTCGATGACCAACCGCTCTTTCGCCCCGTAGCCCTCCGCAAGGAGATGCTCCGCCGCCGCGATAAAGTCGGTAAAGGTGTTCCTCTTCTGCAGCATGCGCCCCGCATCGTGCCAGGCCTTGCCCATCTCACCTCCGCCACGGATATGGGCCAGCGCCACGACCACACCCCGATCCAGCAGGCTCAACCGGTTGGAACTGAAGGCGACGGAGGTCGAAGCGCCATAGGAGCCATAGGCGGACAGGTAAAGCGGGGCGGCTCCATTGCGCTCGAAGCCCTTACGGTAGACCAGCGAGATGGGGACCTGTACGCCATCGGGCGCCGTAGCGTAGAGCCGCTCCGCGACATAGTGCGCGGGATCGAACCCGCCGGGGACTTCGGTCTGTTTGAGCCGCGTTGCGGTCCGACGCTCCATGTCGTAGTCGAAGACGGAGCGGGGCGTGACCATGGACTGATAACTGTAGCGCAGCCGGGGCGTATCCCACTCCCCGTTGTCGGTCGGGTAGACGGTATAGGCCGGCTCGGGGAGGGCGATCCGGTGCGCCTCCCCGGTCCGAAGATCGGTGACACGCAATTGGGGAACGCCCTGCTCCCGCTCCATCAGGACGTAGTGGTTGGCAAAGCAGAGGACGCCTTCCAGCATCACATCCGGGCGGTGTGGGACGATCTCCTGCCAGTTCGCCCGCTCCGGGGCATCTACCGGCGTCGTGACCAGCCGAAAGTTGATGCCGCCGCTATTGGTGCGGATATAGAACCGATCTCCATGATGCTCCACCGAGTACTCATGTTTCGGCTCGCGCGCCGCAATTAAGAGCCAGTCGCCCTCGGACGTATGCGAGGGCAGGTAGCGCACCTCGTCGGCAGTATGGCTGCTTACGCCCAGGAAGAGATAAGCCCTGCTGCGGGAGCGCGATACCCAGACGCGGAACATCTCGTCCGGCTCTTCATAGATCAGGGCATCCTCCGTATCTCCCAACCGATGGCGATGGATGCGATAGGGGCGCTTGGCGTGGTCTTCGGTGGAGTAGAAGAGGGTCGTATTGTCGGCAGCCCAGGCCACAGAGCCGACTTTTTCCCGCCGGTCGGGCAGCAGTTCGCCGGTCTGAAGATCTTTGATGTAGAGGGTATACTCCCGAAATCCGGTGACATCGAGCGTATAGGCCAGAAAGCGACCGTTGTCGCTCACCTGGTAAGCGCCCAGGGAGAGAAACGATTGCCCGGCGGCG
Source organism: Chthonomonadaceae bacterium (assembly GCA_035295825.1). GTDB lineage: Bacteria > Armatimonadota > Chthonomonadetes > Chthonomonadales > Chthonomonadaceae > DATGIG01. Next base: position 18,909 of record DATGIG010000089.1, on the reverse strand, counting down.
AGTTCGTTCAGGTCGAGCGTGATCTCTTCGGGGACGTCCAGGCTGCCCTTTTTCCTGCAAAAGATCGGATACTGCTTGCCGTCCTCCGTGCGCGTATAGTAGAGATAGCCATCCTTCGGATACGGGACCTCGCTATCGGTCTGTTTGATATGGCTGAGCATCTCCTGATAGAGCGTCTCCTGCAGGGATTGGGTGGGGGCCATCATCGCATCCGTATAGGCATTCTCCGCCTGCAGGTAGGCCGTCACTTCCGGGGCGGCTTTGTCACGCAGCCAGAAATAGTCGTCATCGAGGCGGTCATCGTGGTAGACATGCACTCTGGAGACGCGCCTGGCGATAGGCGGCGCTGCCGTCACCGTTCCGCCAGTTGGCGCGGGGACGATTTCGGTCTGCTGTGTAGACATAGTTGGTTTCGATCTATCCTCTCATAATATCTCGCGCGGCACTCTGCGCCTTGCAGCCCCTCCTTCTCTGTTGCTTGGTCAGAATCCTTCTCTGCGGAAGAGATGACTTGACAAACCCAACCCACCACGCTATAATGCCCGAAGAAGATACGTATACGTAACATGTCCAACCCTCATCCCACTTCTATTGGGCACGCGCTGCCCCTCTCACTACGTCGCGCCTATCTCGCCCTGCACCGCGAGACGGACGCCGCGCTGGCGCCTATCGGTCTGACTGCAGACCAGTTTGTCTTGATGGCAGCGCTGATGGATGCCGATTCGGCGACCCAACAGGAGCTGGCCCGCCGCACGGATTCCGACGCAAACACGCTCCGAGAGATGCTGCTGCTGCTGGAGAAGAAGGGGTGGGTCCGGCGCGGGCCGCACCCCACGGATCGCCGGGCGCGCACGGTCGCGCTGACGGAGGAGGGGCGCCGGGTATATGCCGTCGCCTGGGAGAGGAGCGATCCGGTCCGCGCCACACTCTACGCCGAATTGGGTCCGGAGGAGGCAGACATTCTGGTGCGCCTGCTTGGGCAGATAGCCGCCATGCTGTCGCGCCCATCCCTCCGCACCCTCAACGCCGAACAGGAGGAACGATGAAGTCAACCACGTTTTGGTCTCAGGCGCTCGCAACGGCAGCGATGCTCTGCCTCTCGGTCTACGCTCTGGCCCAACAGCCGCAGCGCCCCCCACAGGTCATCTCACCGGAAGTGCAGGCGGACCGCCATGTGGCCCTGCGCATCTTGGCGCCCCGCGCGGAATCCGTTCGGCTCAACGCCGGCGACATCCCCGGCCTGGGTTTTGGAACCGCGCTCAAGAAGGCCGACAACGGCGTCTGGGAGATCGTCGTCGGGCCGCTCGATCCCGGCGCGTATCGCTACTCCTTCCTGGTGGACGGCATCTCCACGATAGACCCACGTAACTCGACCACCAGCGAATCCAACGGCAGCGCCTGGAGCCTCTTTGCCGTGTCAGGTAACGAATGGATGGACACCAAGAACGTGCCGCACGGCGCGGTCGCGTCCGTCACCTACTACTCGACCACGCTCTCGAACTTCCGGCGCATGCACATCTATACCCCGCCGGGCTACGAGAGCGGGAAGGGCAAGTACCCGGTCTTCTACCTGCTCCACGGCGCCGGGGACACCGACGATGCCTGGCCCTCCGTGGGCCGCGCCGGGTATATCCTGGACAACCTGATCGCTGCGGACAAGGCCAAGCCGATGATCGTCGTGATGCCGGCGGGGCACACCCGCTCCTTCACCTACGGTGTGCCTCCCTCCTCCGGTTCGCGTCCCGCTGCGGATGAGTTCGAGCAGGACTTTATGCACGATATCCTCCCGTATGTCGAGAAGCACTACCGGGTCCAGGCCGACCGGAAGAGCCGGGCCATCGCGGGGCTCTCCATGGGCGGCGGCCAGACCCTGAACCTCGCCATTCCGCACCAGGAGCTGTTCGGCTACGTGGGCGTCTTCAGCTCCGGCCTCTTCAACGCCTTCCCGCGCCGCAGGCCGGGGGACACCTCGCCCCCGCCTGACGCGAACGCGCGCAGCCCCTGGGAGGAGCAGCATCTGGCCGAACTGGATAACGCCGAGTGGAAGAAGGGGCTCAAACTGCTCTGGTTCAGCACCGGTAAGGACGACCCTCTTGTCCAGATAACGCACTCTACAGTGGATCTGCTGAAGAAGCACCATTTCAACGTCGTCTACGAGGAGTCGGCGGGCGCGCATACGTGGCTCAACTGGCGCGACTATCTCATCAAGTTCGCGCCGCAACTCTTCCGATAGCGATGCAGAGGCAGCGCCCTATGTCGAGACGAGAGGATATAAGGGCGCTGCCTCGTCTGCCCACTGCGCTCTGATTAAGGAGCGTCGAGAACTGCCAGGTCCAGTTGTTGGAGGCGTGCGGGGTTGGTAATGACAGAGATCTCGACGATCTTCCCTTCCTGGATCGTTAAGTCGAGTACCATCACAAGCCGTCCACGCGGAGCTATGACAATGCCCACGGCTCCGTTCACAAGCGCGGCGCGCGCGAGCCTGGCGCCTCCCTTCATTGCACTTCGGGCGATAGCCGCCGCGTCGCGGATCTCTCGCGCCGCGCCGGAAGGATCGACAACCTGGTCGGCCCGGAGCACGACATCCGGGGCGAGCACCGCAAGCAGCGCGTCGAAGTCCCCGGCGCGTGCGGCAGCGAGGTAGGCGTCCACTACCTCGCGCTGGCGGGTGCGGTCGGCGTTAGGAACCCTGTCCGTTCCCTGCACCCGGCGGCGCGCGCGGCTCGCAAGCTGCCGGGTCGCGACCGGCGAGCGCCCCACAATGGGAGCGATCTCATCGAAAGTCACGGCGAACATGTCGTGCAGGACGAATGCCAGCCGCTCGGCGGGATCCAGCGAATCGAGCACCACGAGCAGCGCCAGGCCGACCGCATCCGCCAGCATCGCCTCCTGCTCGGGATCGCCCCCGCTCTCGCGATGCGCAACCGTCTCGGGCACATGCACACCCAGCGTCTCCTCGCGCCGCGCCTTGCGGGCGCGCAGCATATCCAGGCACACCCGCGCCACCACGGTCGTCAGCCATCCGCCCAGGTTCTCCACGCCGCCCGTATCGGAGCGGCTGAGCCGAAGCCAGGCTTCCTGCACAGCGTCGTCCGCGTCGCTCAGTGAGCCGAGCATCCGGTAGGCCACCGCCCGCAGGTGGCTCCGGTTCTCCTCAAATCGTTGCGCCAACGCCTCATTCTCGTCCATCGGTCACACTCCTTCAACGCGTTTCGTCAAAGTAGTGACGAACCAGACCCAGTCTATGTGACAAGGAGACCAAAACCATGCAAGCACGAATGAACAACCCTGTGATGATCGTACCGGACGCCATGCAGGCCCTCTACGCTCTGGGAAAGGCCGCGAAAAAGGGCAGTGTGCCGTCGCGAACTCACTTGCTGGTCCACCTGCGCGCCAGCCAGATCAATGGCTGCAGCGTCTGCGTGGACATGCACGCCCGCGAACTCAAGCAGGCAGGCGAAACCGACGAGCGCCTCTTCGCGGTGGCGGCCTGGCGGGATGCGCCCTACTTCACCGACGCCGAACGCGCCGCGCTGGCGCTCACCGAGGCCGTTACCCGGCTCAGCGACCGGGAGGACCCCGTCCCCGACGCGGTCTGGCAGGAGGCCGCCCGGCACTACGACGAGCCGGGCCTTGCGGCGCTGCTCCTCAGCATTGCCATGATCAACACCTGGAACCGCCTCAACGTCGCCACCCGGCAGGTGGCGGGGGAGTGGATGAAGTCGGCGGAGGCGCAGGAATGGGTGGAGCGCAGCGCGGAAGCCCACTGAGCGTCACCGAGCCGCGCGGAAGCCCCTGAAACATCGCCTCGATAGGCAGGATTTTGCGCCCTCTCTGTGGGCCGGGTACAGAACGTACCCGTCTCATGGGCCTTCGGCCACCCAGGGTCCGGCCCTCTGCGCTCCGCGCATTCACCCGCCTCACGGACGCGAAAAACAGTTTCCTGGCGAGAACTGAATAGTCCTGAACACCGCCTCGATAAGCAGGATTTCATGCCTTCTTTGTCGAAAACCGCCTCATCCAATCTTCAGGAATGAGGCGGTTTTTCTTATGATAGAAGCAGGCGGTTATATCAAGGATATTCTGCACGGGCAGCCGGGGCAAGCAGTGACGGCGCACGGCTGGGTGAAGACGCGGCGCGACAGCAAGGGCGTCCACTTTGTGCAGATGAACGATGGCAGCGGCTTTGCGGACCTGCAGGTCGTCATCGAGACGGGAACGATCCCCGAAGAGACCCTCAAACACGTCACCACAGGCGCATGCCTTCGTGTGGAGGGGGATCTGGTCGAATCGCCCGCTTCCGGGCAGGCGGTCGAGCTGAAGGCGAAGGAGATCACGGTCTACGGTCCCGCCGACCCCGCCACGTATCCGCTGCAGAAGAAGGGCCACACCATGGAGTTCCTGCGCGACATCGCCCATCTCCGCACGCGCAGCAACACCTTCGGGGCCGTCTTTCGCGTCCGCAACGCTCTGGCCCGCGCCATCCACCGCTTCTTCCAGGAGCGGGGCTTCCTCTATATCCACACGCCGGTCATCACCGCCTCGGACGCCGAGGGCGCGGGCGCGATGTTCGGGGTCACCACCCTGGACCTGCAGAACCTGCCGCGCGTAAAGGAGGGGCCGACCGCCGGGCAGATCGACTATTCGCAGGACTTCTTCGGCAAGCCCGCCTTCCTCACCGTCAGCGGCCAGTTGGAGGCGGAGATCTTTGCGCTCTCCTTCTCCAACGTCTACACCTTCGGCCCCACCTTCCGCGCCGAGAACTCCAACACGCCCCGCCACCTCGCCGAGTTCTGGATGATCGAGCCGGAGATGGCCTTCTGCGACCTGGCCTGCGACATGAAGCTGGCGGAAGCCTTCCTCAAATTCGTCATCCAGGCCGTCATGGACGAGTGCCCCGACGACCTGGAGTTCTTCAATAAGCGCATCGACAACACCGTTCTGGAGACCCTGGAGCACGTCGCGAGCAGCGAGTTCGAGCACATCACCTACACGGAAGCGATCTCGATCTTGGAAAAGAGCGGGCAGACCTGGGAGTTTCCGGTCCACTGGGGGTCGGACCTGCAGTCGGAACACGAGCGCTACTTAACCGAGCAGACCTTCCAGAAGCCTGTCATCGTTACGGACTATCCGAAAGAGATCAAGGCATTCTATATGCGCTCCAACGACGATGGCAAGACCGTGTGCGCGATGGACGTGCTGGCGCCGCGTATCGGTGAGATCATCGGTGGGAGCCAGCGCGAGGAGCGCTACGACGTGCTGCTGGACAAGATCCGGTCGCAGGAGGGCCTGCATGAGGAGGCGTACTGGTGGTACCTGGAGCTGCGCAAATACGGCTCCGCGCCGCACGCGGGCTTTGGATTGGGCTTCGAGCGCCTGCTGCTCTACCTCACCGGCATGAAGAACATCCGCGACGTCATTCCGTTCCCCCGCACCCCCGGCAGCGCCGAGTTCTAACTCCCATCATCTCATGAGCGATACCCACATCCCGCTTCCGCTGAGACACCACGTCATGGAGCGGGTAAGGTATCGAGCGAGGAAAGTATGGAGAATCCTGCAAGGTACTGGCGCGATATTATGATTCGCGAGATATACTTAAGTCTAAAAATTATGCATGAAGATATGGATGCATTTTTGCTTGCTCACAGTATCTCGAATTACCAAGAGTCTATCTCTTGGATGGAACAGGGTCGCACTAAAAACCACATCGAATCAAACCTAACAAAAAGCTATTCCTATAGCATATTTATCTCCGCTATAGCCATGTTCACATTTGGCCATCTGGAAGTTGTAGAAGATATCTTAAAGTATCTCCCCAGTGATGAGCTTCCTGTGCGTATTTACAAGAGTACTTTAAGGGCTTTAATGCCTTTACCCGAAGAACTGAAATCTTCTCGGAACTGGAAAGGAATCATTGCTTGGATTCTACAGAATAGAGACGACCTAATCTGGAGCGAGGAGACAGGACGATACGTGAAACGCGCTTCTGGCTAATTGAGGCTTGGTCATAAATACCTCTTCGATCTTGCCTCCGGCGTTGAAACGCCGTTCTGAAATACGAAACCCGCCTGCGCGGGTTATGAATGTAGTCCGCGCAGGCGGACTTTGCGTTTCAGAACGGGGATGAATCCCCGTAAGAATGATTATAACCAAGCCTCACCTAACAAATGAGTGTCTACTAATATGGCGACCGGATGAACTCCGGTCGCTATAGGCTTTTCAGCCACTTCAATATTTGACTTGAGCCTGGTATCTTTTCCTCTCCAAGACAGAAAATCAATAGGAAGAGCAGTATGAAGAATGCGGCGGCGGAAAGTAACAGGGTGATTGTGTGGACGGCTTTAGACTGCCTTCGGGCGCGCATAGCATGTTCCTCCATTTACTTTGGATAAGTGAGACTGTTCGCTTACGGTTCACCTCTCCTCTACGGATCACTTTATGATCTCGACGCCGGGCGGAGCGTCTAGCGTTGTCTTGATCTTGCCGTCGGCTAGCTTTTCGTGCCGGACTTTTAGCACCCCTTGCGGCGTGGGGAACGTTCCCTCCGCCCACTGCAGGTCGCCCAGATGCGGTTCGATCTTGATGACCTTGCAGCCGGGCTGCATGATCCGGATGCCCAGCACATGCTCGCTTAGCCAGGGGGTCGGGCCGGACGCCCAACCGTGGCAGAGGCTGTGCCGGAAGCCGAGGTAGCAGTACGCGCCGTAGTCGCCGTGGATGTCCTTCTTGCCGGACGGGACCAGTTCGTCAATACGGCCCGCGTTCTGCATCCAGTCCAGATCGAAATCCTCCCAGAAGGTCGTCGCGCCCATATCCAGCATCCCGCCCCAGTACTGCCGGATCACATCCAGGCAGCCCTGATAGTCGCCCGCCTTCGCCCGCGCCTCCAGTACGTAGTACCCATAGAACGTCGAGAGCCGCTTTGCGCCGTCCACTGCCAGGACTTCCCGGTTGAGCGTCGCGGGATCGCCCAATCCGGCCAGCGCCATCAGCGCCGCCGCCTGCTTGCTGTGGTTGGGATCGGGAGTGTGCTTTTTCAGGCGGGCGACGGCGGCGAGGCACTTCTCCCGCGTGTCGGCATCGCCCAGGGTGGCGCACATCTCCGCGCCCGCCTGGAGCGTCAGAATGAGCAGTGCGTGCAGCCCGGCGTGAATGGCGGGCTTGTTTTCACTGGAGGGCCAGTCCAGAAAGCGCCCCTCCGGCAGTGTCTCCTCGTTGTTGGGGCCGATATGCTGGGTCAGTTCCAGCAATAAGCCGGTCAGATAGGGCTGCTGGCGGCGCAGGTAGGCCAGGTCGCCATTATGCTGATACCAACTCCGATGGATCAAGACCCACCAGAGCGAATACGAGCTGATGCCGTTCATCCACTGGGGCAGCGGGGTCTCGTCGCGGATCAAGTCGAGGCTGTGCGGCACGATGTCCACATTGCCGAAGACCGTCCCGATGGTCATGGTCTCCGGATGCATGTCCCCGATCCAGACCAGCCGATCCCTCTTAACGCCGTCCCAGAGGTAGTCCTGCATGTTCAGATGCACGGTGTACGCGCCGGTCTGCCAGATGCGGTTCAGGCGCGGGTCGCTGCAGGTGAACGAGCCGAGATAGGGCAGGTCCCGGTAGAGGAACACGGCCCGCACCGAGTGGAGGGCGATCATCGCGCCCGGCTCGACCAGATCGATGCGTACAAACCGAAATCCGGTGTTGCCGACCTCCACCGTACCCAGCCAGGGCGCCTGGCAGATCTGGTCCCGCACGGCGTGGTCGGTCTGGGCGTTCTTCTGGCCCAGGTCGCTCATGGCCTCGCTGACCGATTCGCCGAAGCGGACCCGCAGCCGGACCGTCTTGCCGTTCTCTCCGACGGGTTTGAGGTCGGTGACAGCGATCTGCACCCCACCCTGCAGCTCGCGTCCGAAGTCCAGCAGCAGGCCCGGCGTCTTCCCGTTATGGCGCAGCACGCAGGCCGCCGGGTGGCTCAGGGTCACCTGCCCGCTCCCGGCCTGGAGCAGCTTCTCCGGGGTCTCGACCACCGCGCCCGCCTCGTGTGATTGCCAGACCAGGCGCGTGGGCGTGATATAGGTGCGGACACGTGGATCGCGCACCGCGTGGTCCGTCAGGTCGGCAGCCGGGGGCGGCAAGGCCATAGGATGGGCCGTGGGAGGATCTCCCCAACCGGTAGGAAGCATACATACCTCCAGTAGGAACGCAAATAGGATTTTCAGGGCGGTTTTCATGTGTCTCGTCTCTCGCTCACCCCTCCGCGCGCAGCACGTCGGCGAATACGTCCCGATCCACATTGCCGCCCGTACACACGACGGCGATCTTACGGCCCTGAAGGCGGGCGCACTCCTGGGCAGCGGCGGCGTAGGCGGCGGCTCCGGCCCCTTCGCACACATTGTGGGTACACTCGAAGAGGACGCGCATCGCCTCCGCGATCTCCGGGTCCGAGACCTCCACGATCCGATCCACGCCGCGCCGGATGATCTCCAGCGCCTCCGGCTCCGGGACGCGGCAGGCCATCCCATCCGCAAGCTGCGTGGTAACCGCATGCTCCACCGGATGCCCCGCCGCAAAGGAGCGGGCATAGGCGGGCGCGCCTGTGGAGACCACCCCCACGATCTCGGTCTTCAACCCCAGGGCGTCGCGCGCCGCGAGCATCCCACAGATCCCGGACCCCAGCCCGATGGGCACATAGGCCACATCCACGTCGGCGACGGCGCGGAAAAGCTCCATGCTATAGGTTGCCACGCCCGCAACCAGCAGCGGGTGGAACGAGGGGACCATGTGGAGCGACCGCTCCTCCGCCAGCGCATGGGCATACTCCCGCGCCGCCTGAAAGTCGTCTCCATGCTCGATCAGCTCCACGCCCTGAGCGTGCATGGCGGCGTTCTTCTCCCGGCTGTTGCCGTGCGGCACAAGGATCGTCGCGGGCAGGCCATAGCGCCGGGCCGCAAAGCCTACGGATTGGCCGTGGTTCCCCCGCGTCGCGGCGATGACGCCTTTCGGACGCTCCCCGGCCTTCGCCAGGGCGTCGAAGTAGACGAGGCCGCCCCGGATCTTGAACGCGCCCACGGGCGTGTGGTTCTCATGCTTCACCCAGACCTCCGCACCCAGGCGCTCCGAGAGCAGGGGCCAGTGGTACTGCGGTGTCGGGGGAAGCACCTCGTAAACGATGCGGGCGGCGGCTTCGATGTCGGTTCGTGTCGGTTGTCTCATGCAGGTAAGATCGCTTTCCGGTCTCCGCGTGCGGCGCACCTTCGGAGAGAGCTAAATCGGAGCAAGATAACATAGTGTACCTGCTCCCTGCGCCCACTTTTTTTGCGGGCCGCCCGTTTTCATCGGATTTTCATGTTGGCGGTAGATAATGGGGGCAACGAAAACACTCTATCCCTATCAGACACCCAGGAGGGAGCGTACATTTATGAAAGCCAGGATCCTCTTTATCCTCTCAGGTTCGACCTTTGCGGTCCTGGGATCGGCGCTGCTGATCCGCCAGGCCGCGCACGGACAGCCGCCCGGCCCCTTCGGCGGCGCAGCCCCCGTGCAGGCGAACTACCAGCCGGAGGTCAAGATCGAGGTGCGGGACGCGTATCGGTATATCACCGCGAACGGCATTCCCGACCATATAACCGGCCAATTTCCCAATCGCGGCAACCCGAACACGATCTCTCCGCAGCGCTATAACTTCAAAGTGCCGGTCGCGCCGAAGGCCGCCGCACAGGAGACGCCGCTGGGGATGTATCCGTTCGGGGTCGCCATCAACGGCATCCCGTTCGATCCCGGCGCGGCGGAGTTCTGGAACGGCAGCCGGGCCTGGCAGTACGAGCCGCTGGCGGGCGTGCTGCTGGCGCGGGGCGGGCTGGGCGTGGACGACAACCGCGCCCATGTTCAACCCGGCGGGGCCTACCACTACCACGGACTGCCCACGGCGCTGCTGAAGCGGCTGAACTGGGAGAAGCAGATGGCGCTCGTCGGCTATGCCGCAGACGGCTTTCCCATCTACAGTTCCTACGCCTACTCCGATCCCAACGACCCCCACAGCGTCCTGAAACTGCTCAAGTCCAGCTACCGAGTGAAGCAGGGCACACGACCAGGTGGCAATGAGGGGCCGGGCGGCATGTACGACGGCAGCTTCCTCGCCGATTACACCTACGTTGCGGGCAGCGGCGACCTTGACGATTGCAACGGGCGCACGGGAGTTACGCCGGAATATCCCAATGGAACCTACTACTATGTTCTGACCGACAACTGGCCCTTTGTGCCGCGCTGCTTCAAAGGCATGCCGGACAACAGTTTCTTCCGCCAGGGACCTCCGGGAGGGCCAGGCGGTTTCGGTGGGCAGGGCGGACGACCTCCCTTCGGTGGGCCGGGCGGTCAGGGAGGCCAGGGCGGGCGACCGCCTTTTGGAGGACCAGGAGGCTTTGGCCCCGGCGGACCTCCCGGCCCGCCGCCCGGCTTTGTGCCCGGCGATGTCCTGGCGAAGTACCTGGGGCTGAATAAGGGGCAGGCGGACAAGCTGGACCGCCTGATGAAGGCGATAGACGCGCTGCGCGCGGAGAACTTCGCCCTGCCCGCCTTCGCTCAACTCAAATTGACGGACGCCCAGATCCGCAAGATCGCCGAGGGCGGCAAGGTACGCGAGGTGCTGACGGACGAACAACGCAAGGTGCTGGACGCCAACCCGCGCCCCGGTCCCGGCGGTCCCAACGGACCGCCTCCCTTCGGCGGGCAGGGGTAACATATGCGCGTACTCTCCTATAGCCTGTTGGCGTCCGCGCTGGCAGTGGTCCTGACCATTCCGGCGCGGGCGCACGACTCGCAGCTCTCCGGGATCCGCATCCTGTATCAGGAGGACGCCGTCCTGGTGAATGTGACCACCCACCTCAGCCAGTTGGCGCAGGCGGAGCATCGGGAGGTGGGGAGTATGACCTCAGCAGCGCGGGATCTTGCGGTGCGGCGGCGGCTGAAACTCCGCCTGGATGGCAAGGACTTCACACCGGAAAAGGTCAACCTCATTCAGGATAACGCCAACGACCTGCTGATCTGGCAGGCGCGCTCTGCACGCCCCGCCGCACGGGCCGAGGTGCTGGCGCGCATCTATCCGGAGGCAGCCCCGTCGCGCACGGTAGTGACGATCCTGAAGGATGGATTGACGGTTCAGGAGACGCTGCTGGATGCAGCGCATCCGGATCTCCTGCTCACCCCAGCGCTCCACAACAGGACGGTTCCGGTGGAAGCGGAGGCAACGCGCTCAACGTCGGGGGTAGTGTCGGCAGGATTTCCCCTCGGAGTGGGGATCGGGTTGTTTGCCCTCCTGGCGGCCTCCCTCGCCCTGATCTGTGGACGAGGAGCCGCCCGGAGGCAGGAAGCGCGTCAGGAGGGCGTATAGCAGGTAGTTGTGTGGCCGAACGGGCCGGCGTAGGTCGCCGGGCAGTCCAACAGGAGTCCCAGGAGACGGCAGGCATCCGCCGCCAGGGGTTCGTCCGTGCCGAAAAACATCAGGATCGGGACCGCCGTTTCCTCTTCCAGCACCGCCTGGATGGTACTGAACGCGTCCCACCCCTTGGTATCATAGGCGCCGCGAATGCTGCGTACCTGCTCCAACGGCACGGTGTTGCCCGGTCCGACCGTCGGCTGGACGGTCGTCAGCAGGTTACGCTCCATGTCGATCTCCAGCAGCAGGGTCGGTCGCACATAGCCGGGGGCGAACAGGAAGATCAGGAGGCCGGGCGCGGCGAGGGATACAAAATAGGGATGGATCCACAGCAGGCAGATGCTCGCGACGATGAGCAGAAAGCCCACCGTGCGTATGGCCCAGCGCGACTGTTGCAGATAGCGTGTTCCCGTATAGAAGCGTAGCGTGTCGCCCTCCATGCGGGCGTTCAGCCGCGACCAGGGGCCGCTGACTTCGGATTCGATGTGAGCAAATGCGGTGCGTAAGTTCTCGATTGCCATGGCGCGCTCCCAATCCCTCTCCGCTCTGCCGTTGGCAGGCGGACTTTCAGGACAAGCTTCGCGCTCCATTATAACCGGATTCGGCGCTCCGGGCATCCGCGAAATGGCGGATTCTGGGCTCTTTTTCGCCCCTGCCGTCGGCAGGATGCTCAGGCCAGGATGCCCTGGATGACTTCCCCGTGAACATCGGTGAGCCGGAAATCGCGCCCGCTATAGCGATACGTAAGCCGGGTGTGATCCAGACCCATCAGGTGCAGGATCGTCGCATGCAGGTCGTGGACATGGACCCGGTTCTCGACGGCGTTGTACCCGAACTCATCCGTCGCGCCATACGCCAATCCGCCCTTCACGCCGCCGCCCGCCATCCACGTACAGAAGCCCAGACTGTGGTGGTCGCGGCCTTTCGCACCCTGCGAGGTGGGCGTGCGTCCGAACTCGCCGCCCCAGAGCACCAGCGTGTCCTCCAGCATCCCCCGCGCCTTCAGGTCCTTGAGCAGGGCGGCAATCGGCTTGTCGCTCTTCTGCGCGTGGTTCCGATGGTTCGCGATGTCGCCATGGTCGTCCCAGGGCTGCCCATCGCCATAGTAGATCTGCGTGATCCGTACTCCCCGCTCCGCCAGCCGCCGGGCAATCAGGCAGGCGTGGGCGAACTCCCCGTCACCGTACATCTGGCGCGTGGATTCCGGCTCCTTGCCGATGTCGAAGGCGTCCTGGGCCTCGAACTGCATACGGAAGGCCAGCTCCAGCGCGGAGATACGGGCATCCAGTTGGGGATCGTGATCGTGACGGTCCAGGTGCATCCGGTTCATCTGCTGCAGTAGGTCGAGTTGTTCGCGTTGGTCGTCCGGCGACAGGTAGCGGTTCTCCACATTGCGCAAAATCTTCTTCGGGTCCACCTCGCGGTTGTTGATGTGGGTCCCCTGGTACACTCCCGGCAGGAAACTGTTGCTCCAGAGTTGCGGGCCGACCACCGGCTTACCGGGACAGAAGGCCACAAAGCCCGGCAGGTTCTGGTTGGCTGTGCCCAGGCCGTAGGTGAGCCAGGAGCCGAGCGAGGGTCGGATGGGCTGCATATTGCCGGAGTTCATCATGAGCAGCGCCGGTTCGTGGTTCGGATTGTCCGTGTACATCGAGCGGATCACACAGATGTCGTCGATGCAACTGCCGACCTCCGGGTAGATCTCGCTGACCTCGATGCCGCTCTTCCCATACGGCCTGGCCGTAAACGGCGATGCCATCAATTTCCCTGGATTGCGCTTGTCGCCGATCTTGATGGCATCCGGGCTCTGGCCGACATACTTCGCCAGCGAGGGCTTGGGATCGAAGGTGTCCACATGGGAAGGACCGCCATTCATAAACAGGAAGATGACGCGTTTGGCGCGAGCCGGGAAGTGCGGTGCACGCGGGTTCAGATTGTAACTCGCCCGTGGCGGCGTGATCTCGGCAGGCCCAGGAGCCGCCAGCGCTTCCGCCGTAAGCAGACTGTTCAGCGCCAGTGCGCCGAAACCGCCGCCAATGCGGCACAATAGTTCCCGTCGGGAAGGTTGGTCAAAAATGTGTTTATTCATGGCATCAGAAGTCCGTTAATCTACATATAGGAACTCGTTGGAGCTGAGCAGCGCCTGGGCGTACTGCTCCCAGCGAGAGAGTTTTGGCGCGCTCTCGCCGGCGGGGTGCGGTCCCGTCGCGGGCGGCGCCGAGGCATACGATTTCGATCCTTGCAGGAAGGTCAGTCCCAGGCTGATTTCCTTCTCGGTCGGCGGCCTGCCATAAGCGAGCAGATAGGCTTCGCGGATGCGGGCGGCGTCCGCTTCGCCGGGAATAGCGTTGATGCGTGCCGCAAAGGCCTTCGCCTGTCGGATCATAAACTCGCTGTTCAGAACAAAGAGCTGCTGCAGCGGAACGGTCGTCGCGGTCCGCGCATCGGAAGTCACATTGGGGTCCGGGAAATCGAACAATCGGAGCATCGCATCCAGATCGTGGCGGCTGACGGCGGCATAGAAGGTGCGGCGGCAGTTACCCGGCTCAGTCAGGGAGAGGGAGGGCCCGCCGAGGGTCTCATCCAGCTTGTTGGAGACGGCCAGCATGGCGTCGCGCCAGGCTTCGATCTCCAGCCGCCGCCGGGGCATACGCCACAGCAGCCGGTCCTCCGGGTCCACCGTCTCGTTGTGCGCGTTGGTAGCGCTGCTCATCCGGTAGGTCGCGGAGAGCAGGATCTGGCGGTGCAGCCACTTCAACGACCAGCCGTGCGCGATAAATTGGGCTGTCAGCGTATCCAACAGTTCGGGATGCGACGGAGGCTCGCCCAGCAGGCCGAAGTTGCTGGTGGTGCGGACGAGGCCCGTGCCGATATGGTGCTGCCAGACGCGATTGACGATCACCCGCGCGGTGAGCGGGTTGCTCTTGTCCGCGATGGCATTGGCGAGCTCCAGCCTGCCGCTGCCCTGCGTGAAGGACGGCGCGTTCTCGCCCGCCAGAATCGCCAGGAAGCGGCGCGGGGCCTCCTCGCCGGGCGTCTCGGGATTGCCACGCAGCAGTACCTTGACATTGGCGGGCTTCGGCCCCTCCGTCAGCGCATGGACAAATGCGCCCATCTTCATGCGCTCCAGTTCCGCCTTAATGACCGCGTAGTGCATCTTGGGATCGCCTACCAGCAGCTTCTCGAACTGGTCTCTGGGGAGCGTCAGGACGCCTTCCGGGCCGAAGACTTCGTCCAGCGCCGCCGTCTCGGACTTCTCCAGGGGCATTGCACCGGCTTTGGCCTTCTCCGCCTCGCGCCGCTTCGCCAGCGCGAGCAGCGTGTTCTGATAATCCCCGGCGAGTTTCCGCACTTCGGCCAGGGCGCTCTCGTTGGAGGAGAGGTCGGTGTGGGCGTCCTCCTGCTGGAGTTTCTGACGCCAAGCGGCCAGAGAGGGCCGGTCCTTATCGGCGCTCAGATACTTCATCCACCGCTCCAGCACCAGGGCCTCCACGCCCTCCTTCGCCGCCAGGGAGTCCACCGTCAGCTTCGGGTCCACTCTGCGCCGGTTCTGGTACTTCCAGGCCGCGACCAGATACTTTGCGATCTCCGGCGTCAGCCGGTTCCGGATCTCCTGCACCTGCTCGGCGACGAACTTATCCACCTCCTGCTGCTTCGCGTTGATCTTATCGTTGCGATTGGTGAGGCCCTCGGTTTTCCCGTCCTTCACCGGTGTCTCCGATACAGGGACCTCGATATACGCCGTGCTGGCGAACACACCCGCCAGCGCGTAGTAGTCCTTCTGGGTGATCGGATCGTACTTGTGGTCGTGGCAGCGGGCGCAGGCGACGGTCAGTCCGAGGAAGCCACGGGCGAGGGTGTCTATGCGGTCGTCGTACTGGTCGTACATCTTGGCGTCGCCGTAGTAGACGGGACCCAGCGCAAAGAAGCCCAGCGCGGGCAACTGCTCCTGCCGATCCGGCCCATCCAGCAGGTCCGCAGCGATCTGCTCCTTCACAAAGCGGTCGTAAGGCATGTCGCTGTTGAGCGCGCGGGCGACCCAATCCCGGTAGCGAAAGCCCTGCGGATAGAGGCGGGGTTCAAAGCTGTGGGCCTGATCCTCGCCATAGCGGGCGATATCGAGCCAGTAGCGGCCCCAGCGCTCGCCGTAGTGAGGCGAGGCCAACAGACGATCCACGACCTTCTCCCAGGCATTGGGGGACGTGTCGTTCAGGAAGGCGTCCACCTCCTGCGGCGTGGGAGGCAGGCCGATCAGGTCGAAGGAGGCGCGACGGATCAGCGTGCGGCGATCCGCATACGGGTTGGGAGCCAGACCTTTCGCTTCCAATTTCGCCAGGACGAACGGATCCAGCGCAGTACGGGGCCAATCTCTGTGCTTTACGGCGGGCGGCGGCGTTTGCCGCACGGGCTGCCAGGCCCAGTGCCGGCGTTTGCGCTGCTCTATCAGAGTGCTGTCGCTCTTCGCCGCCGCTCCGCCCGACAAACGCTCCTCCGGCCAGGGCGCGCCCATCTTTACCCACTCCACCAGATCTGCGATGACCTTCTCGGACAATTTGCCCTTGGGCGGCATCTGGAAGTCGGACTTTGCATACCGGACGGCTTCGATGAGGCGACTCTTCTCCGGATCGCCCGGTACGATGGAGACGCCGTGCTGCCCGCCCTGCATCGTTCCCTGGCGGCTATCCAGAAACAGGCTGCCCAGCGACTGCTTCGCCGTGTGGGAGTGGCATCCATAGCAGTTCTGGACCAGGATCGGGCGGATCTTCTTTTCGAAGTACTCAATCCCTACGGCGTCCGGCAGACCGGCAGCCGGTTTCTCCTGTGCAGACGAAAACACGGGGATCAGGCTGCACAACAATCCTATCAAAAAACACATCGGGAAGCGAAATCGCATGAAAGACACTCTCTCTGGCAGGGCAGGCTTCAGGTCAACCGAACGGTTAGAGATGGTCCGCTCGGAAAAGTTGCTGGAGATTATGGCAGTGCCGCTCAAAAAGCCATTTCCGTTTCCAGCACTACGATGGTATCCACGAAAAGAGCTTCTCCCTGGAGGGAACAAAACGGGAACTTTGTGGGATCCCGTTGCCATAGCTAAAAGCAGCAGAATAATAGGAAAGAGCATTCAAGATCGCGTAATCGAGAGATAGGTCACAGCCGAGAGTGTTCCCCTATGATCTGTCCGCGAATCGGGAATGTTAGGTCGCCCTGTAAAATTACCTCATACGCTGATCGCGGATAAGATCGCTGTATGACCTGGGCGCGCTTCAGATCGAACAGAATCCGGAGCCGAGAGAGTAGGAGAATAGACAGCCATGAGAAAGATAAGGGAAGCTGGGAAGGCGCAACTTGGGGGGCGGAAGCCCCAATCCGGTTCGGGCGAATTCTACCACCTTACCCAGGACGAGTATGAGCAGATGCTTGCGGACCCAGACTGCGATAGGGACCTGTTCGAGGCCGAGACTGTGGAGATCCTGGAGAAGAAGCGCGCGGAACCGGAGCTCGCCTACAAGATTCGCGAGGACGTCATCAGGAGAGCGGGCTTAGGTCACTGGATAGATCAGTGACAACTTCCATAACGTTCGCGAGTGCTCGGAAAAGGGGCTGGGGATTGTTGATGCTTCATTGACGAAGCAAGTCGGCGGCTTCCTGGTTTCCGGACATCTCGGCAATCTTCAGCGCCGTATTCCCCTGTCGGTCCTCAACCTCGGTATCGGCGTTATGTGCAAGCAAGATCCGCAATGCCTCCAGATTGTTCAAGAAAACGGAGGCCATCAATGGGGTGACGCCCTCGCTGGCCGTCGCGTTCACATCGGCCCCGGCTTGCAGCAGGGACTCCAGTTGTGGAACATCCCCCTTGAATATGGCGCCATGCAGCGGAAAGGCCAGTATGTCGTCCACCTCCGCATAGATGTCATTGGGCATGGGGGCTTTATAGGGTTCCGAGCCATCCAGGCCCAGGGCGAAGTAGAGCGTCGCCAGTTGTCCGTTCTTGTAGATCGTGTTCTGGAGGATGTGATAGATAAAGAAGCGGACATTCACCGGCGTAAACCCGAACTGCTTACGCGGCTCCAGAAGCTGCGCGTCGGTCAGCGAGGTGAGCAGCTTATGCCACTCCTGCGCCTCCGCTTCCAGCGCATCGCACATCGCCTGCTGCGCGTCGGGCGGGGTGGGAATATGGGTGTGGAGCGACACATCCGGCTCTCTGAGGTGCTGCCGATCCGTCTGCAGCCAGGACCAGGCGTGTTCAGCAAGCTGACGCGCCGTGGGAGCGGGGGGCGCGGGCGACCACTCCCACTTGTCCGGGGGGATCTTTCGCAGGCGTTCTACGAATTCACCGAGGTGATAGCGCAGCAGGAAGGCATTGCCCTCCATTTCGGTCTGTAAGTGGAAATTCATGTAGCGGTCCCTTCACAGGCGATTGCCGTTTAATAGCGCATACTTGAAGGTAGGATGACCCATGCGGGAGGCATAGAAGAGGTTGCCGCGCGGGTCCCAGCCGAAGTTGAAGAACCAGCCCGCCGCCCACTGCTTCGAGGGCGTCCAATCGGCATTGCCCTCCTTGCCAAAATCCGGCCAAGGCGCGACCAGCTTCCAGGTCTGCCCGGCGTCTCCGCTCTGCCAGAAGCCCGCCTCTTTGTCTCTCTTACCCACCACAACGATCTGTCGCTCGTCCCTGCCGAAGAAGGGTCCCCAGGCCGCTTCCAGGGCGCTGCCTTGCGCTTGCCAGGTCGCTCCCTTATCTTTGCTGACCAGCAGGCCCTCCCGTGTTACCCAGTAGCCGACGCCCTTGAACACACACAGAACGCGCCCCGTCGGGGTGTGGTCCGAGACTTTCGTCCAGGTCATACCACCATCCCTGCTGCGCAGGATGCCATCGCCCTTGCTGGCGACCAGCGCTCCCGCGTCAAAGATGCCGACCGCCGTGTAGTTCTTGCCCAGCAGTTTCCAGGCTTTGCCGCCATCCGTGCTGAGGTGGAGTTCGCCGTCCGATTCGTGATGGACCGCGAGGAGCACCTGGGGCGAAGTCTGGCTCCAATCCACCGCGCCGTAATCCCAGCCGCGCCCGTGCTGTTGGAAGGTGTTCCAGGTCTTGCCGTTGTCGAGGGTGATGGCGCTGGAGCCGTCCAGCATAAAGCAGGCCAGGCGCTTGCCTGCGGGATCCGCGTTCAGCGCATAGCCCGTCTCGCACCGCCCGCCGGGACTGCCGCTGTCCATGCGGACAAACGTCGCGCCTCGGTCCGAACTCCTCCAGATGCCCTGATCCGGCACGATCATCCGCACATCGCCGGTGGCGCGATCCACGCTGACGCCCGCCGTCTGCCCCGGCCAGCTCACTTTCTTACCTTCCTCCTCCAGATGTTTGAGGACGTCGTCCGAAGCCGCGACCCATTTGCCCTGCGGCGGCGTATCGGTCTTCCCGCCGGGCGCATCCTGCCCCGGACGCATGGCAAGCAGAGCCAGGGCAAAGAGCGTCGCAACGC
>DATGIG010000088.1:0-9360 GCA_035295825.1 Chthonomonadaceae bacterium | reverse complement strand
CGACAAACGCTTGATAAGAGCCTCTAACTCCTGCTGCCAGGAATGGACCGTATCGAGTTGTGGCTGTAGTGCTAGCTGGGACATGAGCATACCTCCGTTGAGGTTATGATCGGTTCTTAGCTTCTACAACTGTAGTACTAGAAGGAACGCAGGGCGCAGGAGAGTTCCAGCGACCCTAATTTTCCCGTAAATCAGCGCATGCGTCTCAGGAACCACCACAGCGGGGCAGGCCGGGCGGCCTTTTACGACGTGCGCCTCTTCGGGCTGGCGATAGCAAGAAAGATGGGTCTCTATGAAAGAGCGGCGAAGCACTTCTTGATTGCATTGGCGCCCGATGAGAAGAAGGAAGGCGATTTTCCTGCCCTGGCAGCCGTCATTGAAGACTATGCAATCCTACTCCGCAAGTCGAACCGCGAAGCCCAGGCGCTCGGCCTGGAAAATCGCGCCAGGGGGCTGAGGCGCAAATACCTTCTACATCCGGTTGATAAACTCTCCTAAGCCATAGGGCTGGCTTGCCCTGAAGACTTTTGCGGTAAGCGGTAACGGGCTTTGTGTGCCTGGCCGGGCTGGAAGGATTCAACGGACGGGCGGCGAAATGGCGAGAAAAAGGAGGGTTCCCCAGATGTTGCAAGCCATCGGCCTGATGATCGGCGCGTATATCCTGACAAAAATGCTCTACCTCATGGCCCGCATGGATAAGGACGGTTTCGGCAAAGGGACTCAGATTCTCGTCGGGCTTTTCGCGCTCGGCACGTTTTTTCTTACCATCGTTATGTGCATCGCGTTGCTGGTGGCAGGCTCTACGACAAGCCTTCCCCCTTTCCATTCCCCATAAGCCCGTTACCGCAGGATCAGCCCGGCAGTAAGCGCGCCGGCCTCTGGTCCTGAGCACCGTTCCCGTCCTCATCGCTAGAAGCCCGGTTTTCCACAGTGGAAGAGAGTACCAAAGATGTCCCAATTCGAGCGCAGTCAGCAGACGATTCAAGGACGCATGGTCGTCATAACGTCCTGGTTCGACGACACGCGTCGGACCTGGCGAGCCAGCGCACCCGCTTATGTTCGCCTCAATATACCTGGAGAAGACAATGGCGTCCATAGTTCGAAGAGGCCATTGATCGCTTGAGCCTTGTGCTGGGTAGGCGTCTGAGCGTAAACGCGGCCAACCCTCGTGAAGATGGTTCTCAATGGAGGGAAGGAGGGTAGAAAGTTCGAAGTCACGCTGGCAGGCCGGGCTATCGTTGACAGCCGCCAGGAGGCGAGAGAAACCGAGTAGCAGCAATAGCCTGCCGATCCAAAAGACCTTGAAGCTATGGAGGTGGAATAGCACCGATTTGCTGCAGGAGGGCCATCAGGTCGAACTGTGCCCAGTGCTCTGCAATCCGACCGTTGACGACACGACTGAAGTCGACTCCAGTTACTCTTATTCGCCGACCCGAGGCCGGCACACCCTGGAATTCGCCCTGGTGTGTGCCGGTAATAGTCCAGCGGCTCGCCACGATGGTTCCCTCAGAAATGTCATCCTCGACGGTTATCTTCGCATCCGGGAACGCTGTAGTAAAGGCCTGCATGAATCCTGCCCAGTTGTTTGTATCGAGCGGGGCTGGCATCCCTGAAAGATGTCCCAGGTAATCCGGGGTCCGACACGCCGCCTCGCCTTGCCAGTCGTGGTCGTTGAAAGCCTGAATCCAACGGCGATTCAGGCTCCTTGGGTCTTCGGATGACATCGTCGTTCTCCTTTGCCTTTGGCAGTCAAGCCGCTCACAATAGATTTGTTCCAATGTGCCGGGATTCCTTCGGATATGCGGTCCATGGGAGAACGGATTTACGCCGGCTGCCTGAGAGACCTCCCTCCACATTGTCGTGGCCTCCCGACAGGAATTGCTCAAGCGCTTGTGGAACAGGTAAGCTATCGAGGAAGTTATAGTTACAAGTTCCAGCCCTGCTAGGGCCCTTGTCCTCGTGACACCGGGCGGGTTCGAGCGCTGCATGGAGGAGTTGAGCACCCTTCCTCTATATCCACCAGATATGCCGGCCGTCTTCCGAGTTTGCGCGAAGTACGGCATCGAGTTTCTTCCACCGCCGGCGTCTTAACCCCGACAACGGTGAAAGGCGGCAATCCGGCTGTGGGAACGGTTACAATAGACTCCACTTCGACGTTTGGGGAAACGGTGAAGGTCCACAGCAGCAACCGGAGGAAACCTATGTCCCAGAAACGGCTTGACGGCCCTCCGCAGAAATCCCGATCCGATCCTTACGAAGGGAAAGCTGGCGCTGCCATGACACGCAGAGAGTGGATTCAGGGAGCGACCACGATCGGAGCGGCGCTCGCGCTCAACGCTGAGCCCGGTCTGGCAGCAACAACCGCCGCTGCGCCGTTGCTCGTAGGCGCGGGAAAGCGAATCATTACCCCCAGCCCGCTGCTGCCCGTCTCCGGCGGGATGGGGCCCACGCATCCCACCCGCGAGAAGCGCGGAGAACTGAGCGCCAGAGCGGTCTATCTCCGGCGAGACGACACCGAAATCGCCATTGTCAGTCTCGATCTGCTCGGATTCCCTTCCGTCCTCGCCGATCGCATCCGTGCCCGCGTGCCGCGCCTCGCCGCCGAGAATATCCTCATCGGCTCGACGCACACCCACAGCGCGCCCGACTGCTACGCCTTTCCGGACGGCCAGGGCGGCCACACCGGGGATCTGGCCTATATGGACCGGGTCTGTGTCCTGGCGGCCGAAGCCATCAACGAGGCCATCTCCGCCGCCCGTCCCGCCCGGCTCAAAATCGCCACCGGAGAGGCGCAGGGCAAAATCGCCTACAACTACTACGCGCCGGACCTCTATGATCGCCGTATGTGCGTGATGCAGGCGCTCTCCCCAGAAGGGAAACCTATCGCCACCCTCGTCAACTACGCGATCCATCCGGAGGTGCTGGGCAACGAGCAGGGCATCCTCAGTCCTGACCTCTGCGGACCTCTGTATGACCGCCTTGAGGAGCGCGCAGGCGGCATGGCGATCTTTATGAACGGCGCCCAGGGCGGCATGGTCACGGCGGACAACCGCATCCTCGAGCGCGTCAAGGACCCGCTGCGAGGCTACTGGGAGGACGCCCGGACCTGGGAGGAGTGCCTCCGGATCGGGCAAACGATGGCAGAGGAAGCGCTGAGGATCGTTGGGACGGCTCCGTTTCAGGACAATCCCGGCCTGTTCTGCCGCAACGCGATGGTGACTATCCCCGTGCAGTCCCCGGAGATGTGGTTCGTGGTGACCAACTCTCCGCTGCGCTACCCACACGGCAAGGACCACACCATCCGGGTACGCATCAATCTGGTAAACCTGGGCGACGCCCAGATTCTGACCATTCCAGGGGAGGCGTTGCCGAACATCGGTTTCTACGTCAAACGCAAGATGCAGGGCGCCCATAACCTCCTTTTCGGCCTCACCAACGACGCGTTCGGCTATATTCTGACCCGGGTAGATTTCCAGAGCTTCCCGCGTTATGACTACGTATCTCGCACCTCCATGGGCGAGATGACCGGCGAGATTCTGATCGAGAAGTGGCTGGAATTGGTGAGAACCAGCCCACGACCGGATGGCCGGCCGGCTTAATCTATCGCTGTCAAATGCGCCGATGCCTGGCCATCGGCGTTTCCAGGGCGGTAGTTGACCTTGCCTGCTGCGTCTCCCGCTCAGCCCATCCCCACGGCACCGATCCCAGCGGAGGCGGCATGCAGGTAAACCCAGATCGCCAGGGCGATTATCAGCAGGTTTACGATTAACCCCACTCTGGCCCAGGCGGTCTGCACCTTGCGGAACTGCTCCACACTCTCCCAGCGGCGCCCGCTGCGCCAGGCCAGCTCGTTCCCTTTAAGGAGCAGATAGAACGAGACGCCCAGGCTGAGGGGCCCGAACGCATTACCCAGATCGGGCAGCGCAGGGCCGAGGACCAGGGACAGCAAAGAGTAAACTATCCCCAGTACCGGGATCAGCCCGATCCATACCCGGTTAGCCGATCCCCAGAAGAGGGGCAGCAGAAATCCGCCCCAGTTACGGCCTTTCAGCTCGTCCGGCAAAACCTGCTGCCTGAGATCGCAGGCTGGATTCTTGTCTGACAAAGGTTGCATGACAGTTTTTTCCTTTCTCGCCTTATCAGGCGCCCACGAAGGGTTGTTGTGAATAGGCAGGCCATTGCATACGCCCTTAAAATGACCAGCAGGAAAGCACAGGGAGTCCTGCCGAATAGACGGATCGGAAATCGCCCGAATTTTTTGAAGAGCCTCAACATAACGGGCTTTCTCTACGAGCAGCCGCACAAACCCGCCGGCACGCGAACCGAGGCACCCGGCATCAATCCGAGCCGGTGGGGAGAGAGGGCCTAGCAAAGGGTTTAACCAATATGGTCATCAATCCGAAAGATGCGAAACAATTCATATCCTGCTACACGAAGCTTCTTGCCGAAGTGCATCTCCTCTCGAACGGTGAGCGACGTGTAGAGCTGCTCCCGATGCTGGCTGCCGCGCGAGATGCCGTTGTCGCTAACCCATCGCTCATCGAAGCCGCCGCCTTGAGCCTCGAATATGCTGGTGACGCACTGCCGGAGGAACTGCTCCATGCGGTTCAATCGCTCATGTTGAAACGCTGGGTCTACCTGCGCGACACAACAAAGTACTCGGTCTTTATGGATCTCGATGGCCAGGAGGCTTATGCCGTGCTTGGCCTCACGCAACCCATTCGGGAGCTAGTCGGCGGCACAGCAGTCGTGCTAAAAATCGGCGTGCTGCACTATAAGGATGCCTTTATCTGTGACGGCATCGTATCCGAGGTGATCCGGCTCGGAACAAACTATCGCCGCGAATATGCGGACTTATTTGCAAAACTCAAGAAATCGGGTCATTTCCATACCCGCTAGACGTCGTCTACCTTGCCCCGAGACAGATAAGAGGTCTGCTATACTAAAGGTATCGTCAACGAAAGGAGATCGCCCATGCGCGTCAAAGAGGGCGGCGTCATTCGTGTCGGAATCGCTGGTTTAGGACGCGCCGGATGGGATATTCATGTGGATGCGCTCCGCCCGCTCACGGACCAGTATGCCATCGTGGCCGTGTGCGATCCGCTGCCGGACCGGCGGACACAGGCGCGAGAAGAGCTCGGATGCGCCGCCTATAGCGCGTTCCCGGAGCTGTTGGCCGATGCGCGTGTGGAACTGGTTGTGGTGGCTACGCCAAGCTACCTGCATGCGGAGATGGCGATTGCTGCGCTGGAAACGGGAAAGCACGTCATTGTCGAGAAGCCCTTCGCCACGGATCTGGCGGACGCGGAGCGTATGATCGCCACGGCAAAGCAGACCGGTCGCACGCTGACCTGCCATCAGAACTCCCGCTATAGCCCGGATTATCTTAAAGTGCGCGAGGTGATCGCCTCTGGAAAGCTGGGTCAAATCCTGCAGATACGTATCGCCTGGCACGGATTCAGCCGGCGGTGGGATTGGCAGACCCTTAAGGAGTTTGGCGGCGGCATGCTCAACAACAATGGCTCGCACGCCATTGACCTGGCTCTGCTGCTGATGGGAGAGGTGGAACCCCAGGTCTTCTGCCAGAGGAGGAATACGCCCCTGAGTTCCGGTGACGCCGAAGACCATGTCAAGGTGGTCTTGCAGGCGCCGGGCGCGCCTTTGCTCGACGTGGAACTCACCAGCGCCTGCGCCTACGCACAGGATGCCTGGCTGGTGATGGGCACGCAGGGCAGTTTGACCGGCACGCGCAGCCATCTGAAGTGGAAGTACCTCGATCCCGTCCGGTTTTCTGCCCGCCCGGTGGACCGCCATCCGACTCCCGACCGCAGTTATAATCGTGAAGACCTCTCCTGGGTGGAGGAGACGTGGGACCTGTCCCAGGAACACCATACGCCCCCTACGCAGCAGATCTATCGGGATCTCTATGCGACCCTACGAGAGGAGGCTCCGCTTGCCATCAGTCTGCCAGGCCTGCAGCGCCAGAGCCGGGTCTTACAGAAATGCCGGGAGTCCTGAGCCGGAACTCTTGGGTATTCATGCTTCCCAGGAGCATCGCATGCAGAACCGGCATTCCTACGATCTGGTGAGATCGCCTACCTGGAGGAGCCATGTGTGCCGCACCTCATCGTCGGTTACCAATAAATGCGGACCCCGCCTGCTTTAACATCTGCTGGATTTGCTTATTAGTCGTAGCACTCGATGCCGTGCGCCACCCTCCCTCGTTCACATTTACGTTGGCTCCATGTTGGATCAGCAAAGCGACCAGGCGAGGATGATTATAGGCTGCCGCATAGATAAGAGCCGTCGCTCCATAATCCTTCGAATCGCGATCTTCTACCCGCGCGCCTCGTTGCAGCAGCAGTTGGGCGATGTCCTCGCGTCCGCTGATGCAAGCTAGCATCAACGGAGTGAGGCCCAGGTAAGGATTAGGATGCCCAGAAATGGCTTCCCGAAAGGCATCTGCGGGTGTGTAGGGTTCTGCCCGGCTTCTTGCTTCGGTGCTCGCCCCCTGATCCAGAAGCCCTTTAACGTTCTCAACATCGCCTGCCTTCACAGCCACAATCAAGGCGTGATTTAGCCATTGCTGGCGGATGGGCCGATAGAGCGTCCAGACTAGACCAGCCACCAGAGCCGCCAGGAGCATGCGGTTGGCTATTAGGTTAAAGCCTCTCCGGCGCATCTGCTATGCCTGTGTAGACGATCTGAGCAAAGGAAGCCAGGCAGGCATCATGGCGCGCTCGCATCAGGCGCCTACTTTATGGTGGTGATTACGGGCGTGTTGTTGCCTCCTGCGCTGACCGCTGGCTTTCTTTTCGCTGAGACAGCGAGCCATTCCTGCTCCTCCTTCTTGACTTTATAACCTGGCCTGCCGCCCACACAGGGTCTCCACGCCGGGTCATAAGGAAACAAACTGCCTTCTGGTGAATACGGAAGAGAATGCTGCTCTGGGAAGTTACGAGAAGACGTCCTGAAGGGAGATCATGGAGGCCACGGACCGCATTACAGACGAGGAGATCCAGGGGGCGCGACAACTTCGGGAGCGGTTCCTGGCCGACCCGTGGCGTCCGCGTTACCACTTCTGCGTCCCCGAAGATAGGGGCGAGCCGGGCGATCCGAACGGCGCATTCTACTATGCGGGCCGCTACCATCTGATGTACCTGTATAACCGCAGCGGCGCAGGCTTCTGCTGGGGCCACATCTCCAGCGCCGACCTGGTCCACTGGCGTCATCATCCCGACGCGATCGGGCCGGGGGGCGGCGATGAAGGCTGCTTCAGCGGGGGCGCGTTCGTGGAGGAAGACGGTACTGCCTATCTCTCCTACTGGATGCTGTGGGGCGCGAAGGGAATCGGCCTGGCGCGCAGCGCCGGCCCGCCCTACGAGGTCTGGACCAAATTCCCGGAAAACCCGGTGATTCGCTCCACAGAGTTCGGCATCACGGAAACCACTGATTCTGCGGGCCGCCCACTCTGGCTGGGTTCTGCCGATCCCTCCAACATCTGGAAGCATGACGGCCGCTACTGGCTGCTGACGGGCAATCTGCCGGTGCTCGACAAGGTCGGACGCGCGCCGGACGCGCCGCTTTCGGAGCAAGGGGATCGCCTCTATCTGTTCGAGTCGCCCGATCTGAAGACCTGGACCTACCGGCACGTCTTCTACCAGCGGCGCGCCGAGTGGACCGACCGCAGCGAGGACAATATGTGCCCGAGCTTGCTCCCGCTGCCTTCTAACCCGGACGGCGGCGAGCCGAGTGGCAAGCACCTGCTCCTCTTTATCAGCCACAACAAAGGCTGTCAGTACTATATCGGCACGTACCGGAACGACCTCTTCACGCCGGAAAGCCACGGGCGCATGACCTGGGTGGACAACACCTATTTCGCGCCTGAGGCGCTGATAGACGGCAAAGGCCGCCAGATTATGTGGGCCTGGCTGCTCGACAATCCCGGCGGGGATAAGGAGCGGGGCTGGTCCGGGGTGTATGGCCTGCCGCGTACCCTGTGGCTGGGCGACGACGGCACGCTTCGGATGCGGCCCGTGCCGGAGTTCGAGACGCTGCGGGGACGACAGACGCACTGGCGAGCGCGCTCCCTTGCGGATGGCCGGCCGCATCCCTTCCCCGGCGTCGCGGGCGATGCCTGCGAAATCGCCCTGGAAATCCTTCCAGCAGGCGCAAAGCGCATGGGACTGCTCGTGCGCCGCTCCCCGGACGGCAGCGAAGAGACCCGGCTCTATTACGACGCCGAAACACAAGAGCTGGTCTTCGATGCGTCCCGAAGCGGCATCGCGGGCCGCAAGGTCGTGGAGCGCGCGCCCTTCGCGCAGCGACCGGGCGAGCCGTTAAGCCTGCGCGTTTTCGTGGACAGTCCGGTGGTCGAGTTCTTCGCCAATGACCGGCAGGCCATCTGCCGCCGCATCTACCCGGGCCGGGCGGACAGCCTGGGGGTGGCGCTTTTCGCGGAGGGCGGCCCGGCGCGCTTCCGCAACGTCAGAACCTGGGAGATGGCGCCATCGAACCCATATTGAGGACGTTGACGAGTCGCCGGACGACTTTAACGTTCAACACGATCTGGGCGGGCAGTTAAAACTGCGTCAACAAGTGCCCGAAGTCCCCTGCGGGGACTCCAACTTCCAAATCTCCCCCTCTTCGAACCTTCGGGCCGCGAAGCGGATTTACAGGGAGATGGGATAGGCGCGGCCGCGGGTAGTGAGGGTTCACGGCCAAGAGGAGAGAATGAAACGATTCGGCACAGCACTGATCCTGATTCTGGTAGTCATGCAGGGAGCGAAAGCACAGACCACAATAGCCCTGCCGCAGGTGAGCGACATCGGGTTCTGCAAGCCATATACCTGGCTCTTCGGAGGCTGGGTGGCGCCGCCGCGCATTCCGCTCCTCGGCGACATCAATGGCGATGGCTATGCGGACTTCCTCTATGCCTCTCCGCAGGACAAGAGTATTGACGTGTCCCTGAACGGCAAGGGCTGGAAGCCGCTGCGGGGCCAGCGCCTGATATCGGACCTGCCCCAGAAAATCCGGGCGATGTGCCTGGGCCATTTCGGCGGGAAGACGCTCGATCTGGCGATCCTGGGCAAAGAGGGCGAGCTGTGCAAGGCGCTCAGCACGCAAAATGGTGAGTTTCCAGCCTCCACTTCCCTCGGTACCGTGAACGGCCTGGCGGGCAAAGTGTGGCTTCTCGCGGGGAAGGTAGCTTCGTCAAATCTGGACGACATCCTGGTGGTCGATTCGACCGGGCGGGCGCAGGTCTTCGATGCGGCAGGTGCGAAGCTGCGAGACTATGCCTTGCATCTTCCGGTCACCGATGCGGCGGAGGGCGACGTTCTGGGCGACGGCAGAGCGGAT
>DATGIG010000087.1:0-18828 GCA_035295825.1 Chthonomonadaceae bacterium | reverse complement strand
CCAGACGGGTACGTTCTGTACCCGGCTCTGAAGGGCTCTGATGTCATCGGGACTTGGCAGACGGTGCGGCGGGAGGAGGCGTGGTGCGGGACTTTTCGTAGGCTTTGACCGCATCTAGCTCCTGGATCAGCCGACCGGCGTCCTCCGCTGTGATGCGTCCGTTCTGCACCATCTGCAGGATCTGCCGCCGCGCCTCGAACGCCGCTTCCTCGCTTGGGGTGGGCGGCGGCGGGGGCGCATCGGCGATCTTCTTCTCGCCGCCCCCGGTGATCCGCGTCTTGACCCCCTCGGTGACCTCATGCGTCTTGCGGCGGACGATGTTCTTGAAGCCCGACCAGGTCTCCTTGGCCGCCGTCTTCGCCGTATCGGCGATGGTGACCTTTGTCACCTCCCAGATCATCGCGGCCAGATGCGGCGGCACCTGGATGGTCGTATAGGAGCCGTCGCTCCGCTGGACCTGTACCTCGCGTGTCTTCTCCCTCTCCGGGGGCGCCTCTTTCGCCTTCTCCTTGCCGTTGGCGGCGCGCTTCTCCTCCGGCTTGTTGGCGGGAGGAGGCGCGGCAGGTTCGGAGAGCGCGGCCAGCAGCCGCGCCGCCTCCTCCGGGCGCAGCAGGCCCTCGTTGAGCATTTGCAGAATCCGCTCTTTTTCCGTTGCGTTCATAGCGGAACCCTACCCCTTGCTGATGCGCGTGTTCCCCGAGATGGTCTGCACGTTGAGCGTCCCGGCTCCGGTCCCGATCTGGCCCGTCCAGAGGGTGTCGGTCGCCATGACGTTCTCGGCGCTGTGCTCGCAGTGCAGCTCGCCGGACGCGGTGCTGAGCGAGACACGGGTATTGCTGCCTTCCGGCAGGCCGATCTCGACGTTGCCGGAGACCGTGTTGACCTGCATGGTGCCCGAGAACGCCTCTCGCAGACGCACCTGAACGTTCCCGCTGACGGTCTGCGCCTGCAGGCGGGTCGCCGCCAGGTCCTCGGCGGTCACGATGCCGGAGACCGCCTTGATGGCGATATTGCCGTTGGCGTTGCGCAGGGTGGCGCTTCCGCTCACCGATTCCACCGTGATATCGAGAGGCGCCTGCGTGCCGACCGTCTCTACCGACACATCGCCGGAGACCGACTTGCACTCCACGCGCCCGCCTTCGACGCCGGTGGCCTTCACATCGCCGCTGGCGGAGTTCGCAGAGAGGCCGCGCCCGACCGTCTCGGCCTGAATGTCCCCGCTCTGCGTGGCGATGGTCACCATGCCCGCTGCCCGCTCCACCCGCAGCGATCCGCTGGCGGTCTCGCCGCGCGCGTCGCCGCCCAGGTCGTGCAGATGCAGCGGCCCGGCGGTCGTCACCGCCTCCACGCGCCCATCCATCTGGGAGATCTCGCTACTGCCGAAGTGGGTGCTGACGCGGGGCAGCGCCGACCGGGGGATCTGCAACTCCAGGTCCACCGTGCCGTTGCGGAAGAAGTCCGCCGCGCTCACCTTGATGTCCAGCTTGGTATCGGTGCCGTGCAGGTTCACCTCGATCTGCTCCGAGACCATTTTGAGGTCTTCCGCCCGCTCGCCCCAGACCACCTTCTGGACCACCACCGAGGCGGGACCCTCTGCAATCCCGACGACGCTCACATTGCCCAGCGGGTTCTCGACATAGACGGTCGCGCCCGCATCCAGATGGAAGTCCTGCTCATGCTTATCGGCCTGCTCCGGCAGCCCGCCGGGATTGACCGGGCGCACGTCCGTGCCCTCCGACCAGTGGCGCATGCGGGTGGACACGGAGATGCCCCACTGAGCGGAAGCGCGCGTCGCATTGCGGAGCTGGGTCTGCACCTTCTGGACGATCTTCTCCGGCTGCACACGGGCGACCGCCTTCGAGATCCGCTCTCCCAGATGCTCCAGGTCGATCTTGGGCGGCTTGATATTGAGGTCGCCCAGGGGGTTGAAGCGGCCCTTCTCAGCGGGCTTGGCCTCCTCCTTGGGTTTGTCGGTCTTGGGAGCGGCGGTCTCGCCGCGCAGAGCCGCGATCAGCGTCTCGGCCTCTTGAGCGCTGATCTTGCCATCCTGGAGCAGTTGCAGGACGCTCATCACATTCTCATCCATATTCGTTATCCCTTCATAGCATGCATCAAAGTTTTCGCCCCCCGGCCCCCAATTCTGGGGGAGCAACAGTGGTTTCGCACAAACTGATTCCCCCGGAATCGGGGGCTAGGGGGCGGGCTAAAGATTCTTAAGCGTTGTCACGCAGGGCGCCGGCAACCTCTTCGGCGCTCATGTCGCCGCGCGCCAGCGCTTCCAACAGCACGCGCCTGCGCTCCTGAGCCTCCGGCGTGGGGGGCACGGCGGCAGACGCTTCCGGTATCTCCGGCGCGACCTCTCCATTCAGTCCCAGGGCGGCGAGGGCGGCGGCCAGACGGTTACGCACCGTGGGATAGGAGAGGTTCAGCTCCTTCTCCACCCGGCTGAGATTGCCTTCGCACCGGAGGAAGAGTTCGATGAACGCCAGTTGCTCCCTCTCCAGCCGGCAGAAACGGCACGGATCGAACGTGCTCTGAATGCGCGTCTGGCAGCGCGCGCACGCCAACTCCGTAATCGAGAGGGTCGCCTCGCAAACAGGGCAGCGTGATAAGGCTTTTGCCATTTCGTAGCCCTCCTCACTTCTATAGTACGCTTACGTTAGGAATTTGTCAAGTGTTTCGGAAGGAGAGTTAAATATTTCTCAAGTGGAGTTTACTTTTTTTGAACTGTGGACGGAGTGGGAACGCTCGGAGCAGTAGGAGCGGTGATCGAGGCGGCAGCGGCGGGCGTAGCGGCGGCAGGCGCGGGCGAGGTGGAAGGCGGCAGTTGCGCCATCTCCGCCTTGGCGTCGGCATAGTCGGCGTCATAGAAGAGGGCGGAGCGCAGCGCCTGGCGCGCCTCCTCGAACTCCTGGAGCTGCCGATAGGTCGCGCCCAGGTGGTAGTAAGAGACTTTGAGCGCCTCGCCGGAAGTGCCCTCGGGGTAGTCGTAGAGCGCCTTCAGGAGGGTGTCGGCGGCCTCTTTGAAGCGTTCCTGTTTGTATAGAACCCAGCCATAACTGTCCTCAACGGCGGGAAACAGGTTCTTCATATCGGGGTCGAGCGAGGTCCGGGTCGTCTTGAGCGCCTGCTGAATGAGTTTCGATGCATCCTCCAGCTTCTGGCCGTTATCGACCAGGATGTAGCCATAGGCATTCTGCACATCGGCGTCATAGGGATCGAGTTGCCAGGCGCTCTCCGCCGCGTAGAGGGCATTGGTCTGCGGGCGCTGCGGCTCCGCCTCTTGATACGCCGTAGAGAGCAGTATATTCAGTTTGGCCCGGTTCGTATTGGATTCGTCCTTGAAGACACAGAGGGCGGATTGGGTGTAGGTGATCATCAGTCGCCACTGCTTGTTGATCTCACAGAGATCGATGATCTGCTCGTAGGTGCGCAGGTCGTCGGGATGGGCCGCCAACGCCTTCTCGAACTGCGCCTGCGCTTGAACGACATTCCCCGCTTGCAACGCCGTCTGTGCGGTCTCCAATTCGCGCGGCAGGCCGATATTCGGACGCACCAGCCACCAACTGAGCAGGATCAGTCCGAAGAGCAGCGCCAACCGGATCAGCGGCATGAGAATGGGACGGGGCGAGGGCGACGTCATGATAGGATCTCTCCTTATTTCCCCAACTGCGGCCAGAACCAGGCCAGCATAAAGGCCGCACCGTTGTTGAGCATGTGCATCAAGATCGTGACCCAGAGCGAGTTTGTGCGTTCGTAGACATAGGCCAGCAGTATGCCCATCGGGAAGATAACGATAATTGCCAGCGGGCCGAAATGGATGAGGGCGAACGTCAGCCCACTCACAATGATCCCGACCGGGACCCCCCAGCGTCTTTTCAGCGCATTGTAGAGAAAGCCACGAAAGAAGACCTCTTCCCCGATGGGAGCGGCCACCGCCCCGGTCAGCACAAACGCCAGCTTCCAGCCATTGGAGGCGATCTTATCGAAGAACCCGCCTGCGGTAATGTCCTCCGTCAACTTGGTAAGGCGCTCCGCCAGTTGCGGCGAAATATGCTTGAGCGCGACGCCCACGCCCAGGTCGCAGCCCGTCGCCAGCAGAAACAGCACAATACCCAATCCTAGCCCCAACAGGAGCTCATTCGGCGTGGGCTTCCGCAACCCGATCTCTGAGAGCGAGGTTCCATAGCGGCGCAGATAGAGCGCGACGATCCCAACGAACAGCACATTCTGAAGCACCAGTGCCCCGATCTGCACCGCCAGTCCATACGGCGAGAGCAGCCCGCTTGTGTCAATGGCGCCGGCGCTCTGCGGCTTCGCAGCGGGAGAGGCGCTTCTGGCGGCGGTCCGTTGCGGCTCCTTGCTCTGCGGCGTCGAGGGCCTGGATGGGGAAGGCTTTTCCGGCGACGGTTTGACCTGAGACGGTCTCTCGGACGCTGCTTTTTGCGTCGCGCCCTTTTCGGGGCTCAATTGGGTCGAGGTTGGTTTTGCCGGGGCAGGCTCTGCTGAGGTCGGCTTTGTCGGGGTGGGATGCGCTCTCTGCGTCGGAGCGGCGGAGACGTGAGACGGCGTACCGGCTGGCGATGACGAGAACATTCCCTGCATAATGACCGGCAGCAACAGGATGCCCGCCAGTACTTGAACCGTCAGGAAAATCGCCTGAAAGCTGAGGAAGGGGTCCACGACGCTCCACGTCCGCGCGAACGGGGGCCGAACATAAGAGCCGAGGGGGTAGGGCTCCGGTTCCGGAGGGGGCCCCTCCGTTGCACCTTCGACCAGCGGGGGCGCAGGGTAGGGCAGCGGAGTGTTCGCCAGCTCAATCCGGTACTTGATCCAGAGTATGAAGATCACGGCATCCGCAAGGAGAAGGATCAGGCCGACCCCAAGCAACACGAGGAATAGTCCGACTGCGGTATTGGTATCCAGATTGTCCATGCCATGCCTTTCCGTCGTATTTAGCCGAGATATTGCAGGCGTTCGGCGTACTGCGTTCCACCCGTCAATTCAAAAAAGATATCTTCCAGGCTTCGACGTTGGGTATCGCCTTGCGTCGTATCGGCGCCGCCGCGCACGGTCGCCCGCAGCTCCTCCATCGTGCCCTGGGCGATCAGGCAGCCTCGGGTCACGATGGCGACCCGATCGCACATACGTTCCGCGATCTCAAGTATGTGCGTCGAGATAAATACCGTAGTACCGCGTCGGCAGAGTTCCCGGAGGATGTCCTGCATGGCGCGGGCGCTCTGCGGGTCGAGCCCCACGGTCGGCTCGTCGAGAAAGATGACCTGCGGCGTGTGGATGAGCGCCCCCGCCAGTGCGATCTTCTGGCGCATGCCCCGCGAATAGCCCTGGATCAGCTCGTCGCCCTTATCCTCCAGCGCGAACAGGTTCAATAGGTCGTTGATACGCCGGGAACGGTCGGTCAGGTGCACCGCATAGAGGTCCGCCATAAAGCTCAGGTACTCCCGCCCGGTCAGCTTCTCGTATAAGAACGGATTGTCGGGAATATAGCCGAAGATGGCCTTGGCCTGCAGGGGCTGGGTGCGAATGTCGTAGCCGCCGATCCGCGCGGTGCCCTCCGTCGGATGGATCAGGCCGGTCATCATGCGGATGGTCGTCGTCTTGCCTGCACCGTTGGGGCCGAGAAAGCCGAACAGTTCGCCCTCCTGCACTACCAGGTTCATGTTGTCGACTGCGGTCAGGCTGCCGAACCGCTTGGTCAGGTTCTGGCAGACGATTCTCTCCATGCTTTCACTTTCTTTTGCGTCCATAGACGATGCGTTCGATCCCGGCCAGGTCGCGGCGTGCGGCGATATCGGTCAGGCCATACGCAGCAAAGAGTTCCTTCACGGCGTCCGCCTGCCCCAGCGCCACTTCGACCGCCAGCCAGCCGCCGGGCTTTAAGACCCGGTCCGCCTCGCGCGCCAGTCCCCGCAATAGCGTCAGACCATCCGCGCCGCCATCCAGAGCCAGGCGCGGCTCGAAATCGCGCACTTCCGGCTGCAGTCCGGCCACTTCCCCTGTAGGAATATACGGCGGATTGGACACGATGATATCCAGGTTCCCGCTCACGCCGGTGAGGAGGTCCCCCTGAATCAACCGCAAGCGATCCGTGACTCCATGCGCCTGCGCATTACGCCCCGCAACCTCCAGCGCCTCGGCGGAGAGATCGATGGCGAAGGCCCGCGCCTCCGGGCAGTGCGCCAGGACCGCAATCGGGATGCACCCGCTCCCCGTCCCCACATCCACAAAAACCGGAGCAACGAAGCCTTCTTCTTCGTGGTTTTTCTTTGTGTCCCTTCGTGCCCCTTCGTGGATTCCGTATTCCCGACACTTCTCCAGCACGAACTCCACCAGCAGTTCCGTCTCCGGGCGGGGGATCAGGGTGGCGGGCGTGACGGCGAAAGTGAGACCGTAAAACTCCTGCGTGCCCCGCAGATAGGCCAGCGGCACATGGCGTTCCCGCTCCCGCACCAGGCGCTCCATTGCGCGAAACTCGGCTGTGCTCAGTTCGGGGCGCAATCCCGCGACGATGGTGGTGCGGGAGACGCCCAGCGTCAGCGCCAGCAGCAGTTGCGCCTCGAAGCGCGGGTTCTCGATGTCCGCCGCGTCCAGAAGGTGCGTGGTCCACTGGAGGGCCAGCGGCGTGGATAGGAGTGGGGCGATCTCCGCGTAGCACTGCGCCCGATCTGCACCGGACATCTACTCTTCGGAGCTTTCGCGCATCTTTTCGGCCTGGTCGGCGGCGATCAGGTCGTCAATAAAGGGCTGAATGTCGCCGTCCAGCACGCCGGGGACATTGAAGATGGTCTTATTGATGCGATGGTCGGTGACGCGTCCATCGGGGAAGTTGTAGGTGCGGATCTTCTCCGCCCGATCCCCGGACCCGACCTGTGAACGCCGCGCGCCCGCTTCCGCCGCGGCGGCCTGTTGGCGCTGCAATTCGTAGAGGCGGGCGCGTAAGACACCGCGGGCCTTGATTTTGTTTTGCAACTGGCTCCGCTCATCCTGGCACTGCACCACGATCCCGGTGGGAATGTGGGTGAGGCGGATCGCGGTCGCGACCTTCTGCACGTTCTGCCCGCCCGCGCTGGAGGAGTGGTAGATGTCCTCCTTGATGTCCTTCTCGTCCAGTTCGACATCCACCTCTTCGACTTCCGGTAGGACGGCGACGGTGACCGTGGAGGTCTGGATACGCCCGCTGGATTCGGTGACGGGCACGCGCTGCACCCGATGGACTCCCCCCTCGAACTTGAGCTGGCTGTATGCGCCCTTGCCGTCGATCTCGAAGGTGACCTCCTGCACGCCGCCGATGCCCGTCTCCTGCAGGTCAATCACCTCGGTCTTCCACTTACGGCGTTCGGCATAGCGGGAGTACATGCGGTACAGCTCTCCGGCGAACAGCTTGGCCTCCTCGCCGCCCGCCGCCGCGCGGATCTCCACGATGACGTCGCGGTCGTCATTGGGGTCCTTGGGCAGGAGCAGCAGGCGGATCTGCGCCTCGATCTCCTCGACGCGCTTTTTGGAGGTTTCGAGTTCTTCCAGGTAGAAGGCGCGCTCCTCGCCATCCGTGCCGCCCAGGAGCGACTCGGCATCGGCGATGTCGGTCAGGGTGCGTTTATAGCGTTTATACTCTTCCGCGACCGCTTCGATCTCGCCCTTGGCCCTGGCGGCCTGCATGTAGCGCTGATGGTCGCTGCAAAATTCGGGATCGTTCATCTGCGCCACGAGCTGGTCGTAGCGTTTTTCGATCTCACCCAGTTTGGCTTGCGCCTGTATGAGAGACACGGGTAGCACACACCTTCCCACAAGAATGGGGCGACGTTGTCGTCGGTTGCTGCCGTGCGCCACGCCGCCATATTAGAAATTGTACTCTATTCGCTCCGATTTGGCAAATAGGGATTGCCTTGAAGGCATATCAAGGGTTTTCCGTTCATCGGCAGGGAACAACTCAGGCTCTACGCAACCTCTGTAGGGCAGGGGCTCCGTCCCCTGCCGATACTTTACGTAAACTCGCCCGTGATGCGCGTAAACGCCCGCATGATGTTGTTCGTATGATGCCGCCCCAAAAGCCGCCCGTGAACGAGCGGCCTGCTGCGTAACGAAACCCGGTGAACCGGGTTGGGAGATCGGCAGGTCTGCAAGGTAGACAGGTTTTGAGAGGAAACACCTGTTGGTGAGGTTCCGGGAGGCAGGAATTTCCCGTTCGCGCCGCGAAATTGATGGCACGCAAGACCGCTCAGTCAGCAGGAGTCTTTGATGCCGGACGACCCCAAGCTATTCATCAGTTACGCCCAGAAGGACAAGAGATGGCTTGACGAGTTCCTGATACATCTCCGCCCGCTCGTACGGCAGAAGAAAATCGCGCAATGGACCGACCGGGAGATACTTGCCGGATCCGTATGGCAAGAGGAGATCGCAAAGGCGCTGAGCGAGGCCAATATTGCGGTGCTTCTCGTCACACCTGCATTCCTTGCCTCCGAGTTCATCCAAGAGAGTGAACTTCCAGAAGCGTTAAAAATGCAGGTGATCTGGGTTGCGGTGGAACCAAGCCTCTACATCCACACACCGCTGGCAAAGCTTCAATGCGCCAATAAGCCAGTGCAACCCCTGGCTGGGCTTGGACGAAACGCGCGCAACACGGTCTGGGTGGAAATCTGCGAGGTGATTTTGCAGGCTGCAGCAAAACTCCCTGCGACATCGACAGAAAACACCCCGCCGCAATCTCATGACCTATTACAATCTCCGTTGTCCTCCACACCGCAACATATCGACGCCCCTGCTGTGCCCGAGCCTCCCTTGCAGCCGGCACACGACAATGTCACGGTTATGGAAGCAATGGCCTCTCTGATCCGAGAGAATCCAACCCCGGCGGAGGCAGGTCCTAAAATCGCACGCTTGCCCACTCCAGAGAACACTACGCCGGAATCTCGATCTTACTCCAGACCAGATCCTAGCACTAATCCCATAGATGATGCGAGGATGATCTATATCCCCGCAGGTACATTTCAAATGGGCAATGCGGACCAGAAAAACAATCCGCCTCACACTGTCACCCTGGATGGCTACTGGATCTATGAGGAACTCGTCACGGTCAAACAGTATCGTAAGTTCTGCAAGGAGACGAATCACGCCATGCCTCCCGAGCCGAGTTGGGGTTGGAAAGAGGATCATCCTATCGTCAATGTAAGTTGGAACGACGCGAAAGCATACTGCGCTTGGGCCAAGGTTGCCTTGCCGACAGAGGCGCAGTGGGAGAAGGCAGCGCGGGGGCCGGAAGGATTCAAATATCCCTGGGGCAACGACTGGAATGGAAACAAGTGCGCAAATTCTGTCAGGCCCAATGACTTGAACAGCACGGTTCCTGTGGGGAAGTATGATGCAAATGGCTATGGTTTGTATGATATGGCGGGGAATGTGTGGGAATGGTGCGGGGACTGGTATAATGCGGACTATTGCAAAAGTTCCCCAGCCAAGAACCCGACCGGCCCGGCGAACGGAGATTGGCGCGTCCTGCGCGGCGGCTCCTGGAACAACAACGATCCGGGCAACTTCCGCTGCGCGTGCCGGGGCGGCGTCGACCCCGAGGTCAGGGACTACCTCAGGGGGTTCCGGTGTTGCGCCTCAGGACTATAGCGATTTACCCTCTGCTCTTTTGCCCTTTTACCCTCGGCGAAGCCGAGTCGAATTTTTTGATAATTCGTGCAATAGAGATCCGGATGTCCCAATATCTCGACCCGGTGAACCGGGTATTGTCAGGCTTGCAGTTTCCATTCGGATATGGCACGAGGAACAGGCGGAACTCTTTGCCATTCTCGATGAGGTGATCGAGCGGCGGGCAGAGCAGTTGAAGGAGGTCAAAATGACTGGGGCGCAAGCATTGATCAACAAAGGACGCAAAGAGATGGGCCAGGAGATGTTGCTCAAGCTGCTGACTGCAAAATTCGGCGCGATCTCAGATGCAATGCAGGACAAAGTAAAGCGCTTGTCGCTGGGGCAGGTAGAACGGATAATGCTTCAGGCGCTCGATGCCGACACTCTCAGCGACCTGAAGCTCTAACCCTCCGGCTGTCCGACATAAAGTGCGAGTAGGAAATCTCCCTTCTCTGCGCGGATTGGTATGCATCGGATTACTCTAAAAGCTCTCCCGCCGAGAACCCGACCGGGCCGGTAGAAGGAACACGGCGCGTCCTGCACGGCAGCTCCTGGCACAGCGACGGTCCGGGCTACTTCCGCAGAGGACGGGAAGGTGGCAAATTCACGAAATTTTAATCTCGTCTTAACCTTCTCTTACCAAGAGGGCAGGTATACTGAAGCTTGGCGGCATCATCGCCTGAACGCTGCCCTGAAAAGTTCGTTGGCGCAATAATAAAGCCCTGGACCGATTTCACCTGTAGGGGCAGACCTGTGTGTCTGCCCTCCCTGAAGGGCGAACACGTAGGTTCGCCCCTACATTATCGCGCCAACAAAAGCCTTGGTGGAGGAGAGAGCCATGCCTCGCAAATCGCAGGGGTTTACTTTGATCGAACTGCTCGTCGTCATCGCCATTATCGCGATCCTCGCCGCCATTCTGTTTCCCGTATTTTCCCAGGCCCGTGAAAAGGCCCGCTCCATCTCCTGCCTCTCCAATGTGAAGCAGATGGGCACCGCGACCCAGATGTATGTTCAGGACTACGATGAGAAGCTCTTCTTCCGCGCCAGCGCCGCCAACCCGTCCGCCTCGCGCACCGGCGCCATCGTCCCCACCGCTGCCCAGCCGCCGCTGATCTGGTGGAACTGCCTTCAGCCCTACATCAAGAATACCCAGATCTATGTATGCCCCAGCGATGCCGGTCCGGTCCTCAGCAAGGACAGCACCGGCGCGCTGACCATCAAGCGCTCCTATATCGCCATCCGCGCCGCCGAGGCGCTCTCGCTGGCGCAGGTGGACGATCCTACCGAGACCATCGTGTTTGAGGACAAGTGGGATAAGACGGCAGGTCCCAATCCGAAGGCCATTACGGATACCTGGAGCGAACCGTTCAATGGGGACTTCGACTACTATCCCACCTATCGGCGTATGGCGCTTGCCGGAGATCGGCATCAGGAGGGCGTCAACTGTTCGTTCTTCGATGGGCATGCGAAGTGGATGAAGGGGCAGACCATCGGGGCCAACAAGAACTTAACGGGCTGTGCATTGATCCACGCCTATCCGGTGTTGCCGGATATGTGTGACGGCAGCATACCAGGCTGTACGAGCGCGGGGATCCCCGACAATACCGACCCCAACCATCCGATCCCGGACCGCAATATCTGCGACCTGTTCCCGTATCCGTAGGGCACACTGCCTATGCGGGCGGGATGCCCGCGCTCCCAGGGGCTTGCACAGGGGCCAGGGCCTCTAGGCGGCCAGGCGGGCGTCGCGATACGCCTGCATCGCCGCATCGGCTTGCATGACCAAGTCGTCTAGCGCGAGGGTCTTGCCTGCTTCCAGCCGCGCCACCCCGATAGAGAGTGAGAGCGTGTAGGCGTGCGTCTTGCCCCGGTTGTAGGTCTCCAGGTTGCGCCGCAGGCGCGAGGTCATCACCAGCGTATTCCCCGCCGGCATGTCCAGCACGGCGACCGCGAACTGATGGCCTTTCAGGCGGGCGATAATATCGGAGTGCCGGAAGGTCTTACGCAGCAGCGTCGCCACCGTTTTGAGGGCGTTGTCGCCCTCGGCGTGGCCGAAGGTGCCATTGATCTGGCGCATATGGTCGAGGTCGACGCACAGGATGAGTAGGTCGGCTTTGGTGCGTGCCGCGATCTTGAGATGCTGCTCTGCCAGGGTCAGAAAGCCCCGCTGATTGCAGAGGCCGGTCAGTTCGTCGCGCAGCGAGAGCGCCCGCAGCTCCTCCTGCATCTGGTGGCGCTCGATGGCATAGCGGAGCGAACGCGCCACGAGTTCGCCCGTATAGCGCCCCTTCACCAGATAGTCCTGTGCCCCGGCGCTCACGGCTTTGCGCCCCAACTCCTCGGTCTCCGTCTCGGTGAGAATGATGATGGGCAGCCGCCGCGCATAGTCGCCGGCATACTCCAGCGTCTCGAGCCCCTTGCTGTCCGGCAGCGTCAGCGCCAGCAGCACCACATCGAAATCCTGCGCCTCCACCAGCGGCAGCGCCTCCCGCAAGCTGGATGCGACGGTCAGCCTGGAGGCTGTGTGCCCGGCAGCGTCCAATGCCTCCTGCAACAGGCGTGCGTCGGTGGGGTCATCCTCCACGAGTAAAATGTGTAGCGAATGGGCGCTCATCTGCCTCTTTCCTTCCATGGCCCGTAGGCGTAGCGTCGTCGCACAGTGGGAATACAATGGAGCGGAGAGCCTCTCTCCGGTTCAGGGTGCCTTTGTATCCATTGTCGGGGAACGAGGAGAAGAAATGGAGGGAGGATGCCCCTTCCGGGGTGAGGCGGCAAACAAAAAACGAAGATTGGATAGGATCAATCGAAGGTGCGGTCGAGACGGAGGGCGCGTTTGAGGCGGTCGTAGTACGCACGGTGGGGGATCTCGACGGCTCCGAACCGGGCGAGATGCGGGGTCTGGTACTGCACATCGAGGAGGGCGAAGTCGCGCTCCCGCAGGCGCGCGACCAGCGCGGCCAGGGCGACCTTCGAGGCGTCGGTCTCGTAGTGGAACATGCTCTCCGCCATGAATGCGCCCCCGAGCGCCAGGCCATAGGTCCCGCCCACGAGCTGCCCCTCACGCCAGGTCTCCACGCTGTGCGCCTTGCCCATACGGTGCAGCGCGCCATAGACCTCGATAAACTCCTCCGAGATCCAGGTCCCCTCCAGGCGGTCGGCGCAGCCGCGCATCACGCCCTCGAAGTCGGTGTTGACTCGCACCTCGAAGACACCCTGACGGATCGTTTTCGCGAGTGAGCGGGAGATGTGGAAGGCGTCCAGGGGCAGGATCGTGCGCGGGTCGGGGCGATACCAATCTATTCCGCCCGTCCATTCGTTGTACATGGGGAAGATCCCGCGCCGGTAGGCGAACTCGACCCCGGTCGGCGTCAATGTAAGAAACAAAGTAAGGCCCTTTGTGGCGGAATGGTCGCGCCGGGAAACTGTTTTCGCGTCCGTGAGGACGCTTGGCCGAAGGCCCTCCAGACGGGTACGTTCTGTGCCCGGCCAATGGCCCTTTGTGGTATTGATCTGCCGCAGGGAAGGAATCGGAGCGGCATAATGATAATACCTCTTTCGTGGAGCGGCCACGCTGCGTAAGAAAGCGAACCAGCAAAACAATGATCGTTATTCATCGTTTCCTGACCGGGCCGGAGTCCTGCGTCTATCTGCCCGATCAGCTATCCCGGACCGAACACGAACTGATCGTACACCTCACCCCGGAGGAGTACGAGGCGCGTATGAATGCCGGATGGCGAAAATTCGGCCCGGTCCTCTTCCATCCCATCTGTTCCGCCTGCGCGGAATGTCGCCCGATCCGGATCCGGATCGCTGATTTTCAGCCGGATCGCTGCCAGATGCGCACCCTGAAACGCAACGCCGACCTCACCGTGCGCTTCGCCAAGCCGACGGTGGATGCGCAGCGCCTGGCGCTGTACAATCGCTATCACGCGGCGCAGGAGGCGCGCAAGGGCTGGCCCGAAACGGAGAAGTCAACAGAGGACTATTTCCAATCGTTCCTGCTCAATCCCATCCCCGCCGTCGAGATCAGCGCCTGGGAAGGCGAGACGCTGCGCGCCATCGCCCTGACCGACATCACCCCCCATGTCGTCTCCGGCGTCTATCACTACCACGATCCCGATTGTCGCAACCGGAGCTTGGGAACCTTCGTCATGCTGCATGTGCTCGCACTGGCGCAGCGCCTGGAGAAACCCTATGCCTATTTCGGCTACTATGTCGCCGATTGCGCCAGCATGAACTACAAGGCGCGCTTCCGGCCCTGCGAGCTCCTGGACACGGAGGGCGTCTGGCGACCGCTGGAGGAGGAGGCCTGATGCAGGTTTATTTGGAAACGGAGTGTTTGATCCTCCGGCGGCTCACGTTGGAAGACGCCGACGTACTGTACGCGCTGGACAACGATCCGGAGGTGATGCGCTACATCAACGCCGGCGCGCCGGTCTCGTATGCAACGATCCGAGAGCAGCTTCTGCCGCGTTATTTGAGTTACTATGAGACCGGAGCCGACTACGGCTATTGGGCCGCAATCGAGAAGGAGAGCGGGGAGTTTATCGGCTGGTTTCACTTCCGACCGGCCCGCGACACGGAGGAGATCGAACTGGGCTACCGGCTGAAACGCGCGGCCTGGGGGAAGGGATACGCTACCGAGGGTTCTCGTGCGCTCGTCCGAAAAGGCTTTCAAGAGCTGGGCCTGCCGCGTATCATCGCTAAGACATTGACGGCCAATCAGGCCTCCCGGCATGTCATGGAGAAGCTCGGCATGCGGCTCGTGGAGCACTTTTGGGAGGAGCGCTTTATCGGCGAGGACAAGTCGGCGGTCCTATACGCGCTGGATCGGGAGGACTATCGTCCCGAGGCTTAGCAGCCGGATATTGCGCCGCCGGAAAAATCAGGGAACATTCGTTTCCGAAAGGGATACTTATCGGAACACGGGTATTTGGCCGGGATTTTAATCCCCGGCTATCTCGATAGGAAGATCGGAGCTACACGGTGACGTTAGAACAGAAGCGACGCGTTGTGGTGACCGGTATCGGGGCCATCACCCCCATCGGTATCGGAGTGGACGGACTGCGCGCCGGGTTACGCGCCGGCAGGTCCGCCGTCCGCACGGCTACCTCGTTCGACACCTCGCCGTTCGT
The DNA here is from genome assembly GCA_035295825.1 of Chthonomonadaceae bacterium. Classification (GTDB taxonomy): domain Bacteria; phylum Armatimonadota; class Chthonomonadetes; order Chthonomonadales; family Chthonomonadaceae; genus DATGIG01. Next base: position 4,042 of record DATGIG010000087.1, on the reverse strand, counting down.
CACGCACATCGCGGCGGAGGTGGACGGCTTCGACCCCGCCCTCTACCTGGAGGGCAAACAACTCAAGCGCCTGGAGAAGTATTCGCAGTTCGCGGTCGCTGCCGCCAAGCAGGCGGTAGCGGATGCGGCGCTCGACCTGGACCGGGAGGACCGGGAGCGGATCGGCGTCTGCCTGGGTACGGCGCTGGGGGGAGTGGCCTACGCGGAAGAGCAGTATCCGGCGTTTCTCAGCAGGGGGGCGCGCGGGGTCAACCCGATGCTGGCGCTCTGCGTCTTCAATGGGGCCGGGTCGTGCAATATCGCCATCGAACTGGGCGTCACCGGGCCGGCGACCGCCAACGGCGACTCCTGCGCCTCGTCGCCCATTGCCATCGGCCATGCCGTGGACCTGATCCGCGAGGGAACGGCGGACATCATGCTGGCGGGAGGATCGGAGGCGCCCCTGGCGACGCTCTGCTTCGGCGCGTTCGCCCTGATCCGCGCGATGAGCCAGCGCAATGACACTCCGGAGACGGCATCTCGCCCGTTCGATAAGGACCGCGACGGTTTTGTGATGGCCGAGGGCGCGGCCATCCTGGTTCTGGAGGAGTTCGACCATGCGCGGGCGCGCGGGGCGCGGATCTATGGGGAGATCCTGGCGCACGCCTGCACCAACGACGCCTTTCACATGACGCAGCCGCGCCCCGATGGGGCGCAGGTCGTGCGCTGTATCCGCGAATGCCTGCGGCGGGGATGCATTGCACCGAACGAGGTCGGTTATATCAATGCGCATGGATCGAGCACGCCTCTCAATGACAGCATGGAGACGGCGGCGATCAAGCAGGTCTTCTGCGAGGATGCCGACCGGATCCCCATCAGCAGCACCAAGGCGTACCATGGGCACGCCCTCGGGGCGACCGGCGCATGGGAGGCGGCGATCTCACTGCTGGCGCTCCGTGACGAATGGCTGCCGCCGACGCTCAACCTGGCGATGCCGGACCCGGCCTGCGACCTGGACTATATTCCGGAAGCCGGAGGCCGTGCGCAGCGCGTGGACTATGTGCTGTCCAACTCGTTCGGCTTCGGCGGCATCAACGCCTGCCTGCTGTTCGGGCGCGTATAAATGGCTCCGCAGCCTGCTTCCTGCCCGTCGGGCCACGCGCTGCTGGGCCACCTGCCCGCGTTTATGAAGGACCCGCTCGGCTTCCTGACCCATTGCGCCCGCCACTATGGCCTGGTCGTTCCCCTCCGCTTTCTGCACCGGCGCGCCTTTCTGCTGCTGGATGCCGCCGACATTGAGTGCGTACTGGTGACCGAACCCCACCGGTTTGCAAAGCCGCTCTGGCTCCGTACTCCCGCCGTGCAACGCCTCCTGGGTGACGGGCTGGTGAGCAGCGATGGGGAGACATGGCACTGCCGGCGTCAGATCAGCCGTCCCGCTTTCCATTCCCTCTGCATGGAGGGCTACGGCGCAAAGATCTCCGTCCTGGCGGAGCGGATGCTGGAGGGCTGGCAGGAGGGGCAGGTCCGGGAGCTGCAGCGCGAGATGACCCATCTCACGCTGGAGGTGGTCGCCCGGACGCTCTTCGACGTGGACATGCCCGGTTGGGTGGAGGATGCCGGCGCGGCGATCGATACGCTGATGGCCCGCTTTACTGCAAGGGGGAGCCTCTTCGGGATGCTGCCTCTTCCCCCTACGCCGGCAGAAATACGAGCCGCCCGGCAGTTAGACCGCATCATGGAGCGCTTGATCCAATGGCATGACGCCGCAAAGGGACCGGGAAGCCGCGACGCGCCAAAGGGGGGTGAGAGCCTGATTTCGCTTATGGAGCGCGCTGCGGAGCAGGGAGAAGCTTGCATGAGCGGGCGAAGTCTGCAGGATCAGTTGAAAACGCTGTTGGCCGCAGGGTACGAGAGCTCTGCTCTGGTCCTCTGCTGGGCTTTCCTGCTCCTGGCCCGGCATCCGGAAGCCGAGGCCCGGCTGGCGGCGGAATTGGAGACGGTATTGGGAGGCAGGCCGCCGCTGCCCGCCGACCTGCCGCGCCTGCCCTACTGCCGGGCGGTCGTTCAGGAGACGCTGCGCCTCTATCCGCCGCTCTGGATGACGGGGCGAGAGGCTATCTCGCCCTGTGAGATCGGCGGGTTCCGGGTTCCCGCCGGCGCGCTGGTGATGACGAGCCAGTGGGCCGTGCAGCGCCATCCCCGCTACTTTCCGCAGCCCGATGCGTTCCGCCCCGAGCGCTGGGAGGGAGCAGAGACGACGGACCTGCCCCGTTTCGCCTACTTTCCTTTTGGAGGCGGACCGCGCGTCTGTATCGGCCAGAAGTTCGCCCAGATGGAGGCCGTTCTGTTGCTGGCGGCGATTGCCCGGCGGTTTCGACTGGAGCCGGATACCGAACAGGAGATCTCGCCCTGGGTGACGATGACGCTGCGCCCTCCGGCAGGCGTGCGCGTTCGGTTGAAGGGGCGCGTGCCCCCACCCCCGGCCCCTCCCCCATGCATGGGAGAGGGGAGCTTTTATACCCAGGTTTAGGTTAAGCGCACTGAGGAAGATCATGCGAACGGTCAATGAGATTGAGATAGAGGGGGATGCGGAGCGGATCTGCCCGCGCATCTTTCAGCTCGCCGCCGATATTCAGGACTGGCCGGCGCTGCTGCCCCACTATCGCTATATGCGGATCCTGGAGCAGACCGAGAGGGTCAAGGTAGCGGATTTTGGGGCCTCGCGTGATGGCATTCCGGTGAAGTGGCGCGCACGGCAGGAGCTGTTCCCGGAGGCCAATCGGATCACGTTCTACCATGTGGGCGGCGTCACACGGGGAATGTGGGTGGAGTGGCGCCTAGAGAAGCGCTCCAACGGGGTGCATGTCGCGATACATCACGAATTAAACTATCCGGTTCCGCTGTTCGGCCCGCTGTTCGCAACGTATATCGTGGGCAAACTCTTTGTCGAAAACATCGCCGGGAAGACCCTGCGCTGCATCAAGGCGAAGGTCGAAGCGGAGGCAGCGTCGCGATAGCCGCGTATACCACGGCGTTTCAACGCCGTTCTGGAATGCAAGGTCGCGAATAAGGTCGCACCTGCGGTGCAGCCCAAATTCGCTATTCCTCCGCGAATTTCGCGCAGTCCAAATTCGCTGATTACGCGAATTTCCTGCGCGGGTTCCATAAGCCCCTCTCCCAGAATGGGGGAGGGGTTTGGGGTGGGGGCCAGTCCGCGCAGGCGGACTTTGCCTTTCAGCACGGGGATTCATCCCCGTGGCATATGCATGAGGATAGGGATGAGAAGCCTGTTGGATTGGGACACGCCTGCGCGGCGCGACGAACCGGAGTGGATTGACGATCCGAGTCGGCCCTATGCGGACCTCCGGGCCAGCATGACGGATGTGCAGCGCATCAACCGCTTTCTGGGCGGTGCGCCGGTCGTGCTGCAGCAGGCAAAGCGCTGGCTGCGGGCAGCCCGATCCGATCCGAAAGGCGCGGTGCGCCCTGTAACATTTCTGGATGTTGCGACCGGCTCCGGCGACCTGCCGAAGGCGATCCTGGCGCTGGCGCGCAGGGAAGAGGTTCCGGTTCGAATTATCGGGTTGGATTTCAGCGCGCCGATCCTGCGGTTCGCCCGGGAGGAGGTGGGCGCGGAGCCGGCCATTCGCCTGGTACGGGGCGATGCATTTCGCCTGCCCTTTGCGGCTGCCTCGATAGACTATGTCCTCTGTTCTCTGGCCTTTCACCACTTCAGCTTCGAGGGCAGCGTGGCCGCCCTGAAGGAGATGGAGCGGGTGGCGCGCTGCGGGTGGCTGGTAAATGACCTGCGCCGGGCCTGGTCGGCCTGGGCCTTGATCCGTATCCTCTCCGCCCTCACCGGAATGAACCGCCTGACGCGCCACGACGGCCCGGCGTCCGTGCTGCGCGCCTACTCCCTGCCGGAATACCGCGCCATGCCCGAAGCGCTCGGGCTGCGCCTGGAGCAGGACGTACACCTGCGCCGCCATCTCTTTTATCGTGTGGCGTTGATAAGGGAGAAGTCGGACCTATTCCCTGAGAAAACTTTCGGCTAAAAAAA
>DATGIG010000086.1:0-18540 GCA_035295825.1 Chthonomonadaceae bacterium | reverse complement strand
GACGCCTGTCGAAATAACTGTTCCAGTCCGCGCAGGAAATCCTCCGTAGGATAGGAGGATTTGGACTGCCGCTTGCGGCGACCTCTAACTTCGTGCTTTTGTCAGGCGCGACTTTAGCCGCTGGCCAGAGCCGGAACAGTTTATTCATCGAACGTCCCTTTATATTGTGAGATCGGGAGAAGAGTATGCTTACCACCGACCAGTTGGATTTTTACCGCGAGAACGGCTATGTGCTGGCGCGCGGACTGCTGACGCCGGACGAAGCCGCGCTGTATCGTCGGGAGTGCCACGACCTCGCCGAACGCCTCAGCCACCATGAGGACATGGATGCGACCTGGGGAGCAGCCCGCGCGGCGGTGGCCGAGGCGAAGGAGACCAAGATTTTGCACTGCCATAACGTGCAGTTCTACTCCGCCGCCTTCACCCGCCTGCTGGTGAACGAGCGTCTGATGGACGCCGCTTCGGAGATCATCGGCTCGCCGAACGTGCAGTTGCACCACACCAAGATGTTTATCAAGCCGCCGGAGAAGGGATCGCCCTTCCCCATGCATCAGGACGCCCCCTACTTCCCGCATGACAACCACAGCATGATCGCCGTGATCCTCCATTTCGACGACGCGCCCATCGAGAAGGGCTGCGTCCGGGTCGTGCCCGGCAGCCATAAGCTGGGTATTCTGGAGCACAGCAGCGAGGGGGGCTGGCACCTGCCCTTCTCGGAGTATCCTATCTCCTCAGCGGTGCCCTGCGAGGCGAAGGCGGGCGACGCTCTGTTCTTCTCTTATCTGACCATCCACGGCTCCGGCATCAACACCAGCCAGGAGGCGCGCACCACCCTGCTCATCCAGATGCGTGATCCGGAAGACCCGCCGACCAAGAAGGTCCATGAATCGCGGGGGCAGGGCATGATGCTGCGGGGGGTCGATCCGCTCTCCCTGCCGCGCGGTGTGGCCTAGGTTTCTCCTGAATGGGGAATTTTTGGCGCGGAAATCGCCGAAGATTGACAAGTGCGGCAGGATTCGTTACAATGCATGGAGGGGCGTGCGGTCGTTCGGATGAAACTTCCGTACCGGTTGCTGCGTCTGTAATGCTAGATACGCTTCTTACGCCCTATAGGGAGGTTTACACGAATGGCCGATCTGAGCAAGGACCAGAAGAAATACCTGGACGACATGATCAAGCAGAAGGGGCTCAACGAGTTCGGAGACCCCAAGGATACCATGTATGCGGGCGGCACGCCGCTGTTCGATGAGCGCACCGGCAAGGCCCGTGACCGCTACGATTATATTCTCAGCAAGCATCGGGACTGGCTGCCGCAGTCGAAGTAGGTGCGGTGACCGTCGAAAAGTCTTCCGTCCGTTGGAGAGAGAAGCCGGACGGTGCAGAAAGAGGTGAGCGATGCGCGAAAAAAATTCCTCCAGCGTCTGGCGCTGGATCGCGGTCTGTCTGCTGGCGATGGCCGCAGTGCCGCTGTTCTGGCCCTCCGGAACGTCGAGCGACAAGGCGGAGCCTGCCGTTGCGGAGGACGCTGCCGATACCGCCTGGATCCATGCCGGTGAAATCGACATCCAGTTCCGCGAGGGCACCGATGCGAGCGTACTGACGGCCTTAAGTCAAAAGGTCGGCGCCCAGATCGACTGGAACGGCGACTTCTCCGCGACGGAGACCGAGGACGCGCACCTCACCGTGCCGACGGGCGGCGACGCGGACGCCATTCTGGCGACGCTCCGCGCCGATTCCCATGTGGAAGCCGCGGACTTCGCCCATGTCTACCAGGAGCCGCAGGACGAGATCACCAAGACCCCCGATACCCTCCTCGCGACCACTCAGGACAACTCCAACCGCTGGAAGCCCAACGATCCACGCTATAACGAGCAGTGGAACTTCCGGATGGTCAAGGCGGAAGAGGCCTGGGAGGTCACCAAGGGCAAGGGCGTCATCGTTGCCGTCATCGACACCGGCGTCGCGTACAAGGACACCGCCAAGGGCAAGCGCGCCCGCGACTTCGGCGACACCCAGTTTGTCGAGGGCTACGATTTCGTCAATCGCGATGCGTTCCCCAACGACGATCAGGGGCATGGCACGCATGTCTCCGGCACCATCGCCGAGAGCACCAACAACAAAGAGGGCGTGGCGGGGCTGGCCTTCGAGGCCAAGATCATGCCGCTCAAAGTGCTGAGCAGCACCGGTTCGGGCACCACCCGCGACATCGCCGAAGCGATCCGCTGGGCGGCGGACCACCACGCCAACGTCATCAATATGAGCCTGGGCGGGCCGTATCCCGATTCGGTCATGCAGTCAGCCTGCGAGTATGCGCATAAGAAGGGCGTCATCATCGTCTGCGCCGCGGGCAACTCGGGCCGCGAAGGCGTGGGCTATCCCGCCGCTTACAAAGACTGCGTCGCAGTCTCTTCGGTCGGGCCTTCGGGCAACCTCGCCTTCTACTCCAGTTGGGGCAAGCAGGTCGCCATCGCCGCACCGGGCGGCGACAAGCAGGACGGCGGCGAAGCGGGCGGCATCCTCCAGAATACCGTCTATCCGGACGAAAACGGCAAGCTGACCGACGACTACTTCGCCTTCCAGGGCACCTCGATGGCCTCCCCGCACGTCGCGGCGGTCGCCGCGCTGGTCGCTTCGGCGGGCGTCAAGAACCCGGATGACATCAAAGACATCCTGCAGCGCTCCGCCCAGAAGAAGGGTCCCGCCAATAAGTACGGCGCGGGCATTGTGGATGCCGCCGCGGCGGTACGGCTCGCCAAGAGCGTCTATGACGACGGCATCTCCCGGTTCTGGATCGTGGTCTGCCTGTTCACCGGCTGCTACTTTATCGGCAAGATGCGCCAGAAGGCCGGGGAGCGAAACCCCTTCCCGTTCTGGGGAACGGCGGCGCTCTCCTTCGGCCTGCTCTTCCCGGATTGGCTGACTCACTTCGCGGGCCTCAGCTCCCACTACAATCTGATCGGCCATAGCGTCCTCATTCCCGGCGCGCTGTTGATCATGGGGGCGGAGAAGTCCGAGAAGCGCCTGCTGGGCTGGATGGCGCTGGGCATGACCATGCACCTGGGTTGGGAATTCCTGCGCGGTACGGCTCCGTTCGGAGCGGAGGTCGACGTCTGGCAGATGTTGCCCTGGATCGGCTCGAACGTGCTGGTCGGCCTGGGCATTCTCTTCTCCGGCATGACTGCCGAACGCGAATAGAACCTGCCATCGAAATCTGCAAAAAAGCCGGGTACGGAAGCGTACCCGGCTTTTTTGATGCCGATTGCGATTTGATGCCCATCGTGGACGGAACCCCAATGTCTGCAGTAGCGAGGCCACATGCCGTTAATACTGCCCGCGCGAAATGAAGAGTTCAACCGCAGGGCAAGTCAGGTATCCTCTGTTGGCATACGCTGAGGGGTAACTTCCAGGATCGCGCGGGCCATTTGGTCGGCTTCCTCTTCCGCATGGCGACGGCTCGCCAGATGCGCTCCGGGCGCCTTGACAAGGGGGGTGTGGACATAGTGGGCGAGCGGCGCAACCTGCGCTGTGATGCTGCCGATGAGTGTCTGGATCTCTGGCTGTGCGGGCGCGTTGGTGATGCCCAACACGCTGAAGAGGTTGTCGGCCCAGTTGTACCCCGCATTGCGACCGACATTGCCGCACAGGATCAGATATTCGCGGGCGCGGGTCATGGCCACATAGAGCAGGCGGCTGGATTCCTCGCGCTCCGCCGTCTCTTTCCGCTTCACAATGGCTTTATAGACCGTATTCGGCTCCCCTCCCAGGCGGGTTCCCAGGGCATAGTGCTGTGGATCGCAGACGAACAGTCCCTTCTCCGGAACCAGCAGACCGCGCGATAAGTCTGCCACGACTACGACCGGAAACTCCAATCCCTTGGCGCTATGAATCGTCAGAAAGCGCACCACATCGGCGGCCTCCTCTTCGGTTGGGGCGTCGCCCTCGCGCTCCGACAGGCGCTCCAGGGTGCGCAAGCGGCGAATAAACTCCCGCGTTCCGATCACCGAATCGGCATTTGCCATCTGGAGCAATTTGCGGACATTCGCCAATCTGCGCCGTCCCCCGGGGCGACATAGGAGACGAACGTCGTACTGAGTGTGTACGATCAGGCGCTCCAGTAGGTGCCCGACGGGCATGCGGTCCTCCTGCGCCCGTAGGGTCTCCATGGTCTGCAGGAAGGAGGTGAGTTTCTCCGCCTCGGCGGAAGGCAGCGTTTCGGTCGCCAGCAGCGCGGCGATGGCTGGATAGAGCGGGTCCTGATCCGCACTCCGCTGCCGAATTGCTTTCGGCCTGGCGTTCCGGGATTGCCGCGCCTGTTGTTTCAGTCGGTAGAGCGTCTCGATGTCGATACCCACCATCGGGGAGCGCAGCGTTGCCGCCAGCGCCACATCGTCGAGGGGCGTCTCCAGCACGGTCAATAGGTTCAGCAGGTCGCGTATCTCCGGGCGCGCATAGTAGCCGCGCCCCCCGCCCACGATATAGTAGGGCACACCGCGCCGCGCAAACGCCTCCTCATACTTCTGAATATCGGTCAGGCTGCGCAGCAGGATCGCGATGTCTCCATAGCGCACGGGCTGTCCATACCGGCTCTCTCTCTGCCCGGTCAAGCGCATCTCTCCGCCCTCCACCATGTGCTGGATACGTACGGCCAGGGCGTCGGCCTCCAGGCGCACATAGTCCCGGCGCGGTATATCCTGGGTCAGCAGCACCTCCAGGCTCGGCGTCTCGCGTGGCTCGAAGGCCGCACCGCAGCGCAGAGGGACAAAGGGCGTCCTTGCATCGCGCCATACCTGTTGGAAGATCTGTTCGATCACTCTCAGGATCTCATCCCGTGAGCGAAAATTATCCGCCAGTTGGACGTGCTGGCCCTCGCTCCCCTCTCGAAATCGGCGCTCCAGGTCGCGAAAGAGGGTAGGATCGGCATTGCGGAAGGCATAGATGCTCTGTTGAACGTCGCCCACTACAAAGAGATAGTTGCGGCGGGGGTGATCGGCCTCTTTTACCCGGAGCAGTTCGATCAGACGCATCTGCATCGGGTTGGTATCCTGAAACTCATCCACCATGATATGCCGGAAGCGCCGGCGATAGCGCTCCCGCACGCCGGGCGCTTCCTCCAGCAGTCGCACGCCTTCGGCTTGCAAGTCGTCTGAATCCAATTTCCCCAGGCGACGTTTTTCGGCAGTGTAGGCTTTCCAGACCGCGATCAGCAAGCCCCAGTACTCGTAGGTGACCTGGCATGCCCGCTCTTCGCGCGAGGCGAGGGCTCCGAAGAGCCCTCTAGCCTCTTCGCTCGCGACTTTTACCCGCGCCAACAACTGGGCGATCCGAATCTCCTGGGGAGGCGCGTTCATCTGGCGCGCCCTGGCGCGTGAGAGGGATTTGTAGGTCTCTTCGAGGGTACTCAGTGTGTCCACCACCGAAGTCTGGCGGGGGATCAGGCGGGATGCACTCTCGCGAATGGCCTGACAGGCGATCTCCAGCGTTCCCATAATGCCTATACGTAGAGCCTCCAGGCTCAGCGCACAGGCTGCGATCTCGGCCAGGATGGGTTCCAGGATCATCCATACGGGGCCGTCCGCCCATTGGGCCATCGCTTCCGGACCCTGTTGCCAGTGCGCCTCCAGATCGGTGACACGGACGCCTGCCCCGCGCATTCGCTGGAGGGTCTGCCCCAGCGCGATGGTGACCGCAGCCTGGATATCGCGCCCCTCCTCTCCGAACTGTTTGCCGCTCTCCCCCTCTTGAAACAGCCCCTTCGAGCCGGTCATGCGCTGGGCGTAGGAGTGAGCGATGGTCTTTTCGGTAACCTGCCTCAGCAGGCGCCGCGCCTGCGTCTCGTCCAGAACGCCGAATTTCGGGTCCACTCCCGCCTCGAATGGGTTCTCCTGCAACAGGCGGGAGCAGAAGCCATGGATGGTGCTGATATAGGCGGTCTCCACCTGCCTGCGCTCCTGGATCATCCCCAGGCGGTTCAGTTCCGCCACGATCCGCGCCTTCATCTCTTTTGTAGCTTTCTCTGTGAAGGTGATGACCAGAATATCTTCTACGTTGACGCGCTGCTCAGGAGGGATCGCGGCACTCTGGCGCTGGGCCACCAGGCGCACAAATCGTTCCACCAGAACGCCGGTTTTGCCCGATCCGGCGCCCGCTGCGACGCATAAATCGTGGTCAGCGGTTTCAATCGCCTGTTTTTGGTTGGGGGTGAATGCATGTGTCAATAGCGTCTGCTTGCTCCTTGCGGGATCTGACGGGATGCCTCTCTATAGAGTACCCGACAAGAGGCGAGGTTTTTCCTTCTCTTCCGATGTGCCGCAGGGCCTGCGCATCTTAAATTCTCTGGGCATCGCTGCCTCTTCCCAGGCCGTGAACGACCTGGCTGTTGCGTCGAGGAAGCCGCGTGAACGCGGCTGCACCGCCGCCAGGTGGGCTGAAAAGGCGAGTTGTACCGATTATGGAAGCGCCAGCCCGGTTCACCGGGCTTGGTCACGAGGCAGACCGCTCATTCATGGGCGGGCGTAATTAAGATGCGCCAGCCCTGCGATGTGCCGTTTTGTTCAGAGCGCGTTTGCTTGCTCTGTTTATACCAGAAGTTCGTCTACAGAAGGATATTTGCCTGTTCATGACAAACATTAGACTATCCCAATGTTGCTTGTGTTGTGCCGTTAGTTGGCATTGAAAGGAGAGCGATGGGTACCGTCTATTCGGTTGTGAACCAGAAAGGGGGCGTTGGCAAGACCACGACGGCATTCAATCTTGCGGCCTATCTGGCGATGGCGGGCGCCAAAACGCTGCTGATCGATCTCGATCCTCAGGGGAATGCGACCAGTGGACTGGGGGTTGATCGTGGCAGCGTGAAGCTCTCCGTTTACGACGTCCTGCTCGATGGGCAACCGGTCATCGAGGCCATTCTCCCTGTGCGTATTTCGGGCCTCTCTCTGCTCCCTGCGACCCTGGATCTCGCCGGCGCCGAGATCGAGCTGATGCCCAAGATATCGCGGGAGGGGTTTCTCAAGCTGGCTCTAGAGCCGATCCGAGAGACATTCGATATCATTCTCATTGACTGCCCTCCCTCCCTGGGTCTGCTGACCTTGAACGCCCTGGTCGCCAGTGATGCCATTATCATCCCGATCCAGACGGAATTCTACGCACTGGAAGGCATCAGCCAACTTCTGAAGACCATCGAGCTCGTCAAGCGGCAGCTCAATCCGTCTCTCACGGTAGCCAGGGTCATCATGACCATGTACGACAATCGTATTCGGCTTGCCAACCAGGTGGTGGAGGAGGTTCGCAAGTTCTTTCGGGAGAAAGTAGCCGCGACTCTGATACCTCGGAATGTTCGCCTTTCGGAGGCTCCCAGCCATGGCGTGCCCATTGCGCTATACGATCCCAAGTCACGCGGCGCTCTTGCGTATCGAGAGATTGCCCAGGAGGTGTTGAAATATGGAAAAGAGAGGTCTCGGTAGAGGACTGGCGGCACTCATTTCCGACACTCTGTCGGAAGATACGCAGCCTCACGTTCAGGAGATCCCCCTCGATCAGATCGTTGCAAACCCTTTTCAGCCGCGTACTCTCTTCGATCCCCTCAAGCAGGAGGAGTTGGTCGCCTCCATTCGGCAGCATGGCGTCCTCCAGCCTGTGCTGCTGCGTCGGGTCGGCCATGAGCGTTATCAACTGGTCGCCGGGGAGCGCCGTTTTCGCGCCACGCAGGCCTCAGGATTGGCTACCATTCCAGCCCTGATAAAAGAGTGTACGGATAGTGAGCAGCTTGAGATCGCCATAGTGGAGAATGTCCAGCGTGAAGACATCGGTGCGATGGAGGCTGCGCGTGCTTATAAGCGTATGTCGGAAGAGTTCGGGATGACCCAGGAGACCATCGCGCAGCGTGTTGGGAAGAGCCGCACTGCCATCACGAATAGCCTCGGCCTGTTGGATCTTCCTGAGACGGTTCAGGAGAGCATTGAGCGTGGTGAGATTTCTGAGGGACACGCACGGGCGTTAAAAACGATCCGAGATCCCTTCGCGCTGCTGCGCACATGGGAATTGGTGGTGAAAAAGGGACTTTCGGTTCGAGAGACGGAGAAACTGTCAAGAGAGGTCCGTTCGCCTGCATCTGCGCCTGCTGCCGCTCCGACGGGAAATACGACTCCCTCACCCTCGGTTCGTCAGTCGGCCTCTATGGACACTGCCCTTCAGGACCCCAATGCGGCGTACTATTTGAACCAGCTTCAGAGCGTACTGCAGACCAAGGTCACTCTACGTCATGGCACGGGCGGCTCCGGGCGTATCGAGATCGAATTCTACTCTCCGGAAGACCTGGAGCGCATTGTAGAACTTATGTTTCCTGCCGGCATCTCCCCTAAATGATCCGAACAGCGCCTCTCCCACCCGCTCTCTCGCTTGCCTCCGCCGGGAGAAGAGGTCGCGAACAAGGTCGCACCTCTCCTGAAAGTCACACGTGTGACAATGCACCGACGAGGTCACACGTGTGACTTTCAGGAACTCCTCTCCAGGTCCGCCAGAACCGGAAGATGATCCGAGGCATCGCTTGAGATGATCTCACAGTTTTGCAGGCTCAATTCGGCAGAGTAGAGGCAATAGTCGATCCGAACGGAGGGATTATCCGCGTCGTATGTCAGCCGATTCCGGCTTGCATCGGCATCGAGCAGATTGGTATGGGACAAGAGCCATTGCACTCCTTCACCCTCCGGGCCTTCATTCAGATCGCCGCAGACAACAACCGGGCGCGGGGCAGCGTTGACCAGTAACGTCAACTCCTTAGCCTGATCCATGCGTTCCGCCGGATCCAACCCCCAGTGCGTGCAGAAGACGGTGAGGCGTCTCCAGCCGTCGATATTGCCCAATAGAAGTTCCAGTGCTCCACGTTGCTCTTTGCCGGAGGGGAGCAGATGCTCTTTCCTCGCTACGATGGTAGCTCGGGTGGCTATACCGATGCCATAATTCCCCAAACCGATCCGAAGGGTGCGGTGAAAATAGAAAGGGCGGGACAGAAGCATAGACAGGACATCCGGCTGATCCACACGGCCGCTGACGAACATCTTCTGGTGGATCTCCTGAAAACAGATTATATCCGGAGAGAGGGGACGAAGGACATCGGCGATACGTTCGGGGGAGCGAACGTCATCCATGCCTAGGCATCCCCGCGTGTTGTAAGTAACGATTCGCATAGGTAGACAAAATCTCACTATTCATCTTGATATGGTATGAGCACTCTCATCCCGCATTATACCCGGTTGACCCGATGATACCACATCCTGACACATCAAAAGGCCGGAGAGGCTGCATAGCCTCTCCGGCCTTTTGAAATTCTTCTGAAGAAGAGTTAGAGCGCCGTATTGTCCGCCAGAGCGCGACGGATGATCAAATCGGCAATATCCTCGCCACTTACGTGGTAAGTTCCATTTTCGACCTGCGCCTTCAGCGCGCGTACCCGCTCTTCGCGAACGTCGGGCAACTGATTGACCACTTGTTTAACCTGTTGTATTTCTTGCGCACTCGTCGAGATGTCCACGACGGCCGCTGGCCGCCCCTCTGAGGCCTGCGCCTGTGCTTGAAACGAGGAACCTGTTCCATACCGATTGCTTCCGCGCTCCATGGGAGCCATGGCTATCAGCCGGTTGACCTCTTCAACAGAGATTTTCATTACTATTTGCCTCCTGTGAGTAAATGCCATGTCATGAAAACACGGATTACATCGAGGACGGCAGCCTGGCAACCATCAGGAAATACACTGCGAGAAGGAAGTGTGTATTCGACTTTGAATACGCACAGGCCGTATTTCCTATTAGGCCCATGGTTTTGCGTCCCCACATTTCTGTGGGTTTGCCTTTGGCATCATCGTTCTTTGATTATTGTCGGAAGATCTTTACCGCTTCAACAGGGTAATTCAAGAAAAAAATAAAAAAACCTTCTTCCCCGAACATCTGGAGGAAAAAGCTGTGTATTCGTTCGTCGTGCACCGTATCAGGGAAGCAAGCGGGTTACAGGTTGACGTGGCCAAGTAGCGCACCGCCGGAACCCCTCCGCGTAACGCACTCCTGCCTGCAGACCTCGGAAGCGGGTGTGCGCCTGCATAAATTCAACAAAATCGATGCCGTCGTGATCCCGCATCCAGGTCAACTGGCTCTGATGGCAGGAGAGCATCCGGGTTTTCGTGTCGAAAAAGTCGGTGACGTCCACATACTCTTCAGGGAGGAAGTCCATGCCCGCAAGGGTATCCATATAGTAGATCGGAGTGACCTTGGGATGGAACGGGAATGCGCCCTGCAATTGGGGCAATGTTGCGCAGAAACTGGCCGCAAAGACCAGTTCCGATACAATGGTATGGTCGGGCATGTAGTCGTTGGGAGGATGCGTTAAAATGAGATCGGGTTTCGACTGGCGGATAGCATCGGCGACCAGGGCGCGCGTTTCACGGTCCGGATGGATGTCCAGGTCGGATACAGGGAGGTTGAGGACCGTCGCGCCGATGACGGCGCCTCCCTGCCGGGCCTCTTCGGCCCGGATACGCGCCAACTCCGCACGGGGAATCTCGAAGTGACCCAGGTCGCCATTGCAGCAGTGGCAGATGGTGACGGTATGTCCCTGGGCAGCAAACTTCGCCAGCGTCCCTCCGCAGAGGAGTTCGGCATCGTCCGGATGCGCGGTGATCGCGAGAACGTTCATAAGATCACATTTCCCCGATATTTAAACCCATGGCTCCGAAAGAGAGTGTATTACGGCTCGATATCCGGCGGGATCTCCACAGCGCGCCCGGTATCCGCTGCCTGGATCGCGGAGAAGGTCAGCGCTAGCGTATGTAAGTTGTCGCGCCCGCTCGTCTCCGGCTCCAGGCCGCTCTCGATACACGCTCGCCAGTGATAGAGGTCATAGTGGTGGCCGGTCGGCCCGATGGAGGGCGCCGAAACCGGTTCGCCCCAGGGGTCGGGCAGCGGCGTGAAGAAGTGCTGCTCCTGATACTGAGTAAGGTCGGCATTCTGACGAAACAGCCGAACGGGCCCCCAGTCATCCCGAGGGTTCCAGACCAGAGAACCGCGCGAGCCCGTGATGACCCAGCGCCCATTCCAGCCTGTATCCTGGCCCGGCGCGCCAAACGAGCCGGTGTAGTTGACCCGCGCTCCCCCCGCAAACTCTATCCAGACAAAGGCGCTCATATCGCCCTTTGTATTGCTGAAGGGTGGGTTCCAGGTATGCGCCGTGACCCGGAGCGCATTGCGGCCCAACAGATAGCGCATCAGATCGAAATGATGGATCGCCATGTCCATGAGAAACGGATGCGCCATCGTCTGCCGCCAGCCGAAGAGCAGACCCTGAAGCTGAAACTCCACCGACATGTGATCCACCTCGCCGATAGCGCCCTCCGTGATGAGGTGGCGCATATAGCGGGGCTGATCCTGGTAGCGAAATTGCTGGGTGACCATTAAAGTGCGCCTGGTCTGCGCCGCCGCCCGCACCATCCTTTGCGCACTTGCCAGAGAATCGGAGAGGGGCTTCTCCACCAGGGCATGCAGTCCGGCCTCCATCGCGGCGACCGTGGTAGACTCATGGCAGAACGCCGGGGTGACGTCTATCAAGCCGTCTGCCTCGACGGTCGCCAGAGCGTCCTCCAAGCGGGCAAACTGCCGCTCCTGCGGCACGCCCGTGATCTGACCTGCGGAGGCCAGGGCCTCCTGGCTGGGATCTACCAGCGCGACATGTTCAAATCCCTCACACTCTTTCACCGCGTAGAGCCAGCTTGTACCGAAGCCGCCCACACCTGCCTGTATCACACGCATCGAACCATATTCCCTTCGTAGCGAATTGGGATCACTGCCTGATTGGCAACGGCGTTCATGGCTTCAATCCAGCTTTCGGTACTACGCATGCGTATGGATGGAAGATCCGAAACGCCCCTGCAGATTTAGACGACAAATGGGCGCGACGTGTTTTTCCATGCCGTGAACAGAGATTCCTGCTTTTTGCACACCGCTCGCATGGAAATTCTGACTTGAATCGTGGACCACCTATGGTATACTGTGTGCGCTGTTTCCGGAGGGTGTGACGGCAGCACACCCGGTTCCGGCCCTGACAACGGAGGGCGAAACCCTTTCAGGGAGTGGCTTGACTCGATGTGCCTCTGCATTAACACGAGCAGAGGCTTTCTTTATTCCGGATTGTTGAGGAGACGATTGATACGACTGCACGGAGACTACGAATTAGACGACGCGCAAGAGCGTCTGGACTTCGAACGCGTACATGGTTGGCTTACGACCACATACTGGAGCCCCGGCATTGAGCGGGAGACGGTAGAGCGGGGCGCACAGCATTCGGCGCTGGCGGTGGGAGTGTACCACCAGGGGACCCAGGTCGGGTTCTTGCGGGTCGTTTCGGATACCACCCGATTTGCGTGGGTCTGCGACGTCTTTGTGGAGGAGGCGCATCGTGGAAAAGGGGTGGCGAAGGCGATGCTGCGCTTCGCCATGGAGCATCCCGACCTCCGCGAAGTGAAGCGCTGGGTGTTGGCGACCCGCGATGCGCACGAGGTCTATCGTTCGGTCGGCTTTCAGGAGTTGGCCGAGCCCCATCGCTGGATGCAATACCGACCGGAGCCCGCCCCGTAGGAGATCTATGCTCTACCTCGTCGCAACCCCTATCGGCAATCTGGGCGATATTACGCTGCGCGCCCTGGAGACGTTGCGCGCCGCCGATATCATCGCCAGCGAGGACACGCGCAAAACCGGGCTGATGCTCAAGCGTTTTGAGATAGAGAAACCGCAGATCTCCTTCCACGAACACAACGAGGCGCGCGCCGGGGAGCGCATTATGAGCCTGCTGGCGGAGGGCAAAACGGTGGCCGTCGTGACGGACGCAGGAACACCGGGGATCGCCGATCCGGGGTTCAGCATCGTGCGGAGGGCGCTTGCCGCCGGAGAGGAGTTCACTCTCATCCCCGGCCCAACCGGGTTTGTTATGGCGCTGGTGCTCTCCGGCCTCCCGGTTCATGCCTTCACGTTTCGGGGCTTTCCGCCCCGCAAACCCGGCCCCCGCAAACGCTTTTTCGCCGTGGATCTGCGCTCCCCCCATACCCTCATCTTCTACGAAAGTCCCTATCGCGTAGAAGCCTGTCTGCGTGACGCCCTCGAAGTCTACGGAGACCGCCCCGCCGCGCTTGCCAACGACCTGACCAAGAAGTTCGAAAATATGCAGCGCGCTTCGCTCTCGGCGCTTCTGGCAGCCGTCTCGGGGAAGGCGCTGAAGGGCGAGTACATTCTGGTGATTGCCGGAGCCGAGAAGGGAGCCGCCGACGCGGAACCGGAAGAGGACGAAGGCGACATAGATGACTGATCTCCCCACGACGCTCTCCCTCGTCCATGGCGACCTGCCGCTGCCCGCCTTCCTACCGGACGCCACCCTGGGCGTGGTACGCAGCCTGGATGCCACGGATCTGGAGTCCATAGGCATCGATGCGGTAGTAATGAACGTCTTCCACCTGATGCAGAAGCCCGGCTCCTCCACCATTGCCGCCTTGGGCGGACTGCACAAGATGGCAGGGTGGCCGCATCCCATCGTCACCGATTCCGGCGGCTTTCAGGCCTACTCGCTGATCCGGCAGAACTCCAAATTCGGCAAGCTGAGCGATGCGGGGATCCGGTTCAAGCCGGAGGGCGGGGAGCGTGAGTTCCAGTTGACGCCGGAGAAGAGCGTGCAACTGCAGTTGGCCTACGGCGCAGACATCGTCCTCTGCCTCGATGATTGTACCCATGTGGACGACACGCCAGCGGCGCAAAAGCTCTCGGTCGAGCGCACCATAAGCTGGGCGAAGCGCTGCAAAGCGGAGTTTGTGCGACTGCTGCGCCAGCGTAAGATCGATGCAAACGCGATACGGCCTCTGCTGTTCGGGATCGTTCAGGGGGGCGGAGATCTCGCGCTGCGCCGCCAGTGCGCCGAAGCGCTTCTCCAGATCGGTTTCGACGGCTACGGCTATGGAGGCTGGCCGCTCGATGGGCAGGGCAAGCTGTTGACGGAAGTGCTGGAGGCGACCCGCGCCCTCATTCCGCCCGAATATCCCATGCATGCTCTGGGGGTCGGGCATCCGGAGAGCGTCGTCGCCTGCGTCCGCATGGGTTATGGGATCTTCGACTGCGCCCTCCCGACGCGCGATGCCCGCACTGGACGCCTCTACACCTTCCCGTCCGATCCTTCTGCACCGGATTTCTATTTCACGGAGAACTGGTTTCGTACCCTCTACATTGACGACGACAAGCACATCAAGAGCGACCGACCGATATCGCCGGGCTGCGACTGTCTCGCCTGCACCCGCTACTCAGTCGGCTACCTGCGCCATCTGCACAAGTGCGGCGAAACGCTCTACTTCCGCCTCGCCACCCTCCACAACCTCCGCTTTATGACGCAGTTGATGCAGCGTCTGCGCTAATCCAAACCCGTGAATCGGGAATTGCAGCGTCGCAAGCATGGCGCTATTGGCTATCACATCGAACGTATTGGAACAAACGTAGCACAGCATCCGTCTCGACACGCTAACCGTAACAAGCCATAGACGACACACTACTAAACGGGCACATCGCCACTGTTAACAAGGGAAGGGCAGGAATCGTGTTCAACGTATCACGTAAACCAGGGCCGCCGCTTGGCGATTTCGTTGACAGCCTCTGGATGTTCGGGGATGCGGCGCCTCATGCGAGGGAGCGTATCCTACCAAGCGGAACCATCGAACTCGTAATCAACCTGCACGAGGACGAGATACGGATCTACGACCCCGTGCATTTAGATCGTTATCAGCGCTTCTCCGGGGCTGTGGTTTCCGGCGCCTATCGAAGTTTCTTTGTGATCGATACTCTGGAGCATACCTCGATCATGGGGGTGCATTTCAAGCCGGGAGGTGCGTTTCCGTTTCTCGGGAGCAGAGCGAGCGAATTGGCCGACATGCACGTGGATTTGGAGACGCTCTGGGGCGCCCATGCAAAGACCCTGCGGGAGCGCCTCTGCATGGCTTCGAACGTTGCGCTGCGGTTCCAGATCCTTGAGCAGGCACTGCTGTCCCACCTGTTTCGGCCATTAGAGCGCCGAAGCGCGGTGCGGCATGCGCTTCATTGTCTTGGGCAAAGTACCGCTTCTATACGGGAAATCGCCGGCGTGCTCGGCTTAAGCGATCGGCGGTTCATCGAGGTATTCGCTGCAGAGGTAGGAATGACGCCGAAGCTGTTCCGTCGCGTACACCGGTTTCAACGCGCGTTGGAGCTTGCCAGACAAAACCCGGCACCGAACTGGGGAGATCTGGCGCAGGATTGTGGGTACTTCGATCAGTCGCATATGATCCGGGATTTCCAGGCATTTTCGGGATTCACCCCCGCTGAGTATCTGCGCCACCTGAACGCGTATGTGAAGGACAATCATGTAGCGTTGCCTTAGAGGGTCAATTTTATCCAATACTCGCCCTCCTTTCCCCATTATACTATCACCAAACCGAGGTAGCCAAACCTCGATAGAGGAGATAGGACTATGAGAAAAGACAGGCGATATGAATGGATTTTTCAGGCGTTGTGCTGTATGGGACTGGCCGTTGTCGGGTTGGCTCAGGGGGGACCAACCCCCCGGCCTTCCACCGACACAGCGGCAGTGCGCTATCAAGTGGCCGACGTTAAGAGGGCCATCGCCTTTTACACGAAGCAACTGGGCTTCACTCTCGAACAACAAACCGGGCCCTTCGCCAGCGTCTCGCGGGGCAAACTAACCCTGATCCTCAGCGGCCCTGGCGCCTCCGGCTCCCGACCGATGCCGAACGGCCAGCGGCAAACACCCGGCGGGTGGAACCGGATTGT
Source organism: Chthonomonadaceae bacterium (assembly GCA_035295825.1). Classification (GTDB taxonomy): domain Bacteria; phylum Armatimonadota; class Chthonomonadetes; order Chthonomonadales; family Chthonomonadaceae; genus DATGIG01. The sequence goes on along the minus strand of DATGIG010000086.1, from coordinate 2,707 downwards.
GGTCTATATTGATAACCTCTCCACCCACATCGAACAGTTAAAGAAGGCGGGCGTCCACTTTAGGAATACTGTCGAGGCGGGGCCTGGAGGCACACAAATTCTGATCGAAGACCCGGACGGAAATCCGATAGAACTCCACGAAGCACCCAAAGGGGGATCGGGGTAGTCACGTTGTCTATCCTGACTTCGGCTTCCCCATATAGAGGCGTCTTCCCGGTGCGGCGATGGGGTAACGTTTTGTAGCGACAGCGCGTCCAATAGACATTCTGCTTCTTGAAGGAGTGCTTCCATGTCGAAAGTTCACCTGTTGCCGCTGTTTGGCGCGTTGTGCGTATGGGCAACCTCCGCCTCTGCCGATGTCGTCGCGGATCAGGGCGCGCTGGCGAAGATGCCCGTCAAAGAGATCACGGTCTTCAAGGATGGCCATGCGTTTGTGCTGCACGCGGGCAAGATGCCAACGGACGCCGCAGGCAACGTCCAGATGGACTATCTCCCAATGCCCGTTATCGGCACCTTCTGGCCCTATTCGGCGGATAAGAACGTCAAACTCTCCGCGGTGACCGCCAGCCCGCGCCTCGTCAAAATCGAGCATACGGCGCTGAATCAGCAGGAGTTGATCGACGCCAATCCCGGCGCGGAAGTCCACATCACCGAGCGCAACGGCAAATCCTACACCGCCCAGATCGTCGGCGTGCCGGAGCGGAGCAGCGAAGAGCAGGAGAAAACCAGCCCTCCGAACTCCGGAGAGAAACTGCCCGAAGCGGGTTCGGTGCTGCTCCTCAAAATAGGCAGCAGTACCACGGTTCTGCCCAGGGATGCTATCCAGGAATTGACCTTTATGGGAGCCTATAAGCGCACGCTGGCCCGGGAGGAGTTCCGCAATCTGCTCACGCTCAAACTGGAATGGCCGGGAGGCAAAGCGGCCAAAAGCGCCGATGTCGGCATGGTCTATCTGCAGAAAGGCATCCGCTGGATCCCCTCTTATAAGGTATCGCTGGACGGCAAAGGCAATGCGATGATCGCGTTGGAAGCGACACTGATCAACGAAATGACGGATCTGGAGGACGTGACGGCCAATCTTGTGATCGGCGTCCCTTCCTTCTCCTTCCAGGACACGCCGGACCCCATCGGCCTGCAGCAGACGTTCGCGCAGCTCTCCTCCTATTTCCAGCCTGGTTCGCAAACAAACTACGCCATGTCCAACGCGATGATGAGCCAGGTTGGTGGGCAGGGCGGAGGAGGTTTCGGAGGCGGGCCAGGAGGGCGCGGAGGGGAGCGGGTCGCTCCTGGCGAAGCTCCTGCCAACATCGGTCCGGATGTCGCCGGCTCCGGCAAGAACGAGGACATGTTCGTCTTCACCGTGAAGCACATCACGCTCAAAAAAGGCCAGCGGATGGTGCTGCCCGTATCGGAAATGACCCTCAAATACAAGGACGTTTATACGGTGGACCTGGCGTTCGCCCCGCCCCGCGAGATGCGCCAGAACGTCAACATCAACGAACAGCAACTGGAAGCGCTGCGCCTGCAAAATGCACCCAAAGCCCTGCATAAGATCCGGATCACGAACGCCGGCAAATATCCCCTGACCACCGCGCCCGCCCTCATTCTGAGCGATGGGAAGGTGCTCGCACAGGGGATGATGACCTATGCCTCCATCGGAGGGGAGGAGGATCTGACGCTGACGACGGCCGTGGACATCAAGATAAAGAAGACGGACAATGAGACGGCACGGACGCCGAACGCGGAGAAGTGGGAGAACGCGCAGTTCTTGAAGGTAGATCTGGCGGGCAAGATCACGCTGAGCAACTACCTCACCCAGTCGGTCGAAATCGAGGTGACCCGCAATGTGCTCGGCAATGTCCTCAAGGCCGATCACGATGGCAAGCCCACCATGATCAACCTCTTTGAGGAGGATGACTATGGCGCCCGCGCGGAAACGCCCAACTGGTGGAGTTGGTATAGCTGGCCCGCCTGGTGGAGCCATTTCAACAGTGTAGGACGCATCGCCTGGAATGTCAGGCTCGATCCCGGCAAAAGCGTGGACCTGAACTACACCTGGAACTACTTCTGGATCGTAGCATCGAATCGCCCCGGCGGCGGGTTTTAGCTACCGGTTCTCCCCCTCTCCTGGTGAAGGAGAGGGGGAGGATGCGATGTTGTTAGCCCCTCTCAGCGAGAATCGGGAAGGACGACAGACCAGATATTGAGCGCGTTGGCGATGTCATCTACTGCAATGAGTAGCATGTAATCGTCACTTCCGACCAGGGTGAGGCCGAACGCACCTCCCTGCCCCGTGGAGTTTACCGGGGTCTGCGCCACAAATGTACCGCTCGGCGTAAACTCGACCATCTCGCTGGGGAAGTTCGGATCTCCATTTACGGCGTCGCCATTGGTGGTGATCAGGTCGCCGTTGGGCGCGAGCACCAGGCCCAAAGGCCCGCGCAGGTGAGCGTCGTCCTGATAGACCAGGCTGCCCATGCCATCATCGGTTTTTCGGGTGGCCGCATTGGGAATGGAGAAGATCGCGTTGTCTCCGGTCGAGGCGACGTAGAGCTTACCCGTTTGCCAGTCGTAGGCGAGCCCGGTCGGGCCGATCACGAGCGCAGCGGGATCAGTGCGGATCAGGTAGCCGGACGCGATCTGGGTGGCGCTCAAGAGAGTAACCCCACTCGGTTTAACTCGGAAGGTGAGCCGCGTCACGGTCCCG
>DATGIG010000085.1:0-20900 GCA_035295825.1 Chthonomonadaceae bacterium | reverse complement strand
GAATAGATATTCCAATATCAACACAGTTTGCCTTCGGAAGGCTCAGGAAGGCCTTCTGATTTCACCCCGGGAAGGATAATAGAATGTCGAGTTACAGCCTTATGGGAGGACAAGCGCGCAGTCCGATCCGTCATGCACGAGGAGCCTTTTTGCCTCATGAAGACAATCGCAACTTCGAGCGCAATGTCTTCAACCGCGATGTACTCTTCGCGGAATTCGCTCCTCTGGTGCGCCGCCTCATTCGTCAGTATGGACAGGACGCCGAGATGCGTCAGGATCTGGAGGGTGAGATCTATTGCCGCTTCTGCGATCTGCTGGACGCCTACGATCCCGAACGCGGCGTCCCCTTAAGACCCTACCTCGTGCGCCAACTCTCCGCAGGCATCTACACCTACGCCCGCCAGCAGTGGCGGCTCAAGCGACGGGAGACTACGCTAGAGGTGCCGGAAGGACAAAAAGAGATCGTTCCCGCCCTGGACCCTACCCCTGCCTGGCTGACGTCCCTGTCGCAACAGATGGCGGCGGCCTCCCTGCCTAAAGCGATGTCCAAGCTGCCCGCCCGCCAGCGCAATGTGGTGGTCTGGCGCTACTATCAGGAGCGCTCGTTTGAGGAGATCGCCCAACGGCTCAATGTTCAGGTGGCCACCGCCCGGTCGCTGCTGCGCCACGGCCTCAACAACCTGAGAAAACAGATCCGAGGCGAAGGCGGCAGTTCTGCCCTGGAACAGGAGTAACCCCTCCGGAGGTTGTGTGCCCCTCTCGAAGCCGACTGAAGGCGGTTGGGAGAGGGGCATACAACCGTTTTTGGCTCAAGCGAGACTTTGTCTGCGGGATCCGGCCCGATTGCTGCACGAAAGAACGTCGCACGGCATCTAATAGGCGAGATGAATCAGCCTGACAAGCCACAACGCACTACCATTTTTACCCGTGCAAATGAGGAAGGCCCAGGGCCAGTCTCCGGTTTCCCTCTGTTGCTGCTACTGATTGCGGGGGGGCTCATACCGGGGTTGCTCGCCTACTCCTTCGGGACCGTACATGAAGCGCAGGTCATCGCCGTCGTGATCGGCGTGCTCTTCATGCTGCTTATTATCACATACCCCTTCTTCGGCCTGATCGTATATACCGGCCTTATTTATGCCCGTCCGGAAGAGACATTTCCTGCCCTGGCCGGTATGCACCTCACCCTGGCGATCGCCATCATCACCTTCATCGGAATGGGGGCGCAGCATATCCTGGAAAAACGACCCATCGTGCGGACCCCGATGTTGGGATTGATGGTTTGCTTTGCGGTGCTGGCCATCCTGTCCGGCGTGATCCGTGGGCAGAGTGTCGAGACGATCACGGACTTTGCTCGCCTCACAGCGCAGGTGTTCTTGGTATTGAGCCTGATCCGCACTCCGGAGCGTTATAATACCTATGTCACTGTCCTCATTATCTTTACCACTTATCTCGGCCTCTATGCGAACTATCTCTTCTATATCTCCGGTAATGTCACCTCGCGGGTATTGGCGGATGGAACGGTATTGATCCAATCTCGCGGCACCGGCATCTTTGAAGATCCCAACGACCTGGCCGCAACCTTGATCCCTGCCGTGGTATTGTCGCTCACACGCCTATGGCAGGTTAAGGGATTTAAGAAGCTACTCTATCTCTTCCCCATGGGGACGATTATCTGGTCCGTTCTGCTCTCCACCTCGCGCGGCGGACTGCTGGGTATGCTGGTTGCTCTCTTTGCGTTTATCCTGAGTTTTATCAAGAACAAAGGGCTTGCCATCGCAGTCGCGATCCTGGCGGCATGCGCGTTTCTGGCCGTCGCTCCGGATCGCATGAAAAATATGGACAGCCAGGAGCAATCGGCCAATGAACGGCTGAACTACTGGCATGAGGGCTTGTTGGTGTTGAGGCGGCAACCATTGTATGGAGTGGGCTACCTGGGTTTCCAGGATATCAATGAAGGCCATGTCGCGCATAACTCCTATGTGACCTGTTTTGCCGAGTTGGGTTTTCCTGCCTACTTCTGCTGGATGGGCATGATCTACTATGCTTTCAAACGCCGCCCACTGAGCATTACGGACGAAACGAGCGCGACAGATCCACCCGACCCCGCGCAGGATCCTCCCCCGCCCTCTCCCGACATAGGGCCGCCCGTGAATGCACCGCCCGCTAAGCCGAAAAGAGCGCCCTTATCGTACGATCTTATGAGCGCGCAGGTCACCCTTTTGGGCTTTTTGGCCGCCGCCTTCTGGATCACCAGAACCTATTCGCCGGTTCTGTACCTGTTTCTCTGTCTCCCTGAAGCGCAGCAGTTGGCTACGGATCAGAAACCTGCGCCCCCGATGAGAACGAAAGACTTTGTCAAAATATTCGGGTTATGCATTGCGATGATTTTACTGATCTACGCATTTACCCTGAAAAGATAACCGACTGCAGTATCCATAGAGGACGACGATGAACAACAATCACAACAACGTGGTAGTCTTGGAACTGAATGAGATCACCTGGGATCTCATGGATATTTTTCTCAAGAAGGGACTGCTGCCTAACTTCCAGGCGCTGAAGCAGACGGGGACCTGGGGCGCCCCCTGGGCCTCCGAACTGCCGGAACACCTCGATCCCTGGGTGACCTGGACCACGCTGTATACCGGCGTCCCCCAGGAGGAGCATGGACTTACCATGCTGGAACAGGATCGTGAGACCATCCATGCCAAGCGCCTCTGGGAGTATCTGGAGGATGAGGGAGTGCGGATCGGCCTCTTTGGAAGCGCCAATGCCTGGCCGCCACATCAGTTGAACGGCTTCTGGATCCCCGGCCCGTTTTCGCGCGATTATGCCACCTACCCTGCCAGCCTCGAACCGATCCAGGAGTTGAACATCGGGCTGACGCGCGGCCACACTGCGGGATTGCCCAAGCCCAGCCTGAAATCCCTTATTCCCAAGCTCATGCGCCTCGGGCTGTCGGTCTCGACGCTGATGCGGTTGGGTAAGGCGATGGTGGATATGCGCCGCCATCCGAAAACCGGCTGGAAGAAGGTCGCCCTGCAACCCATCGTCAATATGGACCTGTTTGCCAGCCTCTATAAGCAGTATCAACCCCAGTTCGCAACCATCCACTCCAACCATGTGGCGTACTACCAGCACCGCTTCTGGAGGGCGATGGCTCCGGAGCGCTTTGAGGTCCCCCCCTCCGACGAGGAGCGGTCCGTCTATGGCGGGGCCATCGAACATGGATACCGGGTCGCGGATGAGATGCTGGGACGGCTGCGGAAACTGTGCGGTCCGGACACCACGCTGGTCGTCCTTTCGAGCTGCGGGCAACAGCCTGCCACGGGCGGACGCTACGCCGAAGACCAGGAGCACGGCAATGTCGGCCTGCAAGTCCGCATTAAGACCCTGCTGGAGAAGATGGGGATTGCCGATAAGGTAGAATATAGCAACCTGATGGCGCCTCAATGGAAAATCGACACAGCCGATCCCGCGCTGTTTGAGCGCACGCTCGCGCAGCTCAATGCAGGCAAAAACCTGACGCGGGATATTCCCTGCTTTGCAGCGCATGTCGAGGGAGAGTCTATCTGTTTCGGAGCGCGGCGTGAACAGCAGATGGACGACACGCTGGAGATCATGACCGCGTCCGGGCCGCAAAAATTACGGGCCGGCGAGCTTCTGGAAAAGCACTCCGAAGTCGCCAAGTCGGGCAAACACGATCCGAAGGGCGTCCTGTTGATGCATGGCGCCGCCATTCGCCCGAATATCCACATCGAGAAGTGCGATAACCTGGATATCGCCCCCACGCTGATGCGTCTGCTGGGCCAGCCGATCCCCCGTAGTATGAAAGGACGCGTGCTGGAAGAGGGGCTGGTCGGCGGCGAGGCTCCCGTGGCGGTCGGCGCGCGGTAAAGGCGGCGTAGGAAGCGAACTTCCACCTCTTGTGTGCAGCATAAGCTTGCCGTCTCGACCCCGTAAAACTGCTTGCTCAATGTGAGAGATTGTGGCGTCAGGCAGTCCAAAGTTGAAGAGGATATATTGGCTTCTATGCCCTACAATCTCTCATGACCAACAAGAAGAAGTTAGTCGATATAATCTATCTTGTAGGGCAGCCCCTCCTGCTCAATGTGATCGGTATGCCTGCCACGGCGTACTTCATCCGCACGCTGGGACCTTCCGGTTGGGGTAGGTATAGTCTCGGGGTTTTCCTCATAGGACTATTCACTTTTGTCACCAACCTGGGGCTGCGCCCCCGATTTTTGCGTATTATCGCCCAGTTTCCGGAAAGGGCAGCCATAGCGACTGCCGAACAGTTGGGGCTCCGCACGCTGCTCGCCTTGCTTGCCGGCTTGCTGGCGATACTGCTCTGCCTCGTGTTCCGATATCCCCTCGTCGTCCTTCACTGCGTCATCGTCGGGGCTTTTGGCTTGATTATGGTCTCGGTCGCCACGGTATTGCAGGATGTGCTTCAGGGATTCAAGAACTTCAAGGTCTATTCGGCGGTGAACCTGGTCGCGGGCATCGTGGTGACCGCCATCACGGTGGTTGCTGTTTGGGAGGGGGCCGGGCCATTGGGGCTCACCATCGCCTACCTTTCGGGGGTGGCGATGACCCTGATGCTGTTGGTCATCGCGGTGCAGCGTTACCACATTCCCATCGGGATACGTGGGAGTTATCAGCGTTACCGTGAGCTCCTGCACGACTCTCGGAACATTGGCCTCTCACAGCTTACGACCTCGATCCAGGAGAATATTGAGCGGTTACTGCTCCCTAAGATCACCAATATAGATCAAGTAGGCTACTTTAGCGCCGGAACGTACTTGACAAGTCGACTGCCTATCCTCCCGGATGGCGTGGCGACCGCCTACTATCCCAACATTGCAGAGAAGAGCCGCACGGAAGAACAGCAAGTGCCCCCACTGGTGGCGCAATTGCTCTCTCTCTCCCTGGTGGTCTGTCTGCCGATTGCCATTCTTATCGCCTATCTCGCTGCACCCATCGCAGTGATTCTCTTTCCGAAGGATCCCTTGCTTTGCGAGAATGTCATCGAGATCACGATCTGGGCGATTCCCTTGATGGGCCTCAGCATGTCTATGACCTATGCCATGCAAGCGGCCAATCATCATGACCAGGCTGCGCGCGCCCTGATGCTCTCCACCGTTGTCAGTTGCGCGTCGTCCATCTTGCTGGTGGTATACCTGGGCGTTACCGGGGCGAGTTGGGCGATGGTGCTGCGGTACGCGATTCAGGTGATCCTCCTGTTCTATGGATTTATGAGGGCCTTTCCCGGCATTTTCACCTATCTCTCTATTGGCCGTATCTGCGTCTGCGCAGGAAGCATGGGGCTGGTACTCTGGTTCTTTCGCCCCCTCACCCATATCTCGCCCCTGTTCCTGTTGTTGGGCACGGCGCTCGCCAGCCTGATCTATGTGGGAGCGCTGTTTGGCCTGCGGGTCATCCCCAGAGAACAGATCCGGGCGTTCTTACAACGATTTAAGTAAAGGGGAGTTGCCGGCCCTCCCCACGCGCGCGTCTACAAAGGCAGGAAACGTTGGACACACTCACCCCCACACTTGCGGAACAGACGGCCAAGGAGCCTGTCGCTTCCCCCGCCGCTTCAGATCGGATGCATCTGGATTACCTCGACGGCCTGCGGGCGTTGGCGGCCCTAACGGTAATGTTCGGGCATGCTGCGCTGCAAATCTGGCCGATCTTTACCACCGACCGGAGGCCCGTCGGGACCGCAAAGTGGGTTTTGGCGGTGTTTTCCCATGGGCACTACGCGGTCAGTGTGTTTATTGTGATCTCCGGCTTCTGCCTCATGCTCCCGGTTATTCGGAATGGAGGGGTGCTCAAGGGTGGGGCGGCGCTGTTCTTCAAGAAGCGGGCGCGCCGTATCCTGCCCCCATACTACCTCGCGATGGGCTGCTCGCTTCTGCTGATCTGGTTGCTGATCGGCCAGAAAACGGGTACGCACTGGGACTCCAGCCTTCCCGTCACCTGGAAGGGGGTCGTGGCGCACCTCCTTCTCGTTCAGGATATCTATGGCGCGCCACAAATCAATCATGTCTTCTGGTCCATTGCGGTAGAGTGGCAGATCTATTTCGTGTTTCCCCTCCTGGTCCTGCTCTGGAAGCGTTATGATGGCCTCAAAACAACAGCGGGAATGCTGATCCTCTCCGCGATCATGGTCTATGGGTTAGGAAAAACCCCACTCCAGAGCACGACCTATCTGACCCTCCAATATTTCGGGCTGTTTGCCGTAGGGATGCTCGCCGCGGAGATCGCCTACTCCAAAGAGGCTGTCTGGGCGGAGCGCCGCGCCCGAATTCCGTGGGCTGTCTTTCTGGCAGCGGCGATCTTGATCGCGGCCTTTCTGGATAGGCATCAGAGGGGCTGGATCGCAGACTATTTCGTAGGATTTGCCACTCTCTCGCTCCTGATCCTTGCCGCCCGGTCGGCAAACAATCCGATCAAGAATATCCTCTCCTGGCGTCCCTTTGTCTTTCTGGGGCTATACGCCTACAGTATCTATCTCATCCATGCACCGCTGCTCCAGGTAGTATGGCAGTATATGCTGCATCCTCTCCACCTGGGGGATCTGACAACCTTCGCTCTACTCGCCCTGGTGGGGTGCCCGCTTATCCTGGGAGGGGCTTACCTGTTTTACCTGGCCTGTGAGCGACCTTTCCTTACACGCGCTCGAAGTTAATCCCCTCCCCTCGGCGGGAGTAGGGGCGCTGCTTGCTGCGCCCTGGGGTGAGCGGAGGGAAAACATGAAAACAATCCCCGGTAAGCCTGAACTTACCGGGGATTGTTGTTCGGTGGCGGACTAGGGCGTAACGGTGAGTACGACCGACTTGCTGACCCCTCCTGCTGAGGCTGTGATAGTCACTTTGGTATTAGCCTTCACAGGGAGCGCGGGAATGGCGATCGTAAGGGTCTTACCGGATGCCCAGACCGATTTTACGGGACAGATCGCCGCGTTGCTGCTGGTGAGGGTGATGGGCATGCCCGACGTGGGCGCGCTGAGCGTTATCGTGGCATTCACGCTTCCCCATGCCGAGCCCTTGATACTGGACGAGGCGAGCGTGAAGTTCGCCAGGGTGCTCGGCGGGATCAGATTTCCCGTGAAATTGATCCCGGCGGCGTTCGCGTTCAGATTGATCTGTTGCGACGCGCTGAAGGTGTAGCCAGCCAGGCTGGGAGTAACCGTATAGTTACCCATAGGCAGCCCGCTGATCGAGTAAGAGCCATCGCTGGCCGTCAGCGCAAACGCAGGGCCAGCTTTGATGCCGACGTTGGACATAGGATTGCCATTACACGTCACTTTGCCGGAGATCGAGTAGGTAGCCGGCGCTCCCGCGAAGTTGACCCCAGCCTGACTGGGACCCACTGTCACGGTCTGCGTATTGGCGAAGTTGAAGCCGGGGGCGCTGGCCGTCAGGGTATAGGGACCTGCTACCAGACCTTTGACGGTGAAGGAGCCGTCCTTAGCGGTGGGAACCTGGGTATTTCCCACGGTCACATTCGCATTGCCGAGGCCATTGCCGTTGTTATCGATTACTCGGCCCGCAGCGGTGTAGGTCGTCTGGACGCCTGTGACGTTGATCCCACTCCGGCTCGGACCCACCGTGACCACAGGCTGGTTGGCGAAGGTATACTCCGGTTTGCTGACATTGAGCGCATAGGAGCCGGCCAGCAGGCCGCTGATGGTGTAGTTCCCGTTGGCATCCGTAAAGGCCGCCAGGTCGCCCGCACCCACCGACACATTGCCTAACCCCACGCCATTGATGGTCACCTGACCTTGAATGGTGTAGGTCGTCGGAGCTACCGTGCCGACGCTCAATACCAGCGTATGCACGCCTGCTCCACTCACATGCGTCCGACCCAGACCCTGATTGCTCACCAGGATCGGATTGGATGCTCCCCCATCCACACTGGCTACCCAGTTCTTGGTGGCATCCAGATTGGCAAGGTAGAGGTCCGTCTGAGCCGTGGTCGAGGTCCAACTCACCGAATAGCCCACTTCCAGCGTGCTTTCAGCCGCCAACAGGTTGATCATGTTGGGATTGTAAGCCGAGACGCTGCCATTGAGAGGCGTGGGCGGAACGGTGCCGGTGTTGCGAGCGCAGAAGAGCGCGAGCGTGTCGTTGTGGTTGGTGCGGGAGACGAGCACGCCCTCTGCGGCTTCTCCGGCAGTTCCCTTGACGAGTGTGTTGTTGAGTGTGGTTCCGTTGTCGTATGCCTGAACCACGTTCAGGAAGGTGTCCCACTGCTGCTGGGTGGAAGGAGAGACGCGTGCCTGCCAGTGGATCTCCTGGGGGAAGATATAGTTCGGTAAGGGCAGCTTCGTCTCATCATAAGCCTGCTTGATCGCGTTTGCAGGCAGGAGGGTATTGACGCGCACGTTCTGTCCGCCCGCAGTCGTCCATGAGATGGCATTGCCATTGATGGTCGGCTGGACCGGAGTATGGATTACCCACTGCTTCACCGAGGGCTGAGCCGAGATCTCAGCCTGCTCGTTGGCATAGTACCGATTGAAGTTGGGCAGGTTCTGCGGGTTCTCGACATTGGTGCGATCATAGACGACGATGGTGTCGGAGAGCTTGTCGTTGCTGGGAAGATACAGGATATTGCGCGTCCACTCATGCAGATAGGTCGGCGGTGGGTTCCAATAGTTGGGAGTGACATAGTTGCCTCCGGTGGTTCCCACCTGATAGGCATAGTGACCCTGTGTGTCGACTTCCGAGGCGATGGGACCGCGTGCTTCGCGAGCGGAGCCCAGCCCTGCCATCATCATGCCATTGGTTCCCATGCTGCCCTGGACGTAGGTCTCATAGTATCCGATGGGATGGGTGATGGCCCACTCTCCATGGCGATAGAGTTGGTAGTTGCCGAAGAAGCCGGTCTCATGATCCTCATTGGTCAGCGGAGGCATGTGCGAGCTGAAGAGGCTGCTGTTGGAGTTCCAGCCGTCGTGCAGGTACTGCATCCCGCGACCAATGGACACATAGCCCTTGGGAAGGTTGGTGCGCCAGTTGGCGGAGGGAGCATAGGGATTGTAGAACAGGAAGAAGCGAGCCCAGGGCTGGGAGCCACCGCCCCACTCACCCGGCCAGGCATTCTGCTCCTGGGTGAGCTTCTGAAGGTAGGGACCGACCGCAGGATTGCCCTGGGTGAGACCGGCCAGCATCCCCGTCAGCGTCACACGCACCTCGATCCAGAGTTGCCGGTTCCACTCGACATCTCCCCACTGGCAGGAGTCGTAGCCATCGTCTGTATGATGGTACAGGTGCGCCAGAGCCAACTGAGGCAGAAACGCAGTGATCTCGGGGAAGTAGTCTTTGCCCGTTGCTGTCTTGACGCCCTCTGCGCCCATAATCAGCAACTTCATCGTCCCCATATTGTAGTCCGAGCTTTCGCAGGCGACCCCGCCCCTATCTTTGTACACATAGTCTGCGACGGCATTGCGCATCGAGTTGTGGTTGTTACCGGTGGCGACCAGCCCTCCGACGGGTGTCACCTGACCGGTGACCGGCTCGACCCAGGTGGAGCTGAGGAAGGTTCCCGCTCGGGGGTTGTAGGGTGCGGTTGCCAGATCCAGGAAAGCCAGTCCGAAGTAGTGGCCGATGGTCACATCGCAGTCGGTGAGCCGGGTGTTGCCCCAGGGATTGTTGGGATCCTTGTTGAGGACCACGTCGGCCTGCCAGTTGAGCCAGTTGATGTAGGCGGTTCGCTGGGCCGGGGTGAGGCCTGCGCAGGTAAAGTCAAACATCCAGCAGTAGCTCATGAAGTCCTCACGGGTCTGGTTGAGGTTCATCTGGGGCAGGGTCATGCTCGTGATCCAGGGCTGGACGATGCTGTAGGAGCGCTGCGCATAGGCGGGATTACCGGTCATCTGGTAGGCGATGGCGGCATAGTCGCCGATGTCGCCGTACTTGGCGACGGTTCCGCTGGCCCACCCCTGGAGGGTGATCCACCAGGGATGGTTCTGCGCGACCATCTGGTTCCAGACAGCCTGGCGCTGGGGCGTCCAGAACAGGTGCGGCGTGCTTCCGGTCGGGGAGGTGACACCCTGGTTCGTTGGACCGGTTGCACTCTGTCCGGAGGCGGAATGAGGCGTCAGCAGTCCGAGAAGCAGCAAGCTCAGGACCGACAGGACGCATAACAGTCTTTGTCTTCCCGCCGGGAGGCGAGAGACGGAAGTCGCGGTCATGTAACATTCTCCGTTCTTAGCGAAAATGATGGGAAACCCCAAACCTTACGCATCTTCAGTTCCACGGTAAGGCTATGGGAAGTTACAAAGCGCATCGGTAGGCGCTTTGCCAACGGGACACCGAACGACCTTGTGGGGCGAGGTATCCTGGAAGTGGTCATCGAGGACAACAATGCCAATTGGCTGTCTGGCGCCAATGGGTCAATGTCTTGTGACAGCACACGGGGTCATTGCTTGCAAAAGCCTTCAGGGGCTTTATTTGCCACTAGACTTATTCCACCATGGCGGGATCGTACACCCGGTATTGTTTGGAGTATTTGGAATCATGCTTGGCGTCGAGATAGCAAGCCAACAAGCGCTCATAAAAAGCTGATATGGCAAGCGAACGAGCGACTATTTAGTTCCACCATCACGACCGGACAGACGAGCATATATAGCTTTAATACCGAATAAATTGCACTCTCTCATCCAGCCTCTGACTGCTGATGAAGGCGTGAAAAACGGGAAACAGGAGTATCACCAGGCGCTAATTGACTTCCCCAAAGGGCTATGTTATACTCGAAGGAAAATGCGTTGGGGGCGCTCGTTCTGACATTGGGAGGGTTGATGAGGTGAAGAAGATCCATATCGCTCCGGCAACAGACGCTGACCGGGACACCATTTACCGCCTTCGCCATGCGATCTATGCCGTGGAGTTAGGCCAGCACGCTCCAAATGCGGAAGGGCGCCTTCGCGATTCGTTGGATGCATTCAATGCATATCTCGTCGCCCGCGAGGATTCCGAGGTGGTCGGTTTTATCAGTATCACCCCTCCCGGAAATCCAAGCTACTCCATCGATAAGTATTTCGACCGACAGAGCCTACCCTTCTGTTTCGATGCCGGCCTCTATGAGGTACGCATCCTGACGGTTTCTGCAGATCATCGTGGTCGTATTCTCGCCGCTTTGTTGATGTATGGTGCCTTCCGCTGGGTCGAGTCGCGCGGCGGTACTCGGATCGTCGCCATCGGACGGCGTGAGGTGCGGGGGATGTACCTCCAGGTAGGGCTGGAGCCACTCGGAATGCAGACCCAGTCAGGCGCGGTCACCTACGAACTGATGAGTGCGACAACGGCGGATCTGCGCAAACGGCTGACGCATTTTGCGTCCACGCTACGCCGCTTGGAGAGACTGGTAGCGTGGGAGCTTGACGTCCCGTTTTACAGCCCGGAGCGATGTCCGCATGGCGGCGCTTTTTTTGAAGCGGTGGGGGAGACGTTCGAGACGCTGTATCGCAGTACTCAGGTCGTCAATGCCGATGTGTTGGACGCATGGTTCCCACCAGCACCGGGGGCGCTGCAGGCGCTTGAGGAGTATCTGCCCTGGCTGATGAAGACATCGCCGCCCACAGACTGCGCTGGTCTCGTTCAGACGATCGCAGAGGTTCGCAATATTCCTTGCAGCTCCATCGCAGTCGGGGCAGGCTCGTCGAACCTGATCTACCTGGCCCTAATGCACTGGCTGCATGGGCAATCTCGGGTCCTGATATTGGACCCGATGTACGGCGAGTACGGATATCTTGGCGCTCAGGTGATCGGTTGTCGTGTGGAGCGCTTCCCACTCTCCCGCACCACCGGGTATGAGATCGCTCCCTCCAACCTGCTCCGCCAGCTACAAGAGACCCGCTATGACCTGGTGGTCCTTGTGAACCCGAACAATCCCACAGGGCGCCTCCTGCCCCGCTCCGTACTGGAGCCGTTGCTGGCAGAAGCACCGCAGGAGACACTTATCTGGATTGACGAGGCATATATCGAGTACGCGGGAGGGCACGAATCCGTGGAAGAAACAGCAGCTCGCAGCCGCAATGTTGTCGTCTGTAAATCTTTATCGAAAGGATACGCCCTCAGTGGGGCACGGGCCGCCTATCTTTGCGGCCCGCCTCCGCTTATGGAGGAGATCCGGCGGATCACACCGCCCTGGGCAGTCAGCCTTCCTGCGCAGGTCGCCGCTGTTGCGGCGTTGCGCGACCCCGCCTACTATGCGCAGCGCTATTGGGAGACTGCGACATTGCGCGGCGAATTGGTGCGTGCTTTGAAGCAGGCCCTCCCTTCCATAGACATCTTGGAAGGCGTCGCGAACTTTGTGCTGTGCCATCTGCCTCCGCAAGGCCCCGACGCGGCCACCGTAGGGGCGCATTGTCGCGCTTATGATGTGTTCGTGCGCGATGCGGGCGCGATGAGCGCACTCCTTGGTAGTCATACCCTGCGGATTGCGGTGAAGGACGAAAACAGCAACCAGCGAACGGTCGAAGCGCTCACACAGACCTTCTCTTCGCCTGTTTGTTTCGAGCGGAAGTGAGAAGTTATTTCGGTAATTACTATGATAAGCCCGATGAGAAACGGTAACTGCCAATAAGAGTAAGAAGCGCATCCGCTGAATAGAAAGCCAACGAGCAGTCATTCAGGAGGCAAAGCAATAAGCTAACAGGCGTTCATATATGCGTATAGAAATAACCGGACAAGCGAACATATATGGCGTAAAGGTCAAATACACCGTCTGTTCGCTCGGTGTTTATAAGCGGAAAAAAAGGAGTTTAGGGTAAAATAGTGGGCATGAAACAGGGGGCGCGTTGACGTAGCGTTTGAATTTGTGATAAACTGCACAATAAGCCTGCGGGAGGAAGCGTGCATTCGGCTCTGCCCGACGCCTGTGAGGAGGATTGGCTGTATGAACAATTACATCCCGCTCTTTGTGATGTTGGCGCTGGCTGCGGCGCTCGCCATCGGTATGGTGGTCGCCTCGCATATTCTGGGGCCGAAGAAGCCCTCCGCCTATAAAGCCGCTTCCTACGAGTGCGGTATGACGCCCGTCGGCTCCGCGCGCGAGCGCTTTCCTATCAAGTTCTATCTGATTGCGATGCTGTTCATCGTGTTCGATATCGAGACGATCTTCCTCTATCCCTGGGCGGCCACCTACCAATCCCTGCCCTACGCCATGAAGCTGTTCGAGTTCATCGAAATGGCGATCTTCGTCGCCATCCTGTTCGTCGGCTACTTCTATATTCTCGGGAAGGGTGCGCTGGATTGGGACGAGAGCGAACAGGCGCGTGCCGGAGATAAGATCACCCCGGAGGTCGCCGCACCCCGCCCCGCCCTGCGTTATGGCAATGAGAACTCCGGCCCGGTGAGCCTGGAACGAACCCAGGCAGGCATCCAACTGCCCTCCTACGGCGCGAGCTCTCAGGAGCAGGGGATCCAGCCCGCGACTCCGGAGCAGGAGCGCCATACCGCGCTGATCGGGAGGAAATAGCCGATGGACCAGACCGTGCCCGCCACTGTCGAGGAGCGACTCGAAGTTCAGAAAATCCGCGCCGCCTTCCCCGAAGCCATCCTGGATATCAACACCTTCCGGGGCGATACCCGCATCCTCGTCAAACGCGAATACATTGTGGACATCTGCCGCCTGCTGCGGGATGATCCCGACCTGCAGTACAACTTCTTCGTCGAATGCCTGGGGGTGGACTACCTGGAGTATCGCGAAGACAACACCTTCGACGGCTACCTGCCCGACGGCTACCGCTTCGAGGTGGTCTACAACCTCTACTCGCTGCCCTACAAGTGGAACGGCGTGGAGTACGGCAAGAACCATCGTATCTTTCTTAAAGTCCCCGTTCCGGAGAGCGATCCCGTGGTGCCCAGCGTCATCGGCGTCTACCCCGGTTCCAACTTTCCGGAGCGTGAGATCTTCGATATGTTCGGCGTCCGCTTCAGCGGGCACCCCGACCTGCGCCGTATCCTGATGTCGGACGACTGGGTCGGGTACCCGCAGCGCAAGGACTACCCGCTTGGGGGCGAGCGCGTGCGCTTCCCAGGCGACAAGTACGGCCCCGCCGTCGGCGAAGTCCCGGTGCAGCATCCGGGCGAATCCTTCTATGGCAAGACGGGCGACTTGCAGGGCGAGCACTACGACCGAACGCGCACTCCCACGCCGGACAAGGGACCGGGCACGCAACTGCCGCCCGCCCGCAAACCGGGCGAATAGGTGAGAAACATGGCATTAGATACCGAAACCCCGGAGAGAACCTCTCTGGATACCGACCCCCTCGCAGCGGGGGCAAATCTCGCGACCGTCGCCCCCGGCGTGGACATCACCACGATCGACGACCAGACCATGATCGTCAACATGGGGCCGCAGCACCCCAGCACCCACGGCGTGCTGCGCGTGGTGCTGGAGTTGGACGGGGAAGTGATCGTCCGGGCCACGCCCCACATCGGCTATGTCCACACCGGGATCGAGAAGGAGCTGGAGTACCAGACCTACCTGAAGGGCGTCACGCTGACCGACCGCATGGACTACGTCTCCGCGCTCATCAACAACGCCGCCTATACCCTCTCCGTCGAGAAGCTGCTGGGCATCGAAGTCCCGGAGCGAGGGCAGGTGCTGCGCGTCATGCTGATGGAGATGCAGCGGATCGCCAGCCACCTGGTCTGGCTGGGGACCCATCTGCTGGATCTGGGCGCGGTCACGGTCTTCTTCTACGCCTTCCAGCAGCGCGAGAAGCTGCTGGACATGGTGGAGATGATGTCCGGCGTGCGGATGATGCCCTCCTGGATCGTGCCCGGCGGGCTGCGGGGCGATGCGCCCGAGGGCTGGTTCGACCGGGCGAAGGACTTCTGCGACGACTTTCCCCGCGCCATGGAGGAGATCGAGGCGCTGCTGAATGCCAACCCCATCTTCCGGGAGCGCACCCAGGGCGTCGGCGTACTCTCCGTGGAGGACTGCCTGGGCCTGGGCGTCGGCGGGCCGACCCTCCGTGCCGCCGGGATCGAGTACGATGTGCGCAAATCGCTGCCCTACTCCGGCTATGAGAATTACCAGTTCTATGTGCCCACGGGGCAGTTCAGCGACGTGTACGACCGCTACCGCGTCCGCATGGCCGAGGTGTTGCAGTCCCGTGAGATCATCAAGCAGTGCGTCGAGCACATGCCCGGCGGCCCGATCAACGTGGACGACCGTAAGATCGTCCCGCCGCCCCGCGTCGAACTCGACAACAGCATGGAAGCCGTCATCCACCACTTCAAGCTCTGGACGGAGGGCTTCCATCCGCCGGTCGGCGAAGCCTATGTGCCGCTGGAATCGCCCAAGGGCGAGATCGGCTTCTATATCGTCAGCGACGGCACCAACCGCCCCTGGCGCGCCCACGAGCGCCCGCCCTGTTTTATGAATTTGCAGGCGCTCTCCAGGTTGTGCGAGGGCCGGCTCATCGCCGATGTGGTCGCCATCATCGGCAGCATCGACATCATTCTGGGTGAAATAGATCGGTAGGCAGTAGGCAGTAGACGGTAGGCAGTAGAGAAGAACAGTTGCTATTCCTACTGCCTACTGCCTGCTACCTACTGCCTCCCTGGGAGTTTGCCTTGTCCACCTCTCCGATGAACCCGATTTCCGGCGGAGGGCGGGAGCCCCTGCCCGCCCCTGCCAAGGAGCGCCGCTTCTCCGACCAGGCGAAGGCGGAACTGGAAGAGATCGCCTCGCACTACCCGGAGCGCAAAGCCGCCTGCCTGCCTGCCCTCTGGATCGCCCAGCGGGAGTACGGCGGTTACCTGACGCCTGCCGCCATCGAGGAGGTGGCGGACGCGCTGGGCCTCTCCTTTGCGGAGGTGGAGGGCGTCGCGACGTTCTACACCATGTACAACCTGCGTCCGCGCGGGCGGCACCATCTGGAGGTCTGCACCTGCCTGAGCTGCGCCGTCATGGGCGCATACGATGTGGTGCATCTGCTGGAGCATGAGCTGGGGGTCGGCCTCGGCCAGACCACGGCGGACGGCGAGTTCACCCTCTCCGAAGCGGAGTGCCTGGACTTTTGCGGCGCGGCGACCGTGGTGCAGGTGGGGGATCGCTACTTCACCAACATCACCACGGAGAACGTGATGGGCCTGATCGATGAACTGCGCCAGAGCCCGAACTACACGCCCGCCAAGCTCGCCGACGCCATTGTGAAAATTTTGATTCCCAACACCAGCGAGACGGGCGGCGGCAGCTATACTGCCGAGGATCTCAAACTCCCCGCCGGCCCGATGCTGTAAGAAGGATCGCCTGATATGGGTATTGTCAACCTGCTGTTCGAGAACCGGGAAGTCCCCAATATCGAGGACATCGCCGTCTATGAGGCGCACGGCGGCTATGCGGGCCTCCGCAAGGCCGTGACCATGGAGCGCCAGGCGGTCGTAGACGAGATCAAGACCTCCGGCCTGCGCGGGCGCGGCGGCGCGGGCTTCCCGACGTGGATCAAGTGGAACGGCCTGCCGAAAAATTACGACGCCCCGCACTATGTGGTCTGCAATGCGGATGAGGGCGAACCCGGCACCTACAAAGATCGTGAATTGATGCTCAAACTCGCCCACACGATGGTGGAGGGCATGATCATCGCCGGGTACGCCACCAGCAGCATCGCGGGCTATGTCTACATCCGCGGCGAGTATGTCGAGCCGGCGTGGCAGGTACGCAAGGCGATAGACCAGGCCTACAAGGCGGGCTATCTGGGCAAGAACATCTTAGGCGTCGAGGGCTTCAACTTCGATCTCTATATCCATATGGGCGCGGGCAGCTACGAGTGCGGCGAAGAGTCCGCCCTGATGAGCAGCCTGATGGGCGAGCGGGGCAACCCCCGCCTCAAATTCCCCCACGCCCCCCTGCCGACCGTGCAGGGCGTCTGGAAATCGCCGACGCTGATTAATAACGTGGAGACCTACTGCGCCGCGACCTGGATCCTCGCCCACGGGGGTGCGGAGTACGCCAAGCTGGGCACGGAGCGGAGCAAGGGCACCAAGATCATCTCGGTCAGCGGGCACATCCGCAAGCCCGCCAACTATGAAGTCGAGATGGGTACGCCCCTTCTGGACCTGATTAACGCGGCGGGCGGCGTGATCGGCGGGCGGCTCAAGGCGGTTATTCCCGGCGGGTCCTCCGTGCAGATCATGCCCGCCGACCGGCTCGCCAATATCAATCTGGACTATGAATCGTGCGCCGCCAACGGGACCCTGCTCGGTTCCGGCGGGTTTATGGCGTTCAACGACCGCACCGACATCGTCCTGCTGATGAAGCGGACGGCGGAGTTCTATGCGCACGAATCGTGCGGGAAGTGCACGCCCTGCCGCGAGGGGACGCGCTGGCTCTTCAAGATCCTGGATCGCATTACGTCGGGCGGTGGGCAGCCGGGCGACATCGAACTGCTGCTCGACGTCTGCGCCAACATTGACGGGCGCTCCTATTGCGGCCTCGGCGACGCTGCGGCCTGGCCCATCGTCGGCGCCATCAAGGTGTTCCGGGACGAGTTCGAGTACTGGATCAAAAATAAGAAGTCGCCCGTCGGATCGAATGCGCTGCCGCCCTCACCGGAGGTCGTCAACCCGCTCCTGACGCTCGTGCCCGCCTGATATGCGGAGATACTGTCATGCAATGGCAAGAAGTTCGACAACACTTTCCAAGCCAATGGGTTCTCATTGAGGCGACAAAAGCGCATTCAGAAGCAGGCAAACGTATTCTGGATGAGATTGCTGTTCTGGACACCTTTCCAGACTCACCAACCGCGATGCAGGCATACGCAGAACTCCACAAGCAGTCTCCTCAGCGCGAACTATTGGTACTTCATACAGATCGTCAGGAACTTGATATTACCGAAAGACGTTGGTTGGGAATCCGAACCACACAATGAAGATACGGTTTGAGGACGGACTTCCTTTTGTCACGCTCGCGGTCACGTATCTTGAACAGCAGATTACTCTTAATAGGGTTTTGCTTGATACAGGCTCTGCGAGCACTATTTTGGCGATAGATAAGGTCGAATCAATAGGATTACGACCTGAACCCCATGACGCCATCCATCGCATACGTGGTGTAGGTGGGGCAGAGTATGTGTTTTCGAAACGTGTCGAAAGATTGGCTCTCGGCACCATCGAGATTTTGGATTTTGAGGTCGAAATCGGCGCGATGAATTATGGTTTTGATATTGAAGGCATTCTCGGCCTCGATTTTCTACTCGCTGCCGAGGTCGTGATTGACTTACGACAAAGAAAAGTCCGACAAAACCGACGCTCAACGAGGTAGAATGAATCCATGTCCGACAACAGACTGACTCAAACCGAGGCCACGCTGAACCCGCCCTCGCCGGAACTGGTCAAGATCAAGATCAACGGGACCGAGATCCAGGTGCCCAAGGGTGAGAACCTCATCGAAGCCGCCAAGCGCGTCGGGATTGACGTCCCCTACTTCTGCTACCACCCGCGCCTCTCCAAGGGCGATTCGGCGAACTGTCGCATGTGCCTGGTCGAATGCGCGACTACCGGCCCGGACGGTACCGTTCGCAAAATGCCCAAGCCGCAGGCCGCCTGCACCATGCCCGCCTCCGAGGGCCTGGTGGTCGAGACGGAATCGCCGATGGTCGTCAAGGACCGGAAGGGTGTGCTGGAGTTTCTGCTCATCAACCACCCGCTCGACTGCCCCATCTGCGACCGGGGCGGCGAGTGCCCGCTGCAGAACAACACGCTCTTCTATGGCCCTCCTACCAGCCGCTATATCGAGGAGAAGCGCCACTTTCCGAAAGCCTACCCGCTCTCCGAACATGTGGTCTTCGACCGCGAGCGCTGCATCCACTGCGCCCGCTGCACCCGCTTCACGGAGGATGTCAGCGGCGACGCACAACTGGGCTTCTTAAAGCGGGGCGCGGACATGGAGGTGGGGACCTTCGCCCACACCGCCTACCAGAGCAAGTTCAGCGGCAACGTCATCGAACTCTGCCCCGTCGGCGCGCTCCTCTCCCGCTCCTACCGCTTCAAGGCCCGCCCCTGGGACCTGCTCACCCAGCGCTCCATCTGCTCCCAGTGCTCCAACGGCTGCAACATCAAGCTGGACTACCGCGTGAACCAGTTGCAGCGGGTCAATGCCCGACTGAACGAGGAGGTCAATGAGGAGTGGACCTGCGACCGGGGCAAGTTCGGCCATAACTATGTGTCCGCAGAGGATCGGCTCCAGAAGCCGATGCTCAAGCAGAATGGCGAATGGAAGCCCATCGAGTGGACGGAAGCCTACCACCTGCTGGTCTCCCGCCTGAAGGCGGCCGGGGCCAATGTGGGCGGCATCGGGGGCGCGCGCTGCACCAACGAGGACAACTACGCCTTCCAGAAGCTGTTCCGTACGGTGCTGAAGAGCGGGAACCTGGATCACCGCCTGGGCCGCTATCAGGGGCCAAGCGCGAAACCGATCTTCGACCGCTTCGGGCACCGGGGCATGGGCAACGCCATCGCCGACCTGGAGAAGATGAAGACGCTCTTTGTGCTGGGTTCCGAACTCGCCGCCGAGCAGCCGATCCTCTTCCTCCGCATCCGCAAGGCCTGGCGGTTCAAAAACGCGGTCGTCATCAATGCGCTGGATCGGGTGATCGAGGACACGACCCATGTGGGCGACTTCGCGGCGGTCAACCTGATCTATCGCACGGGAACCGAGGTCGCGCTGCTGAATGGCCTGCTCAATGCGCTCTTTACGCAGAAGCTGCTCCCGGAGATGCCCGGCCTGGATCTGAAAGGGCTGCAGAAGGGCGTCGCCGACTGGACGCCGGAGAAGACGGCGAAAGAGACCGGCGTGAGCGCGGAGGACATCGCCTCCGCCGCAAAACTGCTGGCGACCGGGCCTATGGCGCTGATCGCGGGCAAATCGGTCACCGAGCATCCCTACTATACCGACATCGTGGCCGCGCTGAGCAGCCTGGCGGCGGCGACCGGCAACAGCGCGAACGTCAACATCCCCGGCCTGGATTGCAATACGCAGGGCGCAGCGGACATGGGCGTGCTGCCCGACAGCGGTCCCGGTTACGCGGCTCCGGCGAAGGCCGGCATGAGCACGCAGCAGATGCTGGAGGATGCGGCGAACGGCAAGCTCCCGCTGCTCTGGATCGTCGGCGCGAAGCTGGTGGAGAAGTTCCACGATCCCGCCCTGGCCCGGCGCGCCCTGGAAGCCTGCCCCTTCGTTGTGGTCAATGAACTCAGCATGACCGAGACGGCGCAGTTGGCCGACCTGGTGCTGCCGGTCGCCAGCATGGCGGAGAAGGACGGCACCTACACCAGTTGCGAGCGGCGGGTGCAGCGGATCTATCGCGCCTTCGACATGTCACCGGATATCAAGCCGGACTGGCTGGTCTTCACGGAGGTCTCCGCGCAGCTCGGAGGTGGCGCGCCCTGCTTCTCCGCACGCGACATTCTGCGCGACATCGCCGCGAACGTCCCGGCCTATGCGGGACTGACGCTGAAGAGCCTGGGCGAATCCGGCGTCCGCTGGAGCGATCCGAACGCTGCAGCGCCCAAGCCGACGCTCGAAACCGTACCCTACAACGCGCCTGCCCGCGACAAAGCGGCGGTCTAGGAAGCGACTATGCCCGACCAATCCGTGCCAAGTATCTTCATCTTCCCGGAAAAACTGGGGCCTGTCCATCTGCCCGACCTTGTTCCCTATGTGGCGCTCGCCATGATCCTGGGGTTCGTCCTGGCGATCGTGCCCGGCCTCATCTGGATCGAGCGTGTGGTGATGGCGCTGATGCAAGACCGGTCGGGGCCGAACCGGGTCGGGCCGCGCGGCCTGCTGCAGACGCTCGCCGACGGAATCAAGCTCTTCTTCAAAGAGGAGATCCGCCCGAATAGTGTGGACGTTCGCATCTACTATCTCGCACCGAT
>DATGIG010000084.1:0-3834 GCA_035295825.1 Chthonomonadaceae bacterium | reverse complement strand
CGGCCTCCAAGAACGCAGGCGCTCCCGCCTTCACCCTGCTCGTTAAGGGCACCAGCTTCGCCAACACCTCCGTCGTCAACTGGAACGGCTCGGCTCTGACCACCACCTACGTCTCCGCTACCCAACTCAAAGCTGCCGTCCCTGCCGCCAACATCGCTAGCCCTGGCACCGCCCACATCACCGTGTCCACGCCGGGAGCGGGCACCTCGGCGGCCACCAAGACCTTTACCATCCTGCTGACCACGCTCAAGCTGACTTCGGCCACCCTTACCAAGGGAAGCACGAGCTACACGGCCACTATCAGCCTGAAGAACCTCGGCTTTCAGACGGCACCGAACGTGACCCTCACCAAGGCGACGCTCAATGCGGTCAAGACCACTACGACCCTGCCGATGTCGGTAGGCAGTATCGCAGCCGGTTCGACGGGCACAGCCAGCCTGACCTTCCCGCTGTCTTCAGGTACGTCCGGCTCGGTGGTCACGCTGGCGGTGTCGGGCACGTTTACGGGTGGCAAGTTCAGCGGCTCCCTGAAAGTGACGCTGCCTTAGTTGCTCTCCTCCTCAAAACGACAGAGCCCCAGGCTTGCACCTGGAGCTCTGTTGGTCTTGAAAGGAAGATTCAATCAAAGTCATCCAGCACGCAGCCGCCTAATGGTTGATGGCAGCTATGCTTTCAGCTCCTGCCCGTTCAGTAGCGGCACGATCGCGTAAAAGTCCCTTTGTTAGCCCGACCTGTCGCCTCTCCTTCACGCCGCCTCCTGCTGACGCTTACACAACGCCAGCAGCGTCTCCGCTGGCGTCTCCCCCAGCACCTTCGAGACCACCTCGGCCTCCTCGCCGGCAAACACCAGATGCAGCCGGTAGAGCGTACTCTCCTTCTTGACCATCTGGCGCTCCTCTTCCGTTCTGGCCTGCTGCAGACGCTTCTCCTCCTCTCGCCTGGCTTCTAAGGCGGCCGGCGTCATCCCCTGTACGATGGTATGCCCCGGCAGGTTGCCCTCCCTTACCTGCGTCGCCTCTGTCTGCCCCTCCAGCCGGTCGGCAGGTTCCCAGGCCGAGGAGAACTCGGAAGCGGCCAATGCCTCTGGAGCGGGAAAGTCCTCGATCAGGCGATTGAGTTCCACGTCATCGAGCATCAGGCTGTCCTGCGCCCAATCGAGAGCGCCCAGGCTCTGAAGATCCCGAAGCACCTGGGCGGTCAGGTCAATGTCCTCCGAGCCTCTGGCCCGGTTGTGCCGGAGGGTGGCAATCCTCATCTGCTCAGGCGTCATGTCCACGAAGACCACCGGCACCTCCGTAAAGCCCAGGCGCTGCGCTGCCCGCCAGCGATGCTCCCCGTCCACGATCTCACGGGTCTTGGCCTGGCAGACGATGGGCTGCGTGAAGCCGTCTTCTCTCATGGACTTCAAGAGCAGTTCAAAGTCGTGCTCGCTCTGGCGGTTGGGATTGTAGCTGTTGGGCTGGATGCTTTCCATCGGCACGTACTCGATGGCAAGCTTTTCCAAGACCTTGTTCTTCTTCTCGATGGCCTTGCGGCCCTTATCCTGCTGCGGCATTGTCTTCTCCCTCCTCCTCTTGCAAGACAGCCCGGTTCAGGACTGGACCCATCAGCCAGTACCGGAAGCCTGCGATGTTGACATAGCGATAGCTTCTGCCATAGAAGCGGCGCGTGTAGCCTTCCGTCTTGATCTTCTCGGCCAGGGCGTCGTGGACGGCAGCACAGTCGTCGCTCCAGCCTCTGACGATGTATTCGTGCGGCTCGATGTAGGTCGTCTTTCGGAATTCCACTTTCGCAATCAGGCTTTGCAGAGCGTCTGCTTCCATCGCTCTCCTCTTTGCCATCCTTAGAAGTTGGGCTTGCCGCCCCAGGTGCCCGCTCCTTTGCGGAAGAACTCCGGCTCGACATAGGGCAGATTGTCGGCCTTGAGGCTGAACGGATCGCCGTTGTAGAGATGTAAGGCCAGGTCCTTCCACGAGCGGAGACTGCCCTGGCAGTTGGGACAGGGCGCGGCTTCGGGGAAGGGTGAGGTCGAATGATGCGCGTGGGAGCTAAGCCTGCTCTCCATCGCCCTTCTCGCTCGCTCTTTGATCCACTCGGCAGGGGCTTCCTCCAGGCACTCCCGCTTGAAGCAGGCTTCCCAACTCTCTCCTAAACGGCGTGAGGGCTGCACAGCTCGCTTGCCGAACAGCGCCGCCGTCCTTACTCCCGGCAGGCGCTTCGCCACCCGCTCAAACCATTGCGGCCAGGCTCTGGCGGCCATACCGAGGGTGTCCAGACCGGCGGCGTTCAAGGTAGGCGGGGCGATCCGCAGGCGGTTCCTGTCCACTCCCAGGCGGTGGAGCACATCATACGCCTGGTTGTAGTCCCAGCCGTTATCCTTAATGGCTTTCCAGACATCCCCGTCCGTCCAGTCGTAGATCGGGCGCACAGAGGCGACCCCGTAAGGGTTGGGCTTGGTGATATGGCCGCCGCTGGAGAACAGACCCATCAGCCGGTTTCGGCTCTCCTGGGTTCTTAGCCCCAGCACGGCATAGAGGCGCTTGCCCTCTGGAGGCGGGAAACGAGAAGGCAGGGTCATGCGCTCGATGCACAGGTCCTCGATGGTCTCGGCGAAGGCAGGAGGTTGGCGTACCCAATCCTCCGGGTCAAGCAGCGGATCGAAGGTCCAGAAGTAGGGGGAGACGCGATCGAAGACGTTGACGATGGGCTGATGGGCCACAAGCCACCTAAAGCGCACTTCCTCTCGGCAGGCGGTGCGCTCGGCGTACTCGAAAGTGCCGGGGACCATGATCTCCTCATCCCGCATCACCACGTCCACAGGGAGACGATTCGTAGCGCGGGCCGCCAGGATCGCCATCTCCAGGCAGACGCCGCTGTCCTTGCCCGCGGAGAAGCTGACGACCAGGCGATGGCCGTCCTGGTAGAGAGCGCTCAGCCGCTCTAGCGCAGCATCGAACACATTCTGAGCGAGGCGTCGGCGGGGCATAAATGGCCGGGTCTCCTTCCGGTGGCGATGAGAAAGGCTGCCTGCGAGGGGGCAAGCCGCTCCAGCAGGGCGTTAACGGCGAAGTGAGCCGGCGAGGGCGAGGAGTTGATGGGCAGGCAGACGTTCAGGCCGCGTACCCGAACCTGCTCCATACCCAGGAGGGCTTGGCGCAGGCCCTGGACGCTATAGAAGCGCACGGGAAGCGGGGGCAGGTCCGTGCAGGCGCGGTCCTTTCGGTAGCCGATCCTATCGCCCTGTCCCTCGGCGAAGACCATAAGGACAAAGATGCCGCCCGGCCGCAGAGGGTGCAGCAGATCGGCAAGCGGAACGTGCAGGACCTGGCTGGCGCCGCCGAAGAGGGAGAGCACGGCGTCATAGCGTTCCAGTCCCGGCTCGGCCATATCGCCGACACAGAACGCCCGGTCGGGATGCTTCTTTCTGGCGATGCGTACCATCTCCGGGCTTACGTCCAAGCCGAGGTAGCGGCGGGGACAAAAGCCGAGATCCAGGAACAGCCCGGTCCCGCAGCCCAAGTCCAGCACGTCCTTGCCGTCGAGATCGAGCCGAGCCAGGAGGGAGCGAACGACGGCATTCTCGTAGCGGCTGACTGGATCGGTGTAGAGCTGGTCGTAGTCGCTGGCGATGGTGTTGTAGTAGGCGGGTACGCTATCAGTTGTCGGAGCCTTCCTGCTCGCTTCCATAGCTATTCCTAATCGCTAGAATTGCTATCTAAGTATACCCTATTAAGGCTCATTTATTAAATTGCCTGCCAATCAAGGGGAGGTTGCCAAACTTGACCCACCGATTTTAATAATGAATTGGACAAGCTTGTCAATCGGTCTTTTTAC
>DATGIG010000083.1:0-8939 GCA_035295825.1 Chthonomonadaceae bacterium | reverse complement strand
AGGGAGTGTTCAGGCGGGAGTTGACCGCCCTCTACAACGCGTATTCCACCGGCAGCCCCTCGCCGTTGCCCGACCTGCCGATCCAGTATGCGGATTATGCCGCCTGGCAGCGGAACTGGCTGCAGGGCGAAGTGCTGGAGCGGCAGATCGGCTATTGGAAGGAGCGCCTGACCGGAGCGCCTCCGGTGCTGGAGTTGCCCACCGACCGACCACGCCCTGCCATCCAGACCTTCCGGGGCGCCTTCCTGCGCTATGAGTTCTCCCCGGAACTCTCCAGAGCCATCAAGCAGTTGGCGCAACAAGAAGGCGCGACCTACTATATGACGCTGCTGGCCGCCTTCAACGTCTTGCTCAGTCGCTACAGTGGTCAGGACGATATCGTGGTGGGCAGCCCTATCGCCAACCGAACCCAGGCGGAGTTGGAAGGGTTGATCGGTTTCTTTGTCAACTCGGTGCCATTGAGAACCGATCTATCGGGAGATCCGAGCTTTGTGGAGTTGCTGGGAAGAGTGCGGGAGATGGCATTAGGCGCGTATGCCCATCAGGACTTGCCGTTCGAGAAGCTGGTGGAGGAGTTGCAGCCGGAGCGCAACCTGAGCCATTCTCCGATCTTCCAGATCCTTTTTTCCATGCAGAATGCGCCAAGGGGAGATCTCGACCTTCAGGGAATCCGCCTTCGCAGCATCGATAGTGGGATGGCCATTTCCAAGTTTGATATGACGTTGGCTGTGTCGGATCGCCAGGATCAGTTCGTGCTCTGGCTGGAGTACAACACCGATCTATTTGATGCCGAACGGATGCAACGTCTATTGGAGCACCTGCGTCTTCTGCTCGAAGGCATCGTCGCCGATCCCAAGCAGGAGGTTGCTCGGCTGCCCCTGCTCACCCAACCAGAACGGCGCCAGATCCTTACCCAATGGAATGACACCCATCGCCCCTATCCCAGGGAGCGTTGCTTCCACCAACTCTTCGAGGAGCAGGTCGCACGCACGCCCGAGGCGGTCGCGGTAGAGTGCCAGGGACAGTCACTCACCTATGCCCAACTCAATGCAAAAGCCAACCAACTCGCTCGCTACCTCCAGATGTTGGGCGTAGGACCCGAGGTCCTGGTGGGATTGTGTCTTCCTCGCTCGCTGGAGATGGTGATCGGGATGCTGGGCATCCTCAAGGCAGGTGGCGCTTATGTCCCCCTCGATCCCTCCTACCCGCTGGATCGACTAGCCTTCATGATCGAGGATGCTCAAACGGCCGTGCTGTTGTCCCTGGAAAGTTGTGTGGATGCCCTGCCCAGTTCCGTCTTAGCCGTAGTCTGCCTGGATCGGGACTGGCCGATGATCGGCATGGAGAGTGAGACGGATCTGCTCGGCGCTCTCACCCCGGAGCATGCTGCCTATGTGATCTACACCTCGGGGACGACCGGACGTCCCAAGGGAGCGGTCATCACACAGGGAGGTCTGACCAACTATCTGACCTGGTGTGTAGATGCTTATGAGGTGGCTTCGGGGCAGGGTTCTCCGGTACACAGTTCGCTCTCTTTCGACTTGACGGTAACGAGTCTGATGCCGGCGTTGCTGGTGGGGCGCACGGCCTGGTTGTTGCCCGAAAGCGAGGGGGTGAGCGCACTGAGCGATGCGTTGCAAACGCAGCAGGATCTGAGCCTGGTCAAGATCACCCCTGCCCATCTGGAGTTGCTGAGCCAGCAACTGCCCAGGGGGCAAGCGGCGGATCGGATACGGGCGTTCATCATCGGAGGGGAAGCGCTCTCCGGCGAGAGCCTGCTCTATTGGCGCGAAAACGCCCCCCAGACCCGTATCGTCAACGAGTACGGTCCGACGGAGACGGTGGTGGGATGCTGCGTCTATTCGGTGATGGCGCGCGATTGTCCTTCTGGAGCGGTGCCGATCGGTCGCCCGATAGCGAACACTGAGCTCTATCTGTTGGATCGATGGCGGCAGCCGGTACCTCAGGGGGTGCCAGGAGAGCTCTACATCGGGGGCGCCGGAGTGGCTCGAGGTTATCTGAACCGGCCGGACCTGACCGCGGAGAAGTTTGTGCCCGATCCCTTCCGCAGCGAGCCAGGGGCGCGCATGTATCGGACGGGAGATCTATGCCGGCTCCTACCGGATGGGAACCTGGAGTTTGTAGCGCGCCTGGATCAACAGGTGAAGATTCGGGGTTACCGGATCGAGTTGGGAGAGATCGAGAGTGCGCTGCTGGGACATTCGGGAGTGCGGGAAGCGGTGGTGTTGGCTCGGGAGGACGTGCCCGGAGACAAACGGCTGGTGGCTTATGTGGTGGGACAGTCCGCCTCCGTCTCGGTGGCGGCGCTGCAGGAGCATCTTCTGGCGAAGCTTCCGGAGTACATGGTTCCGTCGGGCTGGGTGGTGCTGGAGCGGCTGCCGCTGACACCCAATGGCAAGGTGGATCGCAAGGCGCTCCCGGCTCCGCATGCCCAGAGTGCCGAGGCGAGCTATGTGGCGCCTCGCACTCCCATCGAGGAGGGACTGGCCGAGATCTGGAGTGAGGTGTTGCGGCTGGATCAGGTGGGGGTTCATAGCAGCTTCTTCGATCTGGGAGGGCACTCGCTGCTGGCAACCCAGGTGATCTCGCGCATCCGCACCATCTTCGCGGTAGAGTTGCCGCTGCGAGTTCTGTTCGAGACCCCCACCATTGCCGGGTTGGCGGCGCATATCGCGGGGACATCGGGTTCTGGGGCTTCTTCGGCTCCTGGGTTGGTGCGTGTGTCTCGGGAAGGGCGTCTGCCTCTCTCTTTCGCGCAGCAGCGGTTGTGGTTCATCGATCAACTGGAACCGGATAGCTCTGCCTATCATATTCCGCTCGCCGTGCGGTTGAGAGGAAGCCTGGATATCTCGGCTCTGGAGCAGAGCCTCAACACCCTGGTGGAGCGGCACGAGGCGCTTCGGACCGTCTTTGCCTCCCCCGAGGGCGAGCCAGTGCAGGTGATCCAGGAGTACGCACCCTTCGCGCTGCCCCTGACCGATCTCAACTCCCTGACTGCGGAGACACGCGAGGCAGAGGTGCGTCGTCTGGTGCAGGAGGAGGCACAACGTCCCTTCGATCTGGCTGCCGGGCCTCTGTTCCGTGCCGCGCTGCTGCAACTGGCAGAGGAGGAGCATGTCCTGCTGTTGACCCTGCACCACATCGTCTCGGATGGATGGTCGCAAGGCGTGCTGACACGGGAGTTGACCGCCCTCTACAATGCCTATCGCTCCGGACAGCCCTCCCCCCTAACCGAGTTGAGTATCCAGTATGCCGACTACGCCGCGTGGCAGCGACAGTGGCTGCAAGCAGAGGAACTGCAGCGCCAGGTGGGCTACTGGAAACAGCATCTCGCTGGAGCCCCGGCCCTGCTGGAGTTGCCCACCGACCGATCCCGTCCTGCCATCCAGTCGTATCGGGGAGCGCGCCTGCGCCAGGAGTTCTCCCCAGAACTGACAAGCGGTCTGAAGGCACTGTGTCAGCAGGAGGGCGTGACGCTGTTCATGACGCTGCTGGCCGCCTTCCAGACGCTGCTGTCGCGTTACAGCGGTCAGGACGACATTGTGGTGGGCACTCCCATCGCCAACCGCACCCAGGCGGAGATCGAGGGGTTGATCGGTTTCTTTGTGAATACGTTGGCCCTGCGCACCGATCTGTCGGGGGATCCGGGTTTTGTGGAGGTGTTGAAGCGGGTTCGGGAGGTGTGTCTGGGTGGGTACGCGCATCAGGACTTGCCGTTTGAGAAACTGGTGGAGGAGATCCAGCCGCAGCGCAGTATGAGCCATTCCCCTCTGTTCCAGGTGCTGTTCAGTCTGGCGAATGCTCCGCGTGTGGGACTGGATTTGGAGGGTCTCGAGGTTGGGAGGGCAGGTTCGGAGGGCGTAAGCGCGAAGTTCGACCTGAGCCTGGTGATGTGGGAGACGGGTGGAAAGCTAGGCGGCGCTCTGGAGTACAACACCGATCTGTTTGATGCCGAGCGTATGCAGCGGATGCTGGGACACTTCCAGGTGCTGTTGGAAGCGATTGTGTTGAATGCGCAGCAGAAACTCTCTGCCCTCCCGCTTATGACGGCTGCGGAGCGGCATCAGGTGCTGACGGAGTGGAATAGTACGGAGGTCGCCTATCCGCGCCAACGCTGTATCCACGAACTCTTCGAGGCGCAGGTCGAGCGCGCTCCGGAGGCGATTGCTGTGGAGTTCGAGGGGGCGTCCCTCACCTATCGCGCGCTCAATCAGCGGGCCAACCAACTGGCGCACTACCTTCAGAAACTGGGGGTTGGGCCGGAAATGCTCGTCGGTGTGTTCATGGAGCGCTCCCTGGAGATGGTGGTCACACTCCTGGGCATCCTCAAAGCCGGGGGAGCCTATGTTCCTCTGGATTCCAACTATCCTCAGGAGCGTATTGCCTTCATGCTTGAAGACAGTCGCACTCCCATTCTGTTGACACAGCAGCACTTGAAAGCGCGCCTGGGCGACCAGAAGGCGCGAATCCTCTGTGTGAATACGGAAGGGACGTATGCGAGCGAGAGCGTTGCCAATCCCCAGCGCGCGGTTCTGGCAGACAACCTGGCTTATGTGATCTACACTTCGGGTTCGACCGGACGCCCCAAGGGGGTAGAGGTCTCCCATAGTAACCTGCTCAACCTGGTCCACTGGCATGTGCGGACGTATAACCTCGGCACGGCAGACCGGACCACTCAGGTTGCCCGCTCCGCGTTCGATGCGTCTGTGTGGGAGATATGGCCTTCGCTGGCGGTGGGGGCGTCTTTATATATCGCCAACGAAGAGACTACGTTGTCGTCGCAGGAATTGCTGGGTTGGCTGGCGCAGCATGAGGCTACCGTGTGTTTCCTGCCCACACCGCTGGCGGAAATGGTCCTGGCGGATCCGGGCTGTGTAGATCTCCACCTGCGTGCGCTTCTGACGGGGGGAGATCGTCTGCACCCGATTGCCCAACCGACATTGCCTTTCGAGCTCATCAACCACTACGGTCCGACGGAGTCGACGGTGGTGGCGACCGCGGGCAGGGTGGCTCTGAACGAGACGGAGGGAGCGCCTTCCATCGGTCGTCCAATCAGCAACACGCAAGTGTATCTGCTGGATGCGGGTATGTCCCCGGTTGCGGTGGGAGTATCGGGCGAGCTTTACATAGGAGGCGAGAGCCTTGCGCGTGGGTATTTGAACCGTCCGGAGTTGACGGCGGAGCGTTTTGTGCCGAACCCCTTCAGCAGCGTGCCGGGGGCGCGTCTGTACCGTACGGGCGATCTGTGTCGCTACCTTCGCGATGGTAACATCGAGTTTGTGGGCCGTGCGGATGACCAGGTGAAGATCCGTGGTTTCCGCATCGAACTGGGTGAGATCGAAAGCGTGCTCTCCCAGCATCCTGCCATTCGCGAGGCCGCCGTACTGGCCCGGGAAGATACTCCAGGGGGCAAACGGCTGGTAGCCTATGTGGTCAGTCGCGATGGCACTGCGAGCGTCGGCGTATTGCGGGCGCATCTCGCCGACAAACTGCCCGGCTACATGGTTCCTTCCATGTTTGTGTACCTGGAGGCTTTGCCGCTCTCTCCCAACGGCAAGATCGACCGTAAGGCGCTCCCCGCTCCCGAAGCACAGGACGTGGAAGAGGCTTATGTCGCCCCAAGGACTCCCCATGAAGAAGGGCTTGCCGAGATCTGGAGTGAGATCTTGCACCTGGAGCGTGTGGGCATTCACGACAGTTTCTTCGATCTGGGGGGGCATTCGCTGCTGGCGACCCAGGTAATCTTGCGGATCCGCACCACCTTCGAGGTGGAATTGCCGCTGCGGGCGCTGTTCGAGACGCCCACGGTTGCGGGGCTGGCTACACACATCGCGGCTGCCTCCGGCGCTTCTGGATCGGGGTCTCCGGCGTTGGTGCGGGTCTCACGCGAAGGCCGTCTGCCGCTGTCGTTTGCCCAGCAGCGGTTGTGGTTCATCGATCAGTTGGAGCCCGGCAGTTCGCTCTACAACATCCCGATGGCATTGCGTCTGACGGGGAGGTTGGATGTCTCGGCTCTGGAAGCCAGTCTGAACACGCTCGTGGAGCGGCACGAGGCATTGAGGACT
Source organism: Chthonomonadaceae bacterium (assembly GCA_035295825.1). Lineage (GTDB taxonomy): Bacteria > Armatimonadota > Chthonomonadetes > Chthonomonadales > Chthonomonadaceae > DATGIG01. The sequence continues at coordinate 2,853 of DATGIG010000083.1, read as the reverse complement.
GTGTTCTGGGAAGCCGAGGGGGATCCTGTCCAAATAATTCAATCTTACACTCCGTTCGAATTGCCTGTAACCGATCTGGCGGGCATCTCTTTAGAAGAAGCACGCGAGGCGGAGATGCGTCGTCTGGTGCAGGAGGAGGCGCAACGTCCTTTCGAGCTGTCTGTGGGTCCGCTCTTCCGCTCTGCGTTGCTGAAATTGGGAGAAGAGGAGCATGTCCTGCTGTTGACCCTGCACCACATCGTCTCGGATGGATGGTCGCAAGGCGTGCTGATGCGTGAGTTGACCGCCCTCTACAAGGCCTATCATGCCGGTCAGCCCTCTCCGCTAAGTGCTCTGCCGATCCAGTATGCGGATTACGCCGCCTGGCAGAGAAACTGGCTGCAGGGTGAGGAGTTAGATCGACAGATTGAATACTGGAAAGAGCAGATGGCGGGAGCGCCGCCGCTACTGCGCCTGCGAACAGGGCGACCGGTTCCGGGTGTCAGTACGTATTCCGGAGGTAGCGAACGGCTGGTTATTGCGCACGAGGATTATGCCGGGCTCTCTGAGTTCGGGCGCCAGGAGAAGGTTACCCAGTTCATGACCCTCTTCGCCGCCTTCAATGTACTTTTGTATAGGTACTCAGGACAGACTGACCTGGTAGTCGGAACGGATTCCGCAAATCGCAACCACGCAGATACGGAGGGATTGATCGGCTTCTTCCTCAATCACCTGGTGCTGCGTACCGATCTTGCGGGCAATCCGACATTCCGGGAGATAATGGATCGGGTTCGAGAAGTATGCTTAGGCGCGTATTCACACCAATCTCTACCCTTCGACAAACTGGTGGAAGTACTGCGGCCGGAGAGAAGCACAAGCCATACGCCTCTCTTCCAGGTGCTCTTCGTAATGAACCCGCCAGCCCACAGAATGACATTCGACCCCTCGCTAAGCGTATCCTACGTAAATCCAGGAATGCCGACGGCGAAATACGACATTGTAGTGTTCGCAAATGAGAGTGCGGGCGCGCTGTCTACTACCTGGCTGTACCAGACCGATCTCTTCGAGGCAATCACGATCCGTGGTATGGCGGCTGATTTCGAAGCTGTGATCCGCTACGTGGCCTCCAACCCGGACGCACACCTTCTGGAACTGGAGACAATGCTCCTTGACCTCGCCCGCAAACGGCTGAAGAGCGATCGAAACGAAGGACAGGGTCCCATCCGTTCCGGTCGGCAATTGGGACCATCCATCCCACGAAGATAGACAACGGGCGAACATTTTGTAACTGGCACGTTGCATATGTCGCCATAGCAGATGCAGTTAAAGAATAAGTTATGTACCGGTTTGCTCCGACAATTACTTAATCTGGGGAGAAAGATGAAGACCGACCCAACCTTGACTACAGAAATCAACGAAGCCAAGGGGGAAGCGTATGAGCTTTCCCTTCAGCAACGGATCGTTTGGCGGCTCCAACAACGTCAGCTCTTTCCGAACCCCCAGGTCACTCTGCAATTACAAGATGTCCTGGACGAGGAGGCCCTGAGCGTTGCACTGAGATGTATATGGGAGCGCCACGAAGCCCTACGTACAGTCTTTCCGCGCGTTGCGGGTTTGACCGTGCCGTTGCAATCGGTGGTCGACCAATCTTTCCCGTGCTGGAGCAGCCACGATCTGCGTCATCTAACGATAGTCGAGCAGCAGTTCCAGATCGAGCAATTAGCCCAGTCACAGAGGCTGACGCCCTTTGACCTGGAGCATGGGCCACTGGCGCGCCTTATGCTAATTCACTTGGATACCCATAACCATCTCCTGCTGATTACGGTTCCAGCCATATGTATGGATCGCCGTTCGTTAAAAAATCTGGCAGCCGAGGTAGGTTTATTCTACGCATCGCCTGTGTCCGGTTTGTCGCAGGAGCCGCCTCTACAATACATCGACTATGCGCAATGGCAGGCTGAGTTGCTTACCTCTTCCGATGCGGACGCCCAGACGGGCAGGGGCTTTTGGAACGAACAGCCGGAGATCGCGATAGACACGGTCCAGTACCCGCACACAAAGACATTCCAAAACGAACACCGTATTTGCCATGCGCTCAACGTTCAGGTTCTGGATCCTGCGCTTAGCGCCGCCTTAGAGGCGCTTGCAAAACAGTGCGAGGTGTCGTATGGAGTGATCCTGGAGACGCTTTGGGGCGTACTCTTATCGCGGTGGACGGACACCTCCTTACTGACGCTGGGACATGAGTGCGAAGGTCGTTCCCATGCGGAGTTGAACGGCGCGATCGGTATCTTTGCCAAGGTGCTTCCTATTCGCTTCCATATCGATTTGTCAAATCCGCTCCTCTCTCTGTTTTACAAGGCGGATATCGCCATCGACGAGGCTACCGGCTGGCAGGATTTCCATGATCCGGAGCACGTTGGGTCGAACGAGGCCCTCCTCTATACATTTGCCTATGAGGAGTGGGCGGATACGTCAGAGCCCACTTCGTTCTCTATAAGCGCTTTGAATACTGCTCCGATGCCCTTCGCCCTCGGCGTTCGTTGCCTGCATGGAAACGTCAGTACGCGGCTGGAGTGGCAGTACGATAGCGAGGTATATTCCGAAGATGCCATACATCATATGGCATTGTGTTACGAGGCGCTATTGCGAAGCGCTGTCAAGACTCCGGACGCCAACCTAGGCTTGCTGGAGATGGCGCCTCAAGTCGACCGCGATAAGTTGCTGGGGGATTGGAACGCGAGCGATCGGGAATATGGGGAAGAGGTGTGCATCCACCAACTCTTCGAGACCGCTGCCAGGACCTACCCGAACGCCCTCGCCCTGGTCGTCGAGGATCAACAGCTCACCTTCCAACAACTCAACACAAGAGCC
>DATGIG010000082.1:0-4874 GCA_035295825.1 Chthonomonadaceae bacterium | reverse complement strand
GAGGTCATCTTGCTGCCATCTTCGGTCTCCGCCTCCAGCGTCTGCTTGATCTTCCAGGCCGGCATGCCATCGACTTTGTCCAGGCCGACAAAGGTGGTCTTGATGGAGACCTTCTTATCCTTCGCCGCCGGATTTTTCGCCTCCGTCTTCCAGGAGTCGCCCGGTTTCACCGGCTTGTCGGGCAGAATGATGTGATCCACCATGGCAACCAGGTACTGTGTGGTGTCGGAGAGATAGGGGTTCTGATCGTTGGCATCGGGCTTGTAGTCGATGATTTTGCCGGTCTTGTCCTGCGTCAGCGTCACCGAAGCGCCGGGCGGAATGTCCATATCGCCGCCATTGATGGAGAACTTACCGCCCAGGTCCGCCACCACATAGACGATATCGCCATTGTCCTTGATCTCCTTGACGGTGTATTTCCGGCCCTGCTCCACCACGACGTCCGCGCCGCCGGCGGAGACGCTCAGGGTGCTCTTGTACTGGAACGTGTCCTTGACCTTGACGGGGTTCGTCAGTGTCGTGGGCTTTGCCGCATCCGCTCCGTCGTCTGCGCGCAGGGCCGGCTGGCCGACCAGGGCGAGCAGGGCGAGCGCTCCAATCCAGAGTAGTCTCTTGTTGTTCCGCATGATGAGTTATCCTTTCTCAAGCCGTTCCTTACGGGTCGCAAGCTGAAACAGGGTTGCCAATTCTTGCGCGTAAGCCTCCACATCGAGCGTTGCGTCGGCTACCAACTGCGGCGGGACGCCATCGATGGCGTTTCGGATGGCGGTGGCCATCACCCGCGTGGAGAACTCCCGGAACTCGCCGGTCTCCTGGCCCCAGCGCAGGATCCGCTCCAGATCGGTGACCGCCGATTCGAGCATGGTCACGACGAGGCGAGGCCCGGCATCTCCGACGCGAAAGTGGGAGACGATCTCCACGACCGCCAGAAGGGAGTTGCGGTTGGCGTGCATGAATGCCAGGTTCGATTCGATGTAGGCGCGCAAGGCGCCGGCGGCGCTGGTCTCCGCCCGCAGTTTCGGCACCATAAACTCCGCGCCGGCTGTGAACACCGAGGCGAGCACCTCCCGGATCAGCTCCTCTTTACCGGCGAAGTGGTAGGAGATCACTCCTTTGCTGATCCCGGCCCGCCTGGCGATCTGGGCCAGGGATGCCTGCGCATAGCCCAGAGTGGCGATGGTATCTATGGCGCAGGAGACGATCTGGGTGCGCCGGGCGCGCTCGATAAACGACCGTCTCTCCTGATCGTCCGCATGGATGCTGGTTTCTGCCTGCATGACCTAAGTGTGGCACTCCCGAACACGATTTGTCAACTCCTCCGCCGAGAGAGCGGTTCTCGATTATTGCGCCTGAAGATCGAGCCGCTTCGCCGGGATGGGCGGCAGACCCGGAAGATGGAGCATGAGCGTTGTGGGGCGACCCCCCTCATCCCCCTCGAAAGTCAGGGTAACGCCGGACTGCGCGATAAAGTAGTCCCGTTCACCCTCCGCATGGAGCCGGACTTGCGGGTAACTCGGCGACATAAAGGTGAGGGTATCGCCTCGGCGCGCGATGACGATAATGACGTTCGGCGCGGCCCGATACTTGCCCGCATAGCGGTCGAACAGCTTCGGGTCTACCGTGATCTCCTTATGCGCCTTCGGGGCGGCGCCAGGCTTGCCGGGCCGGGAATAGGGGTAGCTTGGCCGCAGCAGATGCATCGCCACCTCATTGCCGCCATTGGGGCTGTTGGTGAGCGCCACCACGCCGACGTGCGTTTTGGGGTTATACGCCACGGAGCAGGAGAAGCCCAGCGTCTCGCCCGCATGGGCGATGATCCGGTCGTCTCCCGTGCCGATGATCCACCACCCCAGCGCCTGCTTGCCGCCCAGGTAGAGGAGCCAGTCGTCGGCAGGCCGGACGGTCTCCAGCATGCGGGGCATCGCGGGGGCCAGCGGCGAGGGGTTGTCGCCCAAAAATGCCGCCAGGAGCGTGAGCAGATCGTTGGCGCTCGACCGGAGCGCGCCGGCCCCGGCCATGGCCGGCATGTACAGTTCCGGTGTGGGCTTCAACTCGGTGTCATGGCCGACCGCAAACCGCCCCTTCATGGAGGGGGAGAGGGTGAGGGCGGTACTCTTCATACCGAGCGGGCCGGTGATACGGGCGTGCACCAGCCCTGCATAATCCGTGCCCGCCCGGCGGGCGAGCGCATGGCCCAGCAGCCCGACGCCCAGGTTGGTATACTCCCAGTGGACCCCGATGTCGTGGAGCAGTTCGTAGTGGGAGAGGAACGCGTAGAGCTGCTTCTCCGTGTATCGGTCAACAGAGGCGGGATCCTCGACGGCGTCGAGATCCGTGGGGAAGAACGGGAGGCCGGAGGTCTGCGTTGCGAGGTCCACCAGCGTGATCTTATGGCCCTTCCACTCCGGCGTTCTTACGCCCGCAGGGAGGTACTTCTCGACCGGATCGGTCAGGGCGACCTCGCCCCGTTGTACCATATCGGCCAGCAACAGCGACGTAAAGACCTTGGTGACCGAGCCGATCTCGAAGACCGTGTCGCCATTAAGCGGGTGCGGGTCGCCCTGATCGAGCTTGCCATACGAAAAGATACGCCTCCCCTGCGGCGTAATAACCCCAACCACGATACCGGTGCCCCAGTGGTCCACATCGATTCTATCGGTCAGGAGCTTGTTGATCTCGGCATCCGAGGGAAGTGCGAGGGATGCCGTGGACTTCTCCTGTGCATGCCCCACGCATTGTACTGCAATGAACGCTACCGCAGCCGGAACGATCAAAAGAGTACGTTGAACCATCCGCTTCATAGACATTTCTCCTGCCAGGTGAGCTAATCCGAGTTGCCATATCCCATGCGACAAGGTAATATTGATCGGACGTACAAAAATCTGACTGATCGGACAAATTTTAACACGGATGGATGGATCCTGTCAAGCCCGTTTGAGAGAACCGAACCAAATATTTCTGTCATTCCAATTTATCCGGGATGGGGTAGAGTCTTATATAGTAGGAGGCATGGCGCATGTTGATAATCGAGACCTTGACCGAAGATGGCCCTGCGACGCAAGCCGGATTGCGAGTGGGAGACCAGCTTCTGGCTTATAACAATCACCCTCTCACCTCTCCCGCGCTGCTGCAAGCCCTCTCCGAAAATGCGGATCGAACGCTTAACAACGCGCTTCAGATCCGTCGTGAGGAGCAGAATCTAACGCTCTTGGTTCCACCGGGAGACCTGGGATTGGAAGTCCGACCGGAGTTGCCGCAAGCCGTGCTGTCGCTCTATCAACAGGGGCTGTCCGCATGGCAATCCGATGCCAGGGAGGACGCGGGCATTTTGTGGCAAGAAGCGATCCAACAGGCTTCCGAGCCACGAATGATAGTATGGTTGGAGATGCGCCTGGGCCGTTTGTACGCTCAGAAGGATCTATTGGCTGATGCGTTGGCCGCTTATGATCGCGCTCTGGAACACTTGCAGGCTTCCGACGAAAACGTCGTGCGATGTCTGTGCCTTATGGAGTATGGGAGGCATGCTATCGTCCTTCAGAACGACTTGCCCCAGGCGGAGGGCTATCTTCAGTCGGCTTTGAGGCTGGCAGGAGAGATCCGCGCTCCGGTCTGGGAGGCGCACTGCTTGCAGATGATAGGCAAGGCGGCCAGGTTCCGTGGAGATCTGGAGTTAGCCGCCGACTACCTGGATCAATCCCTGGCGATGTTGCAGGACCTTGCCCCTAACTCGCTGCATGTGGCAAGGAACCTGGTAGATCTGGGGGATGTAGCCAGATCTCGTGGAAATCTGGAGTTAGCGAAAGACAATTATCATCGTGCGCTGGAGATTACGGAGCGTCATGCCCCGCACTCGCTGGATGTCGCAGCCGGACTTTATGGTCTGGGCGCTGTCGCTTATGAAGCTGGTGCTATGGAGTTAGCCGAGGACTATTATCGTCGGGCGCAGGAGATCGCAGAATGCCTCGCTCCCAACTCGCTCCATGTCACAAGAAGTCTCATCGCGATAGGTGGGATCAAGTATTGTCGTGGAGACCTGGCTGGAGCCGAGGATTATTATCGTCGGGCACTGGAGATCGAGGAACGCCTCGCTCATGACTCACTCAAAGCGGCGTATAGTTACGAGGGCCTCGGTTACATCGCTTATGCTCGTGGTGAGTATGGGTTAGCGGAGGGCTATTATCGTCGGGCGTTGGCAATCCGGGATCGGCTTGCTCCCAACTCGCTCGAAGTAGCACACAGCCTCAAGGACTTGGGTAGTATCGCTTTCGACCGCTGTGAGTTGGAATTAGCCAAGGACTATTATCGTCGGGCGTTGGCAACCCGGGATCGGCTTGCTCCCAACTCACTCAATGTGGCATTTAGCCTGAGGGATTTAGGCTTCGTTGCTTTTGAACACGGCGATTTGGAGTTAGCGGAGGGCTATTTTCGGCGTGTGCTGGCCATCCGGGAACGCCTCGCTCCTAACTCGCTCGAGGTAGCAGAGAGCCTGAAGGATCTGGGCATCATTGATTTTGAACGCGGCGAGTTGGGATTAGCCAAGGACTATTGTCGTCGGTCGCTGGAAATTTATGAATGCCTCGCCCCCAACTCGCTTGATATGGCACATACGCTTAATCTACTCGGTAGGGTAGCAGTTCAACGCGGCGATTTGGAGTTAGCCGAGGGCTATTATCATCGGGCACTTGCCATCTTTGAGCGCCTCGCTCCCAACGCGATGGGGATGGCCTTCTCCCTCAGTGGTTTCGGCAGGATCGCGGTTCAACGCGGCGAGTTGGGGTTAGCCGAGGGTTATTTTCGTCGCTCACTGGCAATTCGGGAACGTCTCGCTCCCAATACTCTGTTTATTGCACACTGCCTCCATGACCTTGCGATGA
>DATGIG010000081.1:0-16538 GCA_035295825.1 Chthonomonadaceae bacterium | reverse complement strand
CGCTCCGCTCCACCCCGCCATCAAGCACGTGATCTATATCATCAAGGAGAACCGCACCTACGATCAGGTGCTGGGCGACCTGCCGCAGGGCAATGGCGATCCCTCCCTGGTGCTGTTCGGGCGCGACGTGACCCCGAACCTCCACGCGCTGGCGGAGCGCTTTGTGCTGCTCGACAACTTCTACGATTGCGCCGAAGTCTCCGCGGACGGCTGGAACTGGTCCACCTCCGGCATGGTGAGCGAGTATGCGGCCCGGAATGTCCACTTCAACTACAGCGGGCGCGGGCGCAATTATGACTTCGAGGGCGAGAATAACGGCACGCCCGTGGATCTCATCGGCCTTCCCGACGTGAACCGCGCTCCTGGCGGCTACATCTGGGATGCCGTCGCGAAAAAGGGCCTCTCCTATCGCGGTTACGGTTTTTTTACCGCGTTCGCCGATTCCAAGGACGCAAACGGCAAAATGATCGCCAAAACGAATGAGCCGAACCGGAAGGCGCTCGTCGGACATACCGACGTGGATTATCTGAAGTTCGACATGGACTATGCCGACAGCGACGCCTGGAAGCTCCACAACTGCCCGGAGACCGTGAAGAAGCCGACTTATGGGCAGTATGGCGCGCCCAGCCGGTTTGCCGAATGGAAACGGGAGTTCGACGGCTTTATCAAGAACGGGAGCTTGCCCGCTTTCTCGATGGTGCGTCTGCCGCGCGACCACACCTCCGCCACGCGGCCCGGCTCCGCCTCGCCCCGCGCCATGGTCGCCGACAACGACTATGCCGTCGGGCAGCTCGTCGAGGCGGTGAGTTCCAGCCCCTACTGGAAAGATACCGCCATCTTCATTCTGGAAGACGACGCCCAGGACGGCTACGACCACGTGGACGCTCACCGCTCTATCTGCTTTGTCATCAGCCCCTATATCCGGCGGGGGATGGTGGACCACCACTTTTATAATACCGACAGCGTCCTCCACTCCATGGAGTGGCTGCTCGGCGTTCCGGCCATGAACCAGTACGACGCCGGGGCGCCTCTCCTGGTTGCATTCGGGGCTGGCGCAGAGAATAATGAACCCTACAAGGCCATTCTCCCGGAGCGCCAGATCGTTGCGGAAGTCAATGGTGAGACGGCCTACCGGGCAAAAGATAGCCAGAATCTAGATTTTTCTTGCGCAGATCGGATTTCCTGTGGTATAATGAACGACATTCTCTGGCATTCGGTCAAGGGAGTGGAACGATCCGCCCCCATAATACACCGTAACATAAAGCGACCCGTCGCCTCTAACGATGTAGAGAACAGATAAGAGATCACGAAGTTTTGGTTCGAAAAGCAGGGGCTTAATATCCAATTTAAGCGTAAGGAGTACTCTCCTTATTCAGGAGACAGGTTACTTTCATGCCTGCCTTCTTACCAGTAATCGCCTGCTATTTCGACTTATCCATTTTAGACTAAAGGAGGTGAAGCGAAACTCCATCTGGTAGCGTTCCTGTTGTGTGTAGCGCCTGCGGGCATATGCACACATATTCATCGCAATTCTGCTGATTTTTTTTATTGGGAGGGTCATCCAACATGACTTTTAGCCGCAAGCGTAATCTATCCGCATTTACCCTGATAGAACTGCTCGTCGTGATCGCGATCATCGCCATTCTGGCTGCGATCCTCTTCCCCGTTTTCGCCCAGGCCCGCGAAAAGGCCCGCCAGACCTCCTGTCTCTCCAACCAGAAGCAGCTCAGCCTGGCCGTCCTGCAGTATGTTCAGGACTATGACGAGCTCTATCCCATGGCCTTCGGCTGGGATACGGGGATCGGCGGATGGGGATGGAACTACCGCATGCCCGTTCCGCTCAGTTGGGCGGTTCCGGCGAATGCGCGCTCGAATGCCTCTCAGGAGAACTGGATCAACTCCACCGCTCCTTACACCAAGAACTTCCAGATCGTTACCTGCCCCTCCGGCACCAATGTGGGCTATGAGGGCGGTAATGTCTATACAGGGAGCAATCCTGCCCTGGTCTCGATGACCTACAATGGCTTGCTGATGTCCTATCCGCTGGCTGGCGTAGCTACCCCATCCAATCTGCCCATGTTGAGCGAAGGGACCGGTAAGGCGTCCATTAATGGCTACAGCCTGGCATTCCCCGCGCTGATCTGCGCGAATCCGAACCAGCCCTGTGTTTTCCAGCCTGCCAACTATAGCAGCGGTTCCGCGATCTGTGCCTCCGGTAACGGCGGTAACGGAGCACAGAGCGCGTGGTTCGGCACGTTCGGACAAGCCACCAGCGTTCACACGGGCGGGCAGAATGTCGCCCTCACCGACGGACATGTCAAATTCCGCCGCGTCGCCGGCAGTGCGTATGGAACCGGCCCCAGTGTTGACTTCTGGACCGGCTACACCGCAGATGTTCCCGGTGGCGCGTGGTGGGACGGCGCCTGCCACCTGTGGCTGTTCCGCCCAGACATCCAGTGGAACTAAGACCATTTCACTCTGCTCCCTCCCCTCTCCGAACCAAAGGAGAGGGAGGGAGATTTTCGTGTTGTGTATGTCGGCATGTGTATGTCGGCATAGGAGATACCTCGGATGAAAGTGACAAGGGCAATCTGGGCTCTATTCGCGCTCGTGGCGTGCGCCTTCGTGGTCGGCTGCAGCGCTCCTGCAGAGGAGAGTAAGCCGGTGACGCCCGGCAGTGGTCCGCAACAGCCGTCTGCAACGGGCGCAACGGGAGCGGGTGGTGGCGAAACGGGATCCCCTAAGACGTCGAACGCAACGAAACCGCAATAACGCCTGATGGAGAACGGAGCAGGGTGCGCGACGTACTATCCCGTTCGATCCGGAAACCGAGCAGGTGGGAAAGAGAGTGACTTCTCCACCTGCGCTCACAGGGAGGTGATGTAGACAAGGTATCTCAATTTATCTCGGATGCATGGGCTCCCTGGAGCCGTGCCATCCACTCAGCATTTCTATCTTTTTAGATTTGGGAGGGTTTGCATGAATACATACACTGCAAGACGGACACGCTCCGCCTTTACCCTGATTGAGTTGCTCGTAGTCATCGCTATCATCGCCATTCTGGCTGCCATCCTCTTCCCCGTCTTCGCGCAGGCCCGCGAAGAGGCGAGAAAGACCTCCTGCCTGAGCAACTTCAAACAGGGCGCCCTGGCAATCATGATGTACGTTCAGGATTACGACGAGCACATGGTTCCGGTCGAGTATGGGTGTTGCTCCTATAACCCGGATTCGGGAGACCGGATGTGGCCGCAGTTGGTGGCTCCCTATACGAAGAACCGGCAGATTGACAAGTGCCCCTCCGATGGCTTCAATACCGATGCCACCGACCTCGCCGACTGGGGATATACCAACGCTTCCAATGCCATCGAGAAAGACTACGCCTACGCCAGCACGGCGGATTTCGGCTTCAACTACTACTACCTGAGCCCCCTCACGACCGTATTCCCCGGCGGATCCGATAGCATCGGCAATTCGATCCCGTTCGTGGGCATAACGCTCGCCGCTATCGTTCGGCCGGCCAACAACGTGATGCTGGTCGACTCCGTCTGGAACGTTGTCAACGGCGCGCCGCAGGGCGGCGGCAACTGGCTCGTCGAGACGCCGAGTTGGTGGTATGGCACCGGCGGATACTGGTTCGGCGGCTGGCACGTGGATGACCCGAACAACGCGCTCCAGTATGGCGAGACCTGGCCCCGCCATTTCCAGGGCATGAATGTCGCCTATGTCGACTCGCACGTCAAGTATCAGAAGCTGAATCAGTTGCTTGCCGGCGTGGATCCGCGCACCTATGTCGTCTTTGATCCGGTCGCCTATCAGTGGGGTGGACCGGGGCAGTAACAGCCAGCTCAGGTTGCCTTTTGGCAGAGAGGTCGTTCTTCCCATGGACAACGACCTCTCTGCTACGTATGGCCGAGCCAACACCGGATAGGAGGCAACGATGAACCAGAAGGTAAATCTTCCGATCGTGATTGTGGCGCTGGTTGTGGTGGTCGCGCTGGTATTTGGTATCTATACCTATACTACCCGGCCCATCCAGGAACGAAATCCCGGTGCAGGGCAGATTCCCCCCTCGACACCGGACCATTACAGAGAGCCTCCACCCGGTATGCATATGCCGGGAACCGTCAAACGGTGAGACCAGAAGTCACAGCCCAATCGCACAATGTATCGGATCGTCCGGGAATACAAGGTGAGTGGGTACTATGAAATCGATGAACAAGACGCTTATGATTGTCATCGTCATCGTCGTTGTGGCGCTGGCAATCTTCTCCGCCAAAATGGCCTTCTTCAACACTCCGGGTACGGAGCAAGCCAAAGCGGAATTGACCAAACAGTTACAGAATACCCCTGCGGGGGCGCCTACTGCACCCCCGACGCAATTTGGCGACAAGCCTACTTCTGAGGGGGTACATCTACCAGGGAATAAGAACATGGGGCGCTGAGTGTGCATCCCAGGAACCGGCTTTTGCAAGCAAGAAGCGCCTCGATCCCCAAGGGATCGAGGCGCTTCTTGTCAACGCTGCGGAAGTTTCTAAGCCATTGACGCGGGCGTCGTTTTGTATGGAAAGAGGCGGGATCAGTTGGAAGCCTCTTTTTTGGGAGTATCCACTTCCTTCTGGATGGCTGCCGCAATCTCCTCCGTCTTCAGCGGATCGTCCTTCGCCTTAAAGCGGGCGATAACCTCGCCGTCGCGATTGATGAGGAACTTGGCAAAGTTCCACTCGATGTCGCCGCTGAACTTCGGATCGGTCTGCTTGTCGGTGAGGAACTTATAGAGCGGCGCCGCGATCCAGCCTTTGGTATCATCCGTCTTCACATCGATCTTGGTGAAGAGCGGGAAGCTGATGTGGTACTTGCTGTCCCGGCCCGTGCAGAACTCCTTGATCGTCTTGCTGTCTCCCGGCTCCTGCGCGCCGAAGTCGTTGCAGGGGAAGGCCAGAATGGTAAAGCCCTTCTCTTTGTACTTCTCATAGAGCTTCTGCATACTGGCGTACTGCGGCGTATTGCCGCAGAAGGAGGCGACGTTGACAACGAGGATCACATCGCCCTGATAGCGCCCCAGGTTGACCACTTTGCCGTCAATGTCCTTGACGACGAAGTTGAGCGCGGGCGCGACCTTCACGTTGTTGGGATAGCCTGCCGTGGTAGGCACCGCATCTCCTCCCATGGCATCTTCCGGAACGCCTGCCGCCTTCGCCTCGAACACATTGTCGAACTTCGCGAACGAGTGGTTGTGGGTTCCATAGTAGATGCCGCGGAAGTTCCGCGGCCCGCCGGGCTGGACGTGGCAATAATTGCAGGTTTTCATCTCCCGGTCCGCGTAGATCTTCTTGGCCTGCGCGGGGACAGCCGCCAGCGCCGCCGCACCGATGAGTGCGGTGAGCGCCAGGGCGTTTTGCAGATGACGAACAAACGACATTCCTTGATCCTCCTGGTTCGGTTCTCAGCATGATTACGGTTGTTGGTTTGTTTCACTCCTCGCCCGGCCCTAGGACCGGACGAATCGAAGAGAGCCCCCTCTTTAAGACGAGCCGGCCCCTGCGATGTTACTGTGAAACTCAAGGCGGATACTTAGAAGTATAGCATAACGCGCTTAAAAATGGCGCTTCAGGGAGGTGGAAATGGCGTCGGCGAGGGAGTGCGCGGTTCCGGCGAGGATAAATCCGCCCAGGGCGGCGATCACCCACGGAGGGTGCCCCTGTCCGAAATGGAGCAGCAGGGTCCAGGCGTTCCAGGTCATCGCGTCAGGGTCGAGATGCGGCCCGAAGCGGCTGACCAGCCAGAGCCCGCCCCAGAAGAGGAGGGTGCAAATTACGGCCAGATAGAGCACGCGGATCACGCCGCCCAGGATCAGGCCATGGGATACCCAGGAGCGATGCGGTACGATCACACGGTACGGCCACCAGAGGAAGCGCAGCGGTCCCCAGCGGCGATACTCTTTCGAGTCCAGGTCGAGATCCCCGGCGCAGGCGTATCCGGCGAACAGGTAGGGCACGGTAAACAGCGCGGCCAGGGTGGGGTCCGCATGCGGTGTTAAGGTAAAGTAGGCGACGTTAGCGCCCGCCGCCGTTACGACGGTAATCAGATCGTGGGTGCGCGCCCCCGGCATAAACGCTCCTTAGAAAAGAGTGTGATCTCCTCAATCTGTGCGGGTTCCCTATACGGCGACCGCTCTGGCGGCCTTCACGGGAACCTCTCTTCGCTGGCGGTTCTCATAGGTGCTGATCTTGTTCAGGCCATAGGATTCCGCCATGCGCATCGCCTGGGCATAGCCGTAGGCCAGTTGGTCGGGGTGGTGCGCATCCGAACCGAAACTGATGTGCCGTCCGCCGCGCTGTACAAAGAGCCCCAGGGTATCCTCGCAGGGATAGGTGACGGCAACGCCCTGATGCAGGCCGCCGGTATTGATCTCCAGCGTCATCTCCTCGTCGATCATCCGGTCGAAGATGGTGTTCAGATCGTTGATATGGGCGCGGGTATTGTAGGGCCCCCAGGCGGCGATACCGCGCCGGTTGGCGTACTCCATATGGCTCAGAATGTCGAAGAGGCCGCTGACCACGGAATCGCGCACGGCATGGAAGTAGTCGGCATACGCCAGACGGGCGTTTCGCTTCTGGTTGTATTCGGACGACATGATCGGCACGCGCCGGACATAGTGAACGCTGCCCAGCACAAAATCGAAGGGGTGCCGGTCCAGATAGTTGGCGATCTTATCTTCGAACCAGACCTGATAGTCGATCTCGACGCCTGCGCGGATCTTGAGGCGTGGCCCCCAGTGCTGCCGGGCCTCCGAAATCTCCTTCATGTAAGCGTCGTAGTCGAAATGGTTGACATTGGGATCCTCGGGATCGAAATCCTTGTGTTCGGAAAATCCGATCTCATCGAGCCCCATCGCGACCGCACGCGCGCAATGCTCCATAATGGAGGCTTTGCCATCGTGCGAACGCAGGGAATGCACTTGATAATCTACCGCATAATAGCCTTCGATCATCGCAAGTTCTCCTCTCCTCAAGTCCGATATTGGGAACCTTCCTCCGCAATAAGGACTTTCCGCCTCTCTCGCTCCCCGATGCCGGGGAGGCTACGGAAACTCCCTGCGCCGCAGGAAGGGATCCGGAGGGATATAGGCTTACGATACCGATACCCACGACGGCGCGTCGTAGCACCGGTAGGGGGTGTGAGCGACGGATTTTTGCCCGACGCCTCTATTTCAAATCGTCTGATAGGTTGATTTCGCGGCCTCCAATCTCCTGAGCGATCTGCGCCCAGGTCTCACGGTACGTTGGATAACGGGGAGCGAAACCCAACTTTTGTGTGATTTTTCTATTGCTCATACGGTAGGACGCAGCAAGCACCTCCATGGTTACGCTTCCGACCGCTATTTTTGCCATGAAGGGGGGAATATGTTTGGGCGCGGGGGCTTTGAGCTGCTGCGCCGCATAGGGAAAGACGTCGCGCATGGGCGCAGGTTCATTGTCCACCACATTGAAGATCTGCCCTGCAGCGGCGTCCGGGGCGCTCAGCATCGCGAGAATGGCGGCGGCGGCATCCTCCGCATGGATCAGGCTGAGATAGGCTTCGCCCTCGCCGATGATGGGCAGCATCCCGCGCCGCAGGGCCGCGACGCTCTGCTGCGCATGCCAGGAATCGGCGGTCATCAGGGCGGCCATGCGGAAGAGGACGGTCGGAAGGGGGCTGGCCTGAACCAGGTCCTCCATCCGGAGGGTGTCGCGCAGGAAGGGATGAGGAGTGCGGGGTGCGTCCTCGTCCATCCAGCCCACGCCCTGCGATTGGCAGACATACCCCGCGCTCTCCTGAACGAACAGGCGCACCCCGACCTCCTGCGCTGCCGCGAGGAGGTTTGTCGTTCCCTCCACGCGCACCCGGTCATTGAGCTCCCAGTCCTTCGGGTTGATCCGCAGCTTCAGCGGAATGGCGGTCACCAGGTTGACGATGGCGTCCGGCTGCGCCTCCCGCACCAGGCGGCGCATCGCCTCCGTGTCCAGCACATCGCCCCGCACCGCCTCTGCGCCCAGACGGTTCGCCAACAGCAGCTTCTCCGGCGTCCTAGCCAGCCCCACCACCGCATGCCCCGCCGCCTTCAGCGGCGGCAACAGCGCGCGGCCCAGCACTCCGGTCGCACCCGCTACAAAGACCCGCATCGTCCCTGCCTCCGTCGGTTCCCTTCGCTTCCCTGCTTTTTGCTATGCGATCCACCCCCGCAAAGTTCCCTTTTTCTGCACTCCGGGTTATTCACCCTTTTCAAGAACTTCTACTTTTTGCCTTCCAAAGACAGTTTGTAGGGAGCAGTTAAACCTATAGCACAGCAATGCAAGCCCTAAAACCCCAGAAATAACTGCGGAGTTCAGGTGAATTGCCGTTTCGGAACGCGCATCGGAAGTAATCCGGATCGGTATCAATCCATGAACCTCCACCCCCACGGCCTATACGGTTACTCTATAGAAAACTATAGATTTCTCTGGTTTTCTCGTGAAATCACGAGAAAACCGACGTATAATATAGTTAGACAGTGTCGTCCTTGTGACGAAGCACTGTTACGGGGCCAGGACCAACCGTAAGGTTGAAGACCCCCTCCCCGCCATGTTGGAGATGACGGGGAAGGGCTGGGTGAGTAACGCTAGAGGTTACTCAGCTTGTTTCTTGCGCTTCTCGCGTTTTCGATCCGAAAACGCGAGGGCGTAGTAAACAATGCTCATCGCGGCGCTAATGCCGGTAAGCACGAGCACCACGACGCCCAGGACATGGAGTAGGTCCATGTGGGTCTCCTGCGTGCCTGATGTCAGTCTGTGGAAGCAGACTGCCTTAGCAACAGGCGCACGCGGACCTGCCGCGCAGCCCAGATTGAGGGAGTGAGAATCATCAGTTCTCACTCCCTTTTTGCTGGACGCCCTTATTATAGCCGTTTGCGGCCTATTGCATGTCAAAATTTGCTGTCAATCTGTCTCCTTGTTTGGGAGGATGGGTATTCTGCCGGCGGGGCGACGATCCGGCCATTGCTGCATGCGGCGCAGCAGCTCCTTTGCTGCCGGGGTCAGGTGGGGCGCGGTCTGCGCGTTGGCGCTGATCCATGCTGCCAGGGCGAGCAGCGCGCTCAGGTCGCAGGCCGCCGCATGAGTGCGCCACGGGTATGGTACAATGGAACAGGCTGATTGATCCTTTGTTTGGGTTGCTGGTTGGAGGAGGATTTTATGCGCTCATACCTTGCACTATCGCGTGTTGCATTTGTCTGTGTGGCGTTGCTTATCGCCCTCTGCTCCGGAAGCGCGTCGTTCGGGCAGAACGGGATGCCGGGTATTCGCGTCACGCCGAAGCCGATCTCCCTGGCGGAGAAGGCGGCCAGCAAGCCGGTGTCGCGGGGGCAGCATCTGGCCGACACGGCCATCGCATACCTCGGCTGCCCCTACAAATGGGGGGGCGATTCCCCCAAGACGGGCATGGACTGCTCCGGCCTGATCGTCGCCGCCTGCAAGCAGTGGGGGATCTCCATGCCCCACTCCGTCGTGGAGCAGTTCAAGCAGGGCAAGCCCGTCGCCCGCGACCAACTGCAGCCGGGCGATATTGTCTTCTTCAAGGATACTTATAAGCCGGGTCTCTCGCATGTCGCCATGTATGTGGGCGACAATCGTTATGTCGCCGCCGGAGATGAGAAGGCGGGCGTGGTGATGTTCGAGTTCGGCCCGGAGGGGGAGGCGCACTATGCGGGGGCACGCAGGCTGGATGTGTCGAAGCTGCCGCCCGTAATCGGGGAGAGGCAAGCGGATGCCGGTTCACCGTCAACGCCCCCATCGAACAAATCCACGGCGATCAAGCCGGATGCGCCGAAGCCGCCGACCTCCAACGGTCAGGCGCTCGTCAATATCCGCGTCTGTGCCGATACGGGAGATCGCGCAACCTCCGCCTGCCCTAGCTGGCGGGTCGTCAAGACCACCGCCGATCAGGCATCCCATATGAAGCCCTGCGCCAAGCACCATCCGGCATCCAGCGCAAAGCCATAGGCCGGACAGCGCAAGAGAGGAACGCCTGACCATGGTTGCTCAACCCATCGCTCCACCTTCATCGCTGCTCGCTACACAGCAATCGTCCGACGCGTCCAAGGTAACCGTACAGGAGTATTTGGAGAGGGAGCGGACGTCCGACAGTCGCCATGAGTATGTGGATGGGGAGATCCTTGCGATGGCGGGTGAAACGCCCGAGCACAATAGGATCGCCGGAAATATCTACCGAAAGCTTGGCAATGCTTTCGAAGAGCGTCCCTGTGAAACATTTATCGAAAATATCCGTGTCTGGGTAACTCCCACGCAGTATCGCTATCCGGATGTGGTCGCGCTATGCGGCGAGGCGCAGTTCGATAACGAGAGACCGCCCTCCCTGCTCAACCCCTCCGTCATTATTGAGGTGCTTTCACCCTCGACCGAGAGATTTGATCGAGACGAAAAGTTCGTCGAGTATCGGCAATTGGAAACTGTGACCGACTACGTCCTCGTCGCTCAAGACGAGATCCTCGTCGTTCACTATACCCGCGTAAGCCCGAACCAGTGGACTGTGATCGTCTACACATCGCTGACCGATACGCTGACTTTCACCACGCTGGAAGTCTCCCTCGGCCTCGCCGACATCTATCGCAAAATCATCTTCGCGGGATCGGAATCGCCGGGGGCTGAGGAAGGGGCCGGGAGTGCAGGAGAGTAGGGAGGTATGCTCTACGTTTTTAGCCTGCTGGGCGTAGCGGTCTGCGCTGTCAGCGGCGCGCTGGAGGCCCAGCGCAAACAGATGGATGTGTTCGGAGCGATTGTCGTGGCGTTGGTCGCAGCACTGGGCGGCGGGACGCTGCGCGATGTCTTGCTGCAGCATGGCCCGGTCTTCTGGATCGCCGATCCCGCTCCCGCCCTGGTGGCTATCGGCGTGGGTGTGATTACCTTCATCGCCTCCTCGCCCAAGAAGTCGTTTCTGCAAATTCTGCTCATCGCCGACGCCGGAGGGCTGGCGCTGTTTACCATCGTCGGGATGGAGCGGGCGTTGCAGGCGGGCGTCTCGCCGCTGATCACGCTGGTCATGGGGGTTATCACGGGAGTAGCGGGTGGGATCGGGCGCGATATTCTCTGCAATGAGATCCCGATGGTGCTGCGCCGGGACATCTACGCGACGGCCTCCATTGCCGGAGGGCTGGTGTTCTTGCTGCTGCGCCAGATCCGTGTGACCAGCGAGGCCGCAAGCCTGGTTGGCATCCTGACCATTTTTTGCATGCGCCTGGCGGTGATCCGCTGGAAGCTCTCGCTCCCGGCGGCGCTCCAATCACCCCCGCAAAACCGAGAGAACCCCTGACGGAAGAGAGGCAACGTATGGGTATCCCACGTTTTACCCGAAAGGTCATCGGCACACTGGAAAACGACGGAGCCGGCGGCGCAATGAACACGCTCTTCAATGTCGGCGATCTCAACGGCGACGGTCGCCCGGACATCTTCACCTCGGGGCGCAACGGGCGAATGGCCTGGTTCGAGAACCGGGGCGAGGGGCAGGAGTGGGTGCGGCATCTCATCGGCGACGTGACGAACCAGGAGTGCGGCGGCCTGGCCTTCGACCTGACCGGCAGCGGCTTGCCCGACATCATCAACGGCGGCGACTGGCGTTCGGACGAGCTGGCCTGGTGGGAAAACCCAGGGCCGAACGGCGGTGTCTGGCAGCGACATCTCATCACGAAAACCGGGTTCGGGCAGTTCCACGACGAACTCATCGCCGACGTCACCGGCGACGGCGTACTCTCCCTGATCTTCTGGAACCAGCAGGCGGGGGCGCTCAGTGTCGTTCCCTTACCCTCCGATCCCCGTGTCAGCCCCTGGCTCAATATTCAGACGATTGCCCGCGACCTGAAGGAGAAGGGGCAGCCGGAGGAGGGCCTGGCGATTGCCGACCTGGATGGTGACGGACAGAACGAGATCCTCGCCGGAACCCACTGGTACAAGTTTACCAACGGCCAGTGGGAGCAACATAAGTATGCCGCCGACTACATCACCACCCTGATCGCTGTCGGCGACATAGATGGCGACGGCAAACTGGAGGTGGTTCTCTCGGAGGGCGACGCCTGCATCTACGGCTATCCGCAGGGCGGCAAACTGGGCTGGTTCAAGCCGGAGGGCGACCTGCGCGCGCCCTGGACGGAGCATCGGATCGATGAGAACCTGCTCGATCCCCACTCCCTGCAACTGGCCGACTTATGCGGCGACGGCCACCTGGACCTGCTCGTCGGGGAGATCGGCAAGCGCGACACCCTGGAGCAGGAGCCGCCGCGCCTGATGCTCTATCAGAACGATGGCAGAGCCAATTTTACCCGCCATATCCTCGATCAGGGCATCGGTACGCACCACGCCCGCCTTGCGGACTTTCGCGGCAAGGGCGTCCTCGACATCGCCTCACGCCCCCTCCATGGCCCGGATAAATGGAAGATCTTCGTCTGGTTCAACGACGGCGTCGGCTAAGCCAATGTGAACTCGTTCACCTAAGAAGGGGAGAGCCTCGATGCGTCGTCTCGCTATGATAATTTCGGTTTTCTGCCTGGGCGCGTGGGTGTGCATCGGATGCGACGACGAACCCCCGCCCCCGGCAGGCCACGACCCGTCGCCCTCTGCGCCCAACTCAGGAACCCCGGCGACCACGAGCGGGCCGCGCTTTGTGGATGTCGCGGAGGCGGCGGGGCTGCGCTATACCTGGGAGATCAAGGCGAAGCGCCCCCTCAATATCCTGCAGACCATCGGCAACGGCTGCGCCTTTCTGGATTACGACAACGACGGCAAACTCGATATTCTCCTCGTCGGGCCGAAGCTGGCCCTCTATAAGGGCGACGGCAGGGGGAACTTCACCGATGTCACCAAGGAGATGGGGTTGGCGGGGTTTTCAGGGGATTTTCGCGGCTGCGCGGTCGGCGACTACGATAACGACGGCTACGACGACATCTACATCAGCGGCTATCGGACCGGCCTGCTGCTGCACAATGAGGGGGGCAAACGCTTCCGGGATGTGACCAAGCAGGCGGGGATCGCGCCGCAGCCCTGGGGGACCTCCTGCGCCTTCGCCGACATCGATGGGGATGGGAAGCTCGATCTCTATATCGGCAACTATATCCAGTTCGGGCCGCAAGCGCCGCAGACTTGCGAACAGGGCGATGTCCGGACCGCCTGCAATCCCCAGGCGTACGATGCGGAGAAGGGCGTCCTCTACCGTAACCTCGGCGGGGGCCGGTTCCAGAATGTGACCACAGCCTGGGGGGCGGACAAGGCCACCGGTAAGACGCTGGGTGTCGCCTTCGCCGACTTCAATGGGGCGGGCCATCCCAGTCTGCTCCTGGCCAACGATCAGGCGCCGGGCAACCTGCTGCTCAACAGCGGGAAGCACTTCGAGGACATCGGCTCCTCCTCCGGCCTCTCCAACATGGACAACGGCAGGGCGCGGGCGGGGATGGGCGTGGACTGGGGCGACTACGACAACGACGGCAAACTCGACCTGGTGATCGCCAACTTCGCGCGGGAGATCAAGCCGCTCTACCACAACGACGGCAACAACCAGTTCACCGATACCTCCACCGCGCTCAAGCTGAACGAATCCCTCTTTCTGTCCGTGGGGTTCGGGGTGAAGTGGCTGGATTACGACAACGACGGCTGGCTCGATCTGATCCTCGCCAATGGGCACACGTCGGACAATGTGTTCGACTTCGACGGCACGGTCTCCTACCGGGAGAAGACCCACCTCCTCCACAACGAACAGGGCAAGCGCTTTACCGATGTGAGCGCCCAGGCAGGGCCAGACCTGACGAAGCCACTGGTGGGGCGCGGACTGGCTATCGGTGATTTCGACAACGATGGGCGCGTGGATGTGCTGATCGTGGACAGCGAGGGCACGCCGCTCCTGCTGCACAACCAGACCCCCGACCCCGGCCACTGGCTGTCGCTCAAGCTGGTCGGGACCCGGTGCAATCGAGACGGCATCGGCGCGCTGGTGCTGGCGACGGCGGGCGGGCACGGTCAGGTACGCCTCTGCCACACCGACGGCTCCTACCTCTCCGCCTCGGACCGACGGGTGCATCTCGGCCTGGGCAGCGCCACCTCGGCGGACATCACCGTGCAATGGCCGGACGGCCACAAAGATAGCTACAAGGGCGTTCCCGTCGACCAGCACGTCACCCTCCGCGAGGGCGACGCCCAGGCGCACGGCGAGAAGGCGCCCTGACCCCGGCGCTCAGCCCACGCCAAAGATATGCCGGTCCAGGTAGGCATTGCGGAACTTGCCCGCAGGATCGAAGGTCTGCAGCAGGTTGCGGAAGTCTGGCAGTTTCGGATAGAGCGCTTCCAGTTGCGCATGCGGCAGCGTGAACAGCTTGCCCCAGTGGGGGCGGGCATGAAACGGCGCGAGCTTCGCCTCGATCTCTCCCAGCAGCGCCGTAACGGCAGGCTCGTCCCGGAACCATGTGAAGTGGATGGCGACGCTGTCCTGCTGGTAGCAGGGGCTCATCCAGAGGTTATCTGCGGCGATGGTGCGCACCTCGGAGACCTGCACCAGCGGGACGATCTTCTCCCGCAACTCCCCCACCGCCTTAATGGCAGCGACGGCATGTTGCCGGGGCACAAAGTACTCGGCCTGCAGCTCCTCACCGGCGCTGGGCGTGTGGTCTATGCGGAAATGCGTCAGGCGTTCGTACCAATGACCAGGGATGCCCATCTGCTCGGTGCAGGGGTCTGCGGAGAGGCCCGGAATGGGATGCAGCCGGACGTCGGCGTACGTCGCCCCGAACAGGCGGAGCCTCAGGATGTCGTGATGGACGCCCGACTCCCGGCGTTTGAACCAGACCTGGTTGAAATCCGTGCCGCTCCAATCGGTGAAGAGGCTGACGCTATACGCGTGCGCCATGATCTCCTCGAAGTGGCTCTCCAGTTGCGCCAGGGGCAGGTTTTCGTACACCTCCTGACACACATGGTATGTCGGCGCGAGGTCCAGCGTCAACTTGGTGACCACCCCCAACCCGCCCAGTCCCACGACCGCCCCCAGAAACGTTTCGCCGTCCCGCTCCCGCGACAACTGCTTCACCTCGCCGTCGGCAGTTACGAGTTCCAGCGCCGAGACCGCCGTCGCCAGGTTGCCGTTGCCGACGCCCGAACCATGGGTCGCGGTCGCGCAGGCCCCTGCGACGGCAATATGGGGCAGCGAGGCCAGGTTGTGCAGGGCATAGCCCTGGCGGTGCAGTTCCGGGCAGAGCTGTCCATACGTGATCCCGCCCTCGACCGTCACCGTGTTGCGCTCGCGATCCCATGCCACAATCCGGTCGAAGTGCTCCATCGAGATCTGGTCTTCCGTCGTGTCCGCGACGCCATTGAAGGAGTGGCGTCTGCCGAGCGCCTTCACCTTGTTGGCATTGCGTACCAGATCCTGCACTTCCGCGACCGTCTTCGGCGCGTGCCGCCGGACCGCGCTATATTGGTAATTCCCTGCCCAATTGTTCATGCTTTCCCCTTGCCCCCGATTCTTCTCTCGCCCGTAAGGGGTGGCCCCCACCCCCTCCCCTCCCCCGGAACGGGAGAGGGGGGACTCTTTGCTGGAAAGTTTATTCTGTTTCTGAGCTTGCACGCTTGGGATGGAGAAGGGCTTGGTGTCGGATACGCTCCAATACTGTGTCCAACTGCTGCAAGACCTCCTCGTTCCGAAACCGGATTACCTGGTAGTCATTACCACGCAGGAAGGCTTCTCGCTCAGCATCGTGTTCCTGTTGCTCATCGTGGATGTCGCCATCCACTTCCACTACCAGACGGTACGAGGGAGCACAGAAATCCACGACAAACCCTTCTGTCGGATACTGGCGTCGAAACCCGATGCCTGCCAACTGATGTCCTCTTAACGCCGCCCAGAGGACCTTCTCTGCCGGGGTCATTCTGCGCCTCAGATCCTTCGCACATTGCTGTATCACCGGAGAGACCCCTCGCACCCGTTTTCGTCCCTCAGCCACCTCAACCTCCCATTCCATCCCAATGCAACCCATCGCATATATACCCGATCTCAGACTACAGCCCCCCCTCTCCCATTTATGGGGGATGGGGTCGGGGGTGGGGGCCACAACCCTACAGCAACATCACCTCCACCGCATCCAGGTAGGTCAGTTCGGGATCGTCCGCGAGATCGGAAGCCCGTTCGCCCGCAAGGAGACGCAACAGAACGCGGAACAGCGCTTTCCAGCGGTCGGGGGTGTTGGGGGCGTGGAGGAGGGGAGTGAGTTGGGCTGCCAGCGCCTCGGTCTGCCCGGTGGCGAGCGCCTCTTGGACTGCCTCGAAGAGGGGACGGGATTGGTCCATGTTCTCGCCTCCGTCCTGTCGGTAGGAGAGGTACGCCTGCATCGCCTGCTGCCTTGCCTGTTGGGAAGCCTGGGTGTTCCCCACCTCCCGCTCCAGGTCGTGCAGGATGTCGAAGGCTTTCCACGGCTGGCTGGAGTGTCCGAACGGGGCATCGCACGCTATCGCCCGCAGGAGTTCTTGTCGTGCTTC
>DATGIG010000080.1:0-21142 GCA_035295825.1 Chthonomonadaceae bacterium | reverse complement strand
GGATCGGGCAAGTCGGAAAAGCATTCGATCAGGGTGGGATAGGCCGCAGGCATAGGCAATCTCCAGGAAGGGATGCCTATCCGTTCGGCTTGTTGCCGCCGAGTTCCTGTCTCAACAAGAATTAAGATGCGCCGGCCCTGGAAAGCGCCTGTTCGGATAGAAGGCGCTTTCAAATTGACGTAATCGATCAAAAATGAATGAACCCAGGGATACGGGTTACCACAGACGATGCAGGTTATAAGCGTCCAGAACTGCGTCTGCACTGACAATCGGCATACCTTCCACAACGCTTTGCATGACAAGAAGACGGTCGAATGGATCACGGTGGTGTAAAGGTAAATTTGTCAGGGGAAGAACATGGGGCAAAGTTATGGGTAGCAAAGAGATTGTATTGCGCTCCGTTTGTTCACGAACATACTCTGCAAGTGGTTGACCTAGGCGTAGCTTTCCGATGCTGATTTTGATCGCCATCTCCCAGACGCTTGCCAGGCTTAACCATCTCTCATTATTTTCGTCCTCAAGGAGTCGTTTGGCCTCTTGGCTCAGTTGGAGGTCCCCCTCGACGAACCAGAGGAAAGTATGGGTATCTATGAGCAATCTCATTCCATGTACTCTTTGAAGTCGTCGAGGGGCGCATCAAAATCGGGAGCCATATAAAGAAGCAACCCTTTTCCGCTTCCAAATTGGGGGCGAGGTTTCTCCTTGGGCTCGATTTTGGCAATGGAAGTCAATCGGGCGATAGGCTTGCTATCCGCTGTGATAATAATCTCTTCCCCTTGCTGCACGATCTGAATCAATTGTGGAAGTGTTTCTTCCGCTTCTTCGAGCGTTACTTGTGTCATGGATCCCCCTAATCTTGCTCCGCTTGCATAAATGACCAATCCGCTTCTAAGCAGAGTATACCGCCTTCTGCTCTGATCGTCAACAATATGCTCTGGCTCACCAAAGTTTATGGGGACGAGCGCATTTCACGAGGTGTGAAAGAATGGGGGGCACGAAACTGCCCCCCATTTCATTATCGTCATTGATCCGATTGAGCGTCAGGCTTTGGAGTTGTTGGCGCTGACCTTCGGTTTCTCGGCTTTCGGCGTGGAGTCTACGACCACGGCCTCCTTCGGTACAGGCGCGGGCTGGGTCAGGGCGTCTTGAAGGGCGGTCAGGAAGGCGGGGTTCTCCGCCAGTTGCCGCGCCACCTGCTCCGCCAACTCCGGCGTCACGCTGGCGGGACTGCCGCCCGTTACCTTCGCGATGGCGGGCTGCAGCAGTCCGCCGATCTGGGAGAGCAGGCCGCTTACCGTGTCGCTCCCGTTGCCCTTTACCACAGCGGGCAGGCTGCCATTGCCGCTAGGCCCGTTTCCGCTCATCCCCACGTTCCCCTGCGGGCCATTGACGAAGCCCTCGATCATGGAGCGGAAGCCGAAGCCCTTCGCCATGTTGTCCAGCATTGTCGTCGCCGTTTCGGGCGTGCCGTAGAGGGTCATGTGACCGCTGGCGAGGAAGTTCGCCAGGGCGCGGGCGAACTCGATCTGCACGTCGCGACTGGCCTGGATGCTCAGGCGCTGCACTTCCAACTGGATACCGGCCTCGGCGAACTCCTGGCGGTTCTCCAACTGCTGCCGCTCGACCGCGACCTTCGCCTGCTCCACATTCACCTGCTCGCGGGCGACGTCCACCGTGACCATCTGCTGCGCCTTCTCGCCCCGCGCCACCATCTCCCTCGCCCCTGCTTCCGCTTCGGCCAACTGACGTCGGGCTTCGGCCTGCTTGGTCGCCGCCTCCTGCTCCGATTCCGCCTGCTTGACGCGCGTATAGGCATCCACATCGGCGGTAGTCTGCTGGCGCAGTTTGTCCTGCTCGATCTGCTGGCGGGCGGCGATCAGCTTCTTGTTCGCCTCGCGCTCGGCCTCGGCAAGCTGCGTCACCGTGGTCACCTGCTGACCGGCCTTCTCGCGCTCGGCGGAGGCGCGCAGCGCGGCCTCTTCCGCCTTGGCGCGTGCCGCCTCCTGGTCGGCAACGGCGATCTCCTTCTGCCGCTCCGCCAGGGAGACGCTCTTTTCGCGCTCCACCGTCGCCATCTGGACCTGCTGGTCCTTGGCGATCTGGGCCGTCTGGATGGCCTGCTCCTTCGCCACCTGCGCGGTCTGTACCGCCTGCTCCTGCTGGGCACGGGCGACCTCGACGGACTGCTGGCGGGCGATCTCCTGCGCCTGGATCTGCTTCTCTTTCTCGATCTTCGCCAGTTCGATCTGCCGCTGCTGGGTGATCTGCGCCTCCTGCGACTCGCGCTCCTTGTCCGCCTTCACCTTGGCGATCTCGGTCGCCTGCTGCGCCTCGGCCTCCGCCTGCTTACGATCCAGTTCGAGTATCTGCTGGCGCGTCTCGACATCCTTGAGTTTGCGGGCGTATTCGGCCCCACGCTCCAATTGGTTGCGCTCCACCGCCGCCGCCGCGGTGATCTCGGTGATCTTGCGCTTGCCCTGGGCATCGAAGACGTTGTTGTCGGAGAGTTCGCCCGGATCGGTCTGGTCCAGCTCCGAAATCGTCACGGATTCCAGCAGCAGACCATTGGATTCCAGGTCGGTCTTCACATGCTCCTTGACCCGCTCGGCGAACTCATCGCGCTTGGTGTGGATCTCGAACAGGTCCATCTGGGAGGCGATGGCGCGGAGGGCGGACACCAGCTTCTCACTGACCAGGGCTTCGACCGCCTCCGCATTCACGCTGCTCTGCCCCAGCGAGCGGGCGGCGTTCAAGATATGCTCCTCATCGGCCTGAACCCGGATATAGAACTGCGCCAGGACGTTCGCGCGCAGATTGTCGCGGGTGATCAAAGCGTTCTGGCCGCGCGGGTTCACCCCCAGCTTCATCGTCTTGAGGTTGATCTCCAGCACGTTATGGAAGAACGGCCACACCATTGTGCCGCCATCCAGCACCACCTTGCTGCCGCCCATCCCGGTACGTACAAACGCCTGGTCGGCGCTGGTGCGGCGATAGAACCCGAAGTAGGTCATCACCAGGCCCACGCCGGTTATGAGCAGACCGAAGACCGTCATAAGGATGCTGGTTCCGGTAGTCAGAGGAATCCCGAACATTTTGCCCAGCGTCCCCAGGAAGATCAGCGCCAGTCCCAACAGTATCGCTATGAATCCCATTTTTTCCGCCTCCTTCAGCGGTAACAGAGGCCGAGCCGCGTCGTTGCGGCTCAGCGCGTGGTAGAATCGGGGATCTCCTCGACGATGAGAAGACCCTTTGCGTCCATATCCAGCACCATGGCCCGGCGTCCCTTCTCGATAGGCAGATGCTCCGGAGAGATGCGGCACATCTCGTCATGCAGCGTGCCGTGCTGATCGTAGACGTGGATGCGCCCGCTGGTCTGGCTGACCGGGTAGGTGATCTTGCCGGTCAGGCCGAACAAGGCGTTGCGGGAGACCACCAGCGTCTCCTCCTGGGGCAGCACGCGGGCCAGGATCGCCGCCGCGATCCGCGCTCCGATGGCCCCTCCGACGAGGGCGACGCCCAGAACTGCCAGCGTCTCTCGCGTGGTGGGCTGATCCGAGTGGAGCATCAGGCGGTCGGCCCATAGCCCGACGATCCCCCACAGCACCAGGAACGCCTCCAGGATCATCACCAGGGGCGCACGGTTCGCGCCGGTCAGGTTCAGCACAAAATGCGTGGTCACAGAGACATTCGGGCGGGAATCCGTCGTCTTTGCGGCCTGCGCTTTGGCATCCGTGGCAGGCGCATGCTTGACCGGCGTATGCGCGGGCGCATGATGGGCGGGCGTCGGCGCGGAGTGCGCCGGGGCATGGCCATGCGGCGTCGCCGGAGCGTGCGCGGGGGCATGTACGACTGCGTGACCATGGGGTACATGGGGCGCAGCGGGAGCATGGGCAGGGCCGTGACCTCCATGAACGCCGTGATGCCCGCCATGGTGGCCCATACGGAGGGAGGAGAGCAGCAGGAGCAGCGCTCCGACCGCCAGAGGTAACAGAAAGATCAGGTAGTGCCATTGCAGAAGTGTCTCGACATGCATCGTAGGTACGACCTCCTTCGCTTGCAAACTTCGCTGGTTGCAAACAGACACCCTTCTATTCTACACCTCTCTCTCAAGGGCGGCAAGGGGGAAAAACGTTATTTCTTGCAAACATTCCGCTATTTGCAACAGAATGCATTGCACGCTCGGCGAAAGTATCTATAGCAGGGACAACGGTTGACTTGTTACAACTCTTGTCGCAGTACCCGTAGGATCGCTGCCTCTATCTGGTTTATCTCTTCGTCCGTCAGTTCTACAAATTGCTTACGTTTGTTTTGCGAAAGCCGCCCGCCATTTTGCAGGCAGAGGCGCACGAGAAGCGAAGCACGCCGGTCCGGCATATCTACGATCTCACGCACCGCTGTAAACGCCGCATCGTAGACTTCCAGGAAGTCCAACTCCTCTTTGAAATCCACGCGAATGGTCTCTGCAACCCTCTCATAAAGATATTCCGCCTGCGGGGTGGCATCGAAGAAGCGATAAAGGTTACATGTGTCGTTCTGTACTTGAAGGGCATTCTCTTCCACGAAGTCCCATTCGATAGCGGCCATAATAGGCTTTGAGAACGCTTCCAGGGTCTTATCGTACAGATGGCGTTGACGCAGGATGGCCGCACTCACAGGAAAGATCACTCCGGGCGGACTAAAGCCTCGTTTGGAGAGTATATAGTGGATCAGGAAGCGATGAATGCGCCCATTGCCATCCTCGAACGGATGTAGGAAGACGAATGCAAAGGCGCTGACCGCTGCCGCGATTACCGGATCGAGGGGGCTTATCAGGAGGCGTTCCGTTAGTGCCATCCAACCCTCCATCAGAGACGATATATCTTCCGGGCGCGGGCAGATAAAATGCACATACTCTCCAAAGCGCCGTGTGGTCTCACCGACGAAGTTCTGAAAGTCGCGCCAACCGTGAGCTGCATAGCGAGGGTCTACAATACTACCCTGCAAACGAATCAGGGCGTTTTTGTCGGCAGGATCGAAAGTGGATACAGCTTGTAGCGCCTGAAGAAACCTTTCCTCCCTATTCCGACTGGGCGCTTCCCCTTCTATGGCAAAAGAGGAGCGCGTCTCCTTAGTGTAGAGAAAGTTCACCGCGCGAGCCAGGGTCTCCGGGGAGTAGTGCGCTGCCATTGCCCGTGCTTCCGCATCCAGGTGCGCAGCGATCATTGCCTCCAACTTTGGAGTGCGTCGCACGACAGGACACAGATCACGTGTGCCAAGCAGATTATCGCGGACCCGATGCCGGCTGGAATTGATCGGAGCGGCGACAAAGTGACGTCGTTCGTCCAGTGCATCCACATAGTTGCCCGCTTTTACGGCTTCGAGATCGAGGGTTCGCCCGATCAGGGTTTCATAGAAGAACCAGGCGCGACGGCTGAAAGCGCCTGTAGGTTCCGTGCGAACCCAGGCAGTGAGAGCATCCTCCCCTATCGCTTCCAATGCTGCGGAGACCACACGTAGGTCAAGCGGCTCGTGTTTCAGAGCGAACCGGAGATTTTCAATCAAGGTCCCATCGGTATTGTAGTGCGAGGGATAATACTCCTCAATGTATGTCTCCGTCTCCCGTGTGCGTCTAGCGCCGGCAACAACAAAACTCTGCACGACTGGGGACGGTATCATGAGATTGAGTGTCCCGTGGAGTGCGATTTGCCCGACCGGAGTGCGTGCTTCATTAAGAAAGACGGAAGCCATGCTAAAACGATTACTCCTATTCCAAAACGATTATTTTTATAGTACCTCATTCCAAAACGATTACAATCTAGTGCTCTATGAGCAAAATTAGCCCTGCAGTGAACGCCCCGTCTTTTAGATCTTCGGCCAATCGGACTGCGACCAGAATGCCAAAGTGGCATCTTTCACGGAAAACCAAATGGCACAGAGAATTTACCAATTTTAGGAGGAACACAAGCGAACAATCGCTAATTACTTGTTGGAACTTGTATTCGAGGAGCTACATGACCTGGAAATAGTCACGTCCAATTTGAAGAGAGGCACAAAATCCTATCGGTTTGAAGTAGGATAACCCAACCTCGATGATAAAGCAATAACAAATGGATAGAGGATGAACCATCGCGTATGAATATACCGAGTGAGTTACTGGAACAGATCCGCAATAACAATAGTGTCCTGTTTTGCGGAGCAGGTATCTCTTTGTCACCAGGAGGATTGCCGAGCGGAGGACAATTAGCCTCAGAACTCGCCCAGCGTGCACAATTAGGAAATATTACTTGTATGCCTCTGCCAGAGGTTGCCCAAGGCTATGTCCTCGAAATGGGACTTCACAGTCTCCTTCAATACATCACCAGCCGGATCAACACACCACAAATCCAGCCTCTGCCGGCACATCACATGATTGCGGAGCTACCTTTTCAGCGCATCATTACAACGAACTGGGACAACCTATTGGAAGAAGCTTTGCGCCAAGCCCAGATTCCCGTCGACCGCGTTGTGCGTGATACCGAAGTCGCTTTTATCAATCAAAATAAGAGGCTACTCATCAAATTGCATGGTTCCATTGAGCAGCAAGATACAATTGTCGTCCTGGGTGATGACTATTATGATGTTTTTGCCCGCTTGCCTGAAACAACCAATTTGGTGCGCGCTTACTTTGCCACACAAACGGTTCTGTTTCTTGGCTTCGGGCTAATGGATGAAGATTTTCGACGCCTTTATCATGAAGTTGTGCGTCATCTTGGACGTCATATCCGACGCGCCTATGCGGTGCAACTTAACCCCTCTCGCTTCGCCATCAAGTACTGGCAACAGAAGAACGTGCAGGTTCTTGACGCCGACGCTTACACATTTCTGGAAGCGATAAAAGTCCAGTTATAAGCTAGAGGATAGGCGTCGGATGCTATAGTTCCATTATAGCTCCCTGGTTAATCATACACTGTTGCAGACAAGAGATTACATTCGAAAGCGAACAGGGAGAATGGATTTCAAATTCTGCATCTTCAGGAAAATACAACGATGAATCGCCAAACGAATGACTTATCTTCCGATTTCGACCTTCACGAACTGATCGAGCAGCTTGCGCGCGGAAACTGTATTCTTTTTGTTGGGGCAGGTGTCGCACCATCAGGAGAAGGAGCATTTGAAGAGCAATTGATGGCTGAACTGCTCTCGGAAATGTCGGGAGTGGAGATCGAGCGCAAATTTCCCCTTGTAGCAAAGCGTTATGAGCAAAAAATGGGGACGCATCGCCTGATTGAGCGTGTCTGCAGTTGGACAGAAGCTCAAAGCAAGGTTCCTAACCCTCTTGATCTTATCATTCCCCGTCTTCCCTTTCCAGTTATCATCACCACGCGTATTGATATGCGGCTAAAAGAAGCCTATGACCGCGCACAGAAACCGCTGATTTATGTGGTTCGCGATGACATGGTTACCTTTGTCGATAGCCAGCGAACAACGCTCATCCAGGCGTATGGTAGCACGGATCAACGGGATTCTCTGGTTCTGACAGAGAATGACTGCCTGGATTTCCCACAGAAGCGCTCTTATCTGTGCGAATGGATTCGCTACTTATGTGCAACACGAACGCTTCTTTTTTGCGGCTACGATCTGAACGATGTGTATTGGAAATTCCTTTATCGCCAAATCGGATCGGGAACAACTCGGTTTCCTCGTAGGGTATATGCTGTGCAGCCTCATGCTCGTCCGGAAGATAAGGATGATTGGAAGCTGGAAAACATCAAAATTCACTCCGAAGATCCTTTCCGATTTTTCCAGATTCTGGAGCAACAACTCGCACGCTATGAGGCTACTACCCCGAAGATCAGTACAAATAGGATAGCCAACCGTCCCCATTCTCCTTATCGTTTTCTGGACTATTTTGAAACGAATCAGAGCGATCAGTTCTTCGGTCGGCAACAGGAAATCAGTGTCTTGAGCAAGGTGATTCTGACACGTCGCCTGCAGATACTGGTCGGCAGTTCCGGAGTGGGTAAAACGTCCTGCATTAAGGCCGGCTTGATTCCTGCACTGACAAAATTGAACTGTTTTCCTATCTATAGTCGTTGCCTGGATGCTCCGCTCAACGCGATTGAAAAAGATATTGCCGATGCGGTGGAAGCGGAATATAGCGGTGCGCTCGATGTGGAGGAAAGAGGAGACGAGCGACTGCTGAAGTTGCTTCTGCGTGTACAGCAGCGGACGGGGAAGACCGTCATTCTCTTCATAGACCAGTTCGAAGAAGTATTTCGATTAGAAGAGAACCTACAACAAGAACTAACCAGAGCGTTGGTACAGTGTTTACAATCACAACGTATTGACCTACATCTCGTTTTGTCTCTTCGGGACGATTTTTTGGTTGAACTGGAAGGCATGAAAAAGCATTTTCGGCAGCCCTATTTCTATGTCGAGCGTTTAAATAATCTATCGAAGGAGGGAGCAAGAGAGGCAATTACGCGTCCATTGGAACCCTTCGGCATCCAATATCAAGAGGGGTTGGTGGATCAAATCTTGGAAGAGCTACGCTACGCCGGAAGCATCGCGCCCGCACAGCTTCAGATTGTCTGTTACAGGTTGTACCAGGAACATGCGAAGGATACCATCATCACTATAGACCACTACCGCGCCATGGGCGGAGCCAGAGAAATCCTTGGCAACTATCTGATGCAGGTACTGGAGAAGTTCAGCCATACACGACGGGCAACAGCAAAGAGAATCCTGCAATCTCTGGTAACCATTCGTCAAACAAAGAACCTGTTATCCAAGGTGGAGATTGCCACGGCACTGAGGCAAGGTTTACCATATATCGAAAATATCCTCACGGAACTGATAGATCATCACCTATTACGGCGTATCGAGACAGAGGCTGGCTACCGTTATGAGGTCGTGCATGAGTATATCGTCACTGAAATATGGAAATGGCTCTCCGAGCGTGAGATTAAAATAAAAGAAGCACAGGACCTGCTGGATATGGAGGTTCAATACTGGCCTCGCTACCAACAGTTGATTACAAAGGAGAAGTTAAAGGATATCTGTTCTTATTGGAGAGACTTGACTATCTCGAACTCTGCTCGGAAACTGCTCTTCCGCAGTCTCGTTTTTGTGGATTTCTTATCCGAATGGGAGGCAATAGCGAGCAGTCTAGGCGATCAGCTTATTCCATCATATGCAGATTATGTTGCAGACGACCGTACGAAGATTTCCAGATATGCTGCAATTGCACTGCACAAACTAGGAGCAATCGCAGAATTAGACCGCGCTCTGAAACGCCTTCCTGCCTATCATCAGCAAATAATCCGAAAGATGTTAAGCCAAAAGGAAGAAGGAAGACCTGACCAAGACATTGTCGAACAGATCACCGATCCTGATTGGGAGGAACGCTCGCTGTGGAATACCAGTTCCGCAGTAGGCATCGACTTCGGCACAACGTCGTCTCTGATTGCCGTGGTGCGGAACGGTAAGCCGATCATCATTCCTAACCGGGAAGGAATCAAACTAACGCCTTCCGTTGTGGCCTTTACCAGGGACGGCGAAGTGACGGTAGGTGCTTCCGCTTTGCTGCAAGCCCAGATCAATGCTGAGGGAACCGTATTTGCCATCAAGAGACTATTAGGGAGTTCGGATAAAATCAAAATTTATGACAGGCTATACACTCCCGAAGAAATAGCCGCTCACATTTTCGCATTTTTGAAGCAGGATGCGGAAAGTTATTTGGAGCGTCCCATCTCCGAAGCTGTTGTCACTGTCCCAGCTTATTTTAATCGTGTTCAGAGTGCAACTACAAAACGCGCCGCCGAGCAGGCAGGTTGGAAGGTGTTGCGAATAATCGCAGAACCTACGGCAGCATCCTTCGCCTATAGTGCAGGATATATGTATGACCGGACGGTAGCTGTATACGATCTGGGCGGCGGTACATTTGATATTTCGTTGTTAGATACCGGGAATACCGAAGATGGCGGTTTTGTCGGTGAGATACTGTCAGTCAATGGCGATACCAGATTAGGTGGAATGGACTTCGATACACGAATTATGCATCACATAATTGAAATATTCAAACGACAGAATGGCATTGACCTATCTCAAGACAAGGAGGCTCGGGTCCGCTTGATGGAAGCCGCAGAACGGGCCAAGATTGCGCTTTCCGGACAGGAAATCGTCACCATATCTGTTCCCTATATCACCGCAGACGCAGAAGGTGCCAAGCATCTGAACGTAGACCTAAGCCGTGCAACCTTCGAGCAGTTAACCGCTGACCTTGTCGAACGTACTATGGAGTGCTGCCAACGCGCTATAGAGGATGCCAAAATAAAGATACAAAATATAGATGAATTGGTACTGGTTGGACTATCCACAAAGATTCCGCTAGTACGTGAAGCAGCAGGGCGTTTTTTTGGGAAAGAACCGAAACGAGGAATTGACCCCGATGAAGCCGTTGCTCTGGGTGCAGCCCTTGAGGCCGGCATTCTGACAGGTACAGGCAGCGGGGAGTTCAAGAATCTGTTATTGGATGCAACTTCTCTCTCCCTCGGTATAGAAACTCAGGGAGGCGTATTCACCAGGCTCATTGAGCGTAACACAAGTATTCCCACTAGAAAGAGCGATGTCTTCTCAACTGCCGAAGACAACCAAATCTCTGTTACAGTAAATATTTACGAAGGCGAGCGGGAAATTGCCATAGCAAATAAGTTCCTGGGTGAAGTGTATTTGGAAGGAATCCCTCCTGCACCTCGTGGTATCCCACAGCTTGAAGTGATATTCGATATAGATGCCAACAATCTACTTATGGTATCTATTAGAGACAAAGCTACCGGGCGAGATGCAAAAAAAATCTTTCGCTTCGATAGTGATTCTGAGGAATCAGCATCTCCAAACGTGGCCGCTTACCAACCTCTAGCGATAGTAGAGATACAACCAACAGAAGACTTAAACGAGATTTGAAGAAACGAAGAGACTTAATGAAAAGCGACTTGAAGAGAGGTTGGAGAAGGGACAGCATTCTGAACCTGACTATAGCGCCTTAGACAACTTAGAATAGATGTCTCCGCTCCCAGCATCCGGGAGCGGAGACATAGAGGAGGAAAGCTAGCCGACGGACATGGTGGAGTAGACAGCGGTAAAGACCTCGTGGCAGGTCGTGCGCCCCTCGGCGATCTTGGTATAGCCGTCTTCGAGCATGGTCCGCATGCCCTGCTTGTTGCGCACGTAGTTGGTGATGTCGGAGATCGGCGCGCGGCGTGCAATGAGTTCGCGCAGTTCCGGCGTGCTGATGAGGCATTCGAACAGGCCCAGGCGTCCCTTGTAGCCGGTGTTGCGGCATTCGGTACAGCCTGCGCCCTTGTAGAAGGTGTGCTTTTCGATCAGGTCCACCGGCAGGCCGACCTCCAGCAGTTCGTCGGGATTGGGCTTGTAGGGCGTCTTGCACTTGCTGCAGATGGTGCGGACCAGGCGCTGCGCCATGATCGCCTGTATGGTGGAGGCGATCAGGTAGGGTTCGCCGCCCATGTCGATCATACGCCCCAGGGTCTCGATGGCGTTGTTGGTGTGGAGGGTGCTGAGGACAAGGTGACCCGTCAGGCTGGCCTGAATACCGATGCCCAGCGTCTCCGGGTCGCGCATCTCTCCCACGAGCATCACGTCCGGGTCCTGGCGGAGGAACGCGCGCATGGTACGGGCGAAGGTGAGACGCTCTGTGACCTGCACCTGGGTGATGTGGTCGGAGAACTCGTATTCGACCGGGTCCTCGACCGTCACGATGTTGCGCTTGGTGCGATCCAGCTTATTGATGGAGGCGTAGAGCGTGGAGGTCTTGCCGCTTCCGGTCGGGCCGGTGACCAGCGCCATGCCGTAGGAGGACTGCACGGCATTATGCCATTTATCCAGCACGTCTTTAGGCATCCCCAGCTTGTCCAGTTCCACCTTGGCGCCCATCGGGTCCAGCAGACGCATAACGATCTTCTCGCCGTTCAGCATCGGTAGGCAGGACATACGCGCGCTGAGTTTGCGGGGGCCATACTCCATATCCAGGCGTCCGTCCTGCGGTTCGCGGCGTTCGTCGATATGCATCGTAGCGGCCAGCTTCAAACGGGCTGTGATGTTGGGAACGATCTCCAGACTATACTGGCCCACATCGTGGAGCACGCCATCGATGCGATAGCGCACCAGCAGGCGGTTGCGCTCCGGCTGCAGGTGGATGTCGGAAGCGCCCAGATCCAGCGCCTGGCGCATAATAAAGTCTACAGCGGTGACGGCTTCGGTCAGGTCGCCGCCCATCTCACGAATTTGTCCCCCCTCACGGATAATCAACCGGAATGCGCCCGGCCGCGCCGTCATCTGTGTCATTGGTCGTTCCCTTTCTTGCTCTCGTTCGCAAAATCGCGTACGTTCTCCTTCGTTACAATTTTCATATCCGTCTTGATGACCGTCCCCGCCGGAACCTTGCTGGGGTCGGCGAAGTAGTCCTGCATGGTGTCGATGATCTTCTTCCCGATGGCCCTGGGCTGTACCGCCAGGGTCGCGGTCAATTTGCCTGCGTCCACATCCAGCAGGGCGGTGCTGTTGCCGTCGATGCCGATGGTGATGAGCTTATGCTGTGCGTCTGCGCCCGCCTTGCTCGCGCCCTGGGCCATCGCATCGCTGCAGCCGAACACCACATCGAGGTCGGGATATTTTTGCAGCCAGTCTTTGGTGATCTTGTTGCCCTCGGCGCGGTCCCACTTCCCGTTCTGTTCGGCGACGATCTGGATATTGGGATACTTCTTCAGGGCATCCTTAAAGCCGCCCGCCCGCTCGTTGGTGTGGTCGCCGGGTTCGCCGTCCAGAATGGCGACTTTGCCCTTGTAGTCGCTGTTCTTCTGCTTCAGAAGCTCCGCGATCTGCTGCCCGCACAGCTTACCGCCCTCGCGCTCATCGTAACCGATGTAGGCGACCACGTCGCCCTCGGTCTTGGTGATCTGGTTGTGGACGAAGATGGGGATCTTGGCCTCGTTCGCCTTCTTGATGATGGTGTTGAGCGCCTGGGGGTTGATGCCGCACACGCTGATGGCGTCGGGGTGCTGCTGGACAATGTTCTGCGCCAGCGCGACCTGACCGGCGTAATCATCCTCTTTCGAGGGCGCCTGGTCGATAATGGGGTTCCAGCCCACAGCCTTCGCCTCCTCCGCCGCCCCCTTGGGCAGCTCATTGTGGAACTCGCTGGTCTTGGCAGGGGAGATAATGGCGACCGTCTTCTTGCCGGTGCTGGTGGTATTCAACTCCGGCGCGGACGATTTGGGATTGCTCTTAGCATCGCCTTCTGCTGTCTTAGGAGGCGCCTCCGCGCCCTTATCCTCCGTCTTGCTATCGCAGCCTGTCAGGACCAACAGGCCGAGCAGCCCGGCCAGCAGGGCGAGGCCGAACGACGCTCCTGCGCTGGAACGTCGAGAGAAGAGTGTCATATCTTGCGTGTCCTCCTTTTTTGAATTTCGTCGAAAGCGACCGCGACCATGATGATCGTGCCGATCGCCACGCGCTGCCAGTTCGAGTTCACCTGGTGCAGGGTCAGGCCATTGCTGACCATGCGCATCAGCAGTGCCCCGGCGAACGTGCCGATCAGGCTGCCGCGCCCACCGGTGAGGCTGGTCCCGCCGATGACGACGGCGGCAATCGCGTTCAGTTCCAGGTCCACCGCCGCCTGCGGGGCCGCCGTGCCGACCGTGGCCGTCTCGATGATGCCTCCGAACGCCGCCAGCACCCCGGCAACGATATAGACGCCGATTTTGACCCGATCTACCGAGATTCCGGAGAGGCGGGCCGCCGTCTCATTCCCGCCGATGGCGTAGATGGCTCTGCCGACGCTGCTGCGGGAGAGAAGGAGATGCCCCGCCACAAAGACCACCGCCATCACCACCACGGCCCAGGTGAGGTTGGCGGAGAGGTTATGCCCGACCGGGACCGATACCAGATTCTTCCCCGTGAACTGAAATCCCTCCGGGATGCCCTCGCTGATACTGGTCCCGTTCGAGAAGACATAGGCCAGGCCGCGCACGATGCTCATCATGCCCAGCGTAGCGATAAAGGGGGGCAGGAAGGTCTTGGTGATCGTCAGGCCGTTGATGGCTCCGACCAGCACGCCCACGCCCAGCGCAACGAGCAGGCCGCAACCGGTCATTCCGGCAAAACCGCCGAGCGCATGGGGCGAGGTCGTCATCACGAGCGCGGCCAGAAAGGGCGCCAGGGCGGCGACGCTGCCGACGGAAAGATCGATGCCCCCCATCAGGATGACGGCGGTCATGCCTACCGCCACCACGGCGATCTCGACCGACTGATCCAGGACATTGAGCAGATTGGAGGGCTGCCAGAACCGGGGTTCCAGCAGAGCAAAGATGAGAAAGACGATGCCAAGAGCGATGTAGGCTCCCGCATTCCGCCAGAGGTTCTGCATGGCGCACCCTCACCCCCAACCCCTCTCCCCTTGCGGGAGAGGGACCAATTCAGTGTCCGGGAGGGGCAACTCCGCCAGGCGTCGCTCCTGTGGGGCCGGGCGTTGCGCCGGTGGGAGTTGCAGGCGGGGCGGACGTTCCTGCCTTCGCGGGGGCCAATCTGGGAGCGCCGGTGCCGACGGTCACGATGGCAGGGAATGCCGTATAGTGCGAATGGTAGGTCTCCTTCTTGACGACCTTGCCATCCTCCTTGATGATACGGTACCAGGTCACGCTGATGCCGGGACTGCCCTTCTCCTCCACGCGCCGTCTGCCGGCGGGCAGCCTGGGATCGCTGTGCGTCTCCACCGGCGGGGAGACCACCGATTCGCTGCCCTTCTGCAGGATCACCTCTCGGCCCGGCGTCTTCTTGCCCCAGATGGAGAAGTGGAGCACCCCACCCTTGGCAGTCGCGCCGATATAGATCGGCGTCTCCGTGTCGTTCTGGAACTGCATATCAATGGCGCCGTAGACGGCGGTGGCGTCGCGCCCATGGCTGAGATAGCCGACGGGCATGGAGTGGTTCTGCCGCCGGACGATCTTGAGACCTGCGGTCCAGGCAGTATTGAAGAGGGTGCTGGAGACCTGGCAGACGCCGCCGCCCGTACCGGGAACGTGTTTGCCCTGAACATAGGTCGGCGCCTCTTTGAACCCGGCGTCCTCATCGCGCGGGCCGACCACTCTGTTGTAGGAGAAGATATCGCCCGGCTTTAGCAGGGTGCCGTTGATCTTGCGAGCGGCGAGGGCGATATTGGAGCGCCGGTTTGCGGAGCTGCTGCCGAAGTAGGTCTGGAACTCGGCCAGCATATCATGGATCTGATCCAGGTCGGCAGACGTGATTTCGGGAACCGCCGCCTTGACGGACAGCATCGCTTCAGGCAGGCTCTCCTCCGTCGGCGATGCCTGCGCATCGGCAGGCGTCTTATCCGGGTTCGTTGCGGGCGGGGCGGCCTTCTCCCCGTCCCCCTTACTCCCTTTCTCCCCTTCTTTGTACAGGTCCTGCCAGGTCTGGGCGACCGCTTTTACCGAAGCGTCCATATCGAGTTCGACGCCGGGCGCCTCATGGTGGGTGCCGAAGCCGCCCCCATCCATCGGCTCCAGCCAGGCGTTTTTGGCCTTGCGGTTGACGCCCTGGGCGACCTCTTTGAGATAGGCGCGGAGCTTGGCGTCGTCCACCGCCAGGATAGGCGCGACCGGATGCATGGCCCGGTTCCCTCCCACCACATTTGC
Source organism: Chthonomonadaceae bacterium (assembly GCA_035295825.1). GTDB lineage: Bacteria > Armatimonadota > Chthonomonadetes > Chthonomonadales > Chthonomonadaceae > DATGIG01. Next base: position 5,471 of record DATGIG010000080.1, on the reverse strand, counting down.
CACCTGACCGAGGATATTATCCCGTCCCTCTTTGAGAGCCTTCTCCAGCGTGGCCGTCACATCGATGCTCAGTCCGATCTTCTGGGCCTGCGCCTTCCATTCGCGTGTGATCCCGGTCTCCGGGGCAAAGTGGAGGAGCAGATAGCGTGCCTGCTGGGTGTCGGCCCACTGCTGCAGGGCGGTGCGGGCGTCCTCCTGATTTTTGCCGCCCAGGTTGAGCCCACCGACATGGACGCCGGGCGCGATCTGGTTGTCCGGCACATGGGCAACCATGCCGAGAACGGCAGCGCCGATGGCGACCAGCACACACGGAATTATCATAAGCATTCGGCCCGGCGAAAGACGCCGGGCGGTACGGGGAATGGAGCGTGTTGCGGACACGGGGATGGCTACCTCATTTCGGTCGTCGGCAGCAAGGGACGCTACGGGAAGGAGCGCGGCCGTCGGCCCGGAACCTATACGGGCGGGTTATCGTAATCGTTCTCCACGAAATCGTCGTCGAGGGCATGCGGCGTATGTTGCGGCAGGGGAGCGTCCCACTCCGCATTCTCGCTCCGATGGTGCAGCCCTTCATGCTCCTCCAGGCGCTGGATCAGTTGCTCCAATTTTTCATTGTGCTGCTCCAGCAGTTCCAGGCGCTGGCGCATTTCACGGATGGTAATATCCTGGGGATCCACACGGTTGATGACGTTGTCCATGACCTGAGCGCCGCCATCCTCGAAGCGTTCGCCGTTGCGGCGCACGATGCGGCCCGGAATGCCGACGACGGTACAGTCGGCAGGGATGTCCTTATTGACGACGGCGTTCGCACCGATCTTACAGTAGTCCCCGATGGTGATGGGGCCTAGTATCTTCGCGCCCATACCCACCAGGACGCCGTTGCCCAGCGTCGGGTGGCGCTTCACCTTATCCAGGCTGGTCCCTCCGAGGGTCACCTGGTGGTACAGCAGCACATCGTCGCCGATAATGGTGGTCTCGCCGATCACGACCCCGTTGCCGTGATCGATAAAGAAGCGGCGTCCGATGGTGGCGCCGGGGTGGATCTCGATGCCCGTCAGGAACCGGCTGAACTGCGAGATGATCCGCGCCAGCAATTTGCACCGATGCAGCCAGAACCAGTGGGCGACATAGTGCAACCAGAGCGCGTGGATGCCGGGATAGGTGAGGGCCTCCCAACGGCTGCGCGCTGCCGGGTCCTTGGCGAGCACGGTATCTATATCTTCACGAAGTCGGCTGAACACGTTCGGGCGTCTCTTCAATTGTAGTCTTTGTGGTTTCTACTTCGGCGCCCTTGCCGTAGTTCCATCACATCGAACTCCTGCCGGAAATAGACGACGCCATGCCTGCGCAAGCAGGCAATGGGCCTCTATGCGACCGTAGAGAAGTTTAGCATAGATTCGCCCAAACCGCAAGCCATCCCTTCACAAAGGCGAACGCATCACACCCTTTAATCCGCAAAGGCGAATTCGTTGGTCATCAGCAGCGTCTGCACGTACTCCTCCCAGGGGGTGAGCAGTTTGGACGTCGCCTGGGCGTTGGCCGGGTGCACCTCTTCGACGCCGCGCAGGAAATGGCGGGCGAAGGTGATCTCATCCGGTTCGGGCGTGCGGTCGAACAGCAGGCGGTAGAGCGCTCGTATCCGGGCCGTTTCGTCCGTCTGCGAGGCGATCTCAGGGCGTTTCGCCAGCGCACGGGCCTGCTCCACGACAAACGGGCTGTTCATCATAAAGAGGCTCTGCTGCGGCACGGTGGTGCGGAAGCGCTGGGCGCTGCTGGTGTCCGGGCTGGCGAGGTCGAAGGTGCGGTACATGCCCTGCAGGTTCTGGCGATCGATAAAGCCGTAGACGGTGCGGCGGGTGGAGAAGGGCGCGGTGGTCAACTCGACCGAGGGGCCGCCGAGCTTCGTATCCAGCCGCCCGGCGACATAGAGCACGGAGTCGCGCAGGGACTCCAGATCCAGGCGCTGCCGGTTCTGGTGCGCCAGCAGCCGGTTCTCCGGATCGAGCGCGAAGGCGTGGGGGTTGACGTCGCTGCTCATCTGGTAGGTGCTGGATAGCAGGATAGTCCTCTGCAGCTTCTTGATGGACCAGTTCTCCTCCATAAACGTCGCGGCCAGCCAGTCCAGCAATTCGGGATGGGTGGGCGGTTCGCCCCGAAAGCCGAAGTCGGAGGGAGTGCGCACGATACCGTTGCCGAAGTGGTAGAGCCAGACCCGGTTGACGAAGACCCGCGCTGTGAGCGGGTTGTCCTTGTTGGCGATGGCCTGCGCCAGGTCCAGCCGTCCGCCGCCATTGGGAAAGGGTTTCCGCTCCCCGGTGGTCAGCACGGCCAGGAAGCGGCGCGGCACACTCTCGCCATGGTTGCCGGGGTTGCCCCGCAGAAAGACATAGGGATCGAAGGGCGTGGGCGTGTCCTGGGAGGCCAGCGCGAACTCCGGCGTCGGCGGCACATGCTGCTTTAGTTCGGTCAGGTTCCCCTGCAGCGCTTTGAGCCTGGTCTGCGCCGCCGGCTCAAAGGCGGGCATCAACTTCTTCATTTGCCCTTCGTCGGGCTGCTGGCCGATGCGGAGGCTCTGCAGGACCGCGCGCACCTCCGTGGAGAGCACGTTCGGGTCTTTCTCGACCATGCCGCGCATATGGGTGATCTGCCCCTGGATGAGTTCCGTACCCTCTTTTTCCAACGCCAGCACCTTGGAATTGTGCGCCTCGTAGGGCTCGGAGATATTCTTGGCCGAGATGGGCACGGGCGGGTTCGATTCGACCGCGCTGGCGAAGACACCGTAGAGCGAGTAGTAATCTTTCGAAGGGATCGGATCGAACTTATGGTTATGGCAGCGGGCGCAGGCAACCGTCAGGCCCTGCATTCCGCGCATGGTCACGTCGATGCGGTCATCGTTGATCAGAACGGGATCGTTGAGGAAGCGGCGCCCGATGTTCAGGAAGCCCAGTGCGGCCAGGGGGCGCTTGTCGTCGCCCAGCGACAGGCGGTCGGCGGCGAGCTGCTGGATGATAAACTGATCGTAGGGCAGGTCCTCATTGAAGGCGCGGATAACATAATCCCGATAGGTATAGCCGTTGTGATAGACCGCGTCCTCGGTGAACACATAGCCCTTGGTGTCTGCATAGCGGGCCACGTCGAGCCAGTGCCGGCCCCACCGCTCCCCGTAGCGCGGGTCCGCCAGCAGTTTGTCCACCACGGTCGCGAAGGCGATCGGCGACTTGTCGGCGATAAAGGCGTCCACCTCTTCCGGCGTCGGCGGCATGCCTATGAGGTCGAAGTAGGCGCGGCGAATGAGGGTGCGCCGGTCGGCGGGGGGTGCGGGCTGCAGGCCCTTCGCCTCCAGCTTCGCCAGAATGAACGCATCGATGGGGGACTTCCCCCACGCCTTATTCTTGACGGTGGGCGGCGCGGCCTTCTTCACCGGCTTGAACGACCAGAACGTGCGCTGCGCCTCAGCGATGGCGCTCTCCTCCGTGGGGGCCTTCGCCGCCGGCTTGGCGCCGGGCCAGGGCGCGCCCATCTTGACCCAACCAGTCAGCGTGGCGATCTCGTCCGCCTTCAGCTTCCCGCCCGGAGGCATCTTCAGGGCCGTATCGTAGTGTACTGCGGTAATCAGGCGGCTCTTCTCCGGCTCCCCGGCGACCATCGCCGGGCCGCTCCCGCCGCCCTTGAGCATGGCATCCCGCGAATCCAACCGTAGTCCGCCCTGCTGGATCTTTTCGCCATGACAGCTAAAACACTTGTCGAACAGCAGCGGGCGCACCTTGCTCTCAAAAAACTCCGCAGCCTGCGAGCTCACCGTCTCCGGTTGCGCGGGCTTGTTCTGCCCTCCGGCAAACCCGGCCAGCGCACATAGCAGCGCGCCGCCCAGCACGATCCCCACGCTCTCTCGTCGCACCTTTTGCATCCGTCCCTCACTCCTCACCCTACCGTCTTGCCTCTTCTAAGTATGATAGCACGATTCTCCCTTTGTTGCACGGTTTTGGGTGACCCCCTCCCGCTCTACAGCTTGCCTCAGGAGTTTGGCCTGCTAAAGGGTTCTCATGCCAGGAATTCTAAGGCAACTCTAAGTATTTCTGAGGTATACCCGCTGTTTACCATATAGGTATCCGGATAGGTATCCGGCTCATTGACAAATAGCGTGGTTGATTTCACGGCCTGGAAGTGTCCCAGCCACTCGGACCAATGGCGTGCCTGGGGACCCCCGGTCTACGTTTGGGAGGAGAGAAGAGAGCTATGGTAGCTACCAATGTCGGCACTCCGCAAGGCAATATCATGGAGAAGCGACAGGCCCTTGCCCGAGCGCTTCTCAATGGCCGCCGCGCCACATCCGGTCAATTCACTCCCATTCCACCACGGGAGAGCGCTGACCCCGCCCCTCTCTCGTTCGCCCAGGAGCGGATCTGGTTTCTGGACCGCTGGAACCCCGGAACCTCCGTCTACAATGTTCCGATGCTCTTCCGACTGCGCGGCATGCTGGATCTGCCGGCGTTGCATAAGAGCCTGAATGCGCTTATTGCAAGACACCATATCCTGTGCTCCTCCTTCCCCTCTAAGGATGGCAGGCCGGTGCAGGTGGTTCATTCGGAACGGGGCCTCTCGCTGCCGGTGGTAGATCTCTCGAACCTTGCCCCTGACGCGCAGGAGCGCGAGACGGAACGACGGATTTTCGAGGAGGCCAGGCTGCCCTTCGATCTGGCGGAAGGCCCTGTGATCCGGGCCTCGCTCCTCTCCCTCAACCCCGAAGACCACATCCTGCTGCTGATCCTGCACCATATCGTGACGGATGGATGGTCCCGAGGACGGATCATCCATGAGTTAGGCGCACTTTATGAGGCTTTCCACAGGGGGGAACCGAACCCCTTGTCGCCGCTGCCCATTCAGTACGCCGACTTCGCCGCATGGCAGCGCAATCGCTCGGAAGAAGAGGACGCGCTGCAACGCCAGCTCGCCTACTGGCATGAGCGGCTTGCCGGTGCGCCCCCCCTGCTGGAGTTGCCGACAGATCGGCCGCGCCCCGTAGCGCAGAGTTATCTGGGCGCGCGCCGATATTGCATGCTTCCTCCGGAACTGGACGCCGCCCTGAACGCGCTCGGCAGACGGCAGAATGCAACCCCGTTTATGGTACTGCTCGCCGCGTTTCAGGCGCTCCTCTACCGGTACAGCAACCAGACGGACATGGTGATCGGCACACCGATTGCCAATCGAACGCGCCCGGAACTGGAGGGGTTGATCGGGTTCTTCACCAATACGCTGGCGCTGCGGGTGAACCTATCGGGGGAGCCGAGTTTCCTGGACTTCCTGGGGCGTGTGCGAGAGACGGCGCTGGGGGCGTATGAGCACCAGACGCTGCCCTTTGAGAGGCTGGTGGAGGAGCTGCAGCCGGAGAGGAGCCTGAGCCACTCCCCGATTTTCCAGGTGATGTTTGTGCTTCAGAACTCCGATAGGGAGTGGCTGGCGCTGCCGGGCCT
>DATGIG010000079.1:0-10182 GCA_035295825.1 Chthonomonadaceae bacterium | reverse complement strand
TGATCAACTCTCCGCCTCTGCTCATCGCCGACGAACCCACGGGCAATCTCGATCCCGAAACTTCGATGGGGATCGTACAGCTCCTCCAGGAGATCAATCGGCAGGGTACCACCGTGTTGGTTGCGACGCATGACGCGCACGTCGTGGATCGGATGCAGAAGCGGGTCGTCGCCTTTATGCAGGGCAGGCTCGTGCGGGATGACGCGCAGGGAGCCTATCTTCCTGGGAGCGCGCCGCTTGAGCCGGGGTTGGCCGTGGTGCATGTGATCGAGGAGGAGCCGACGTGTCCCTGAGCAGTTTGATGTTTCTCCTTCACGAGGGGTATCTCAACATCCGGCGAAACGGCTTGATGTCGCTCGCTGCTCTGGGAACGGTAACGGTGGCGCTGACGGTGCTGGGGGCGTCGCTCTGGACCGCGTATCGTATCAGCGAAATTGCCCAACAGCAGCCCCAGACCTTCAACTCCGTGCGGATCTTTCTCCACCCCGAACTGGAGCGCGACAAGGCGTTGAGCCTCCAGGAGCGTCTGACCGCTCTGCCCGACGTGCGAAGCGTACACTTTGTGCCGAAGGAGCAAGCCTGGGCCGAACTGGACCCGAAAGAGGGGTTGACCAAAGAGGACTTGCCCTTCAATCCGCTCTCGGACGCATACGATCTGGAGGTGAAGGACGCGGGGCACGTCTCCCAACTGGCGCAACTTCTGCGCGATCCCGCTCAGTTTCCCGAAATGGACCATGTAAGCGATGCGGGGGAAGAGGTGGCGATCCTGCTCGGCTTCGCCCGCCTGGTGAAGGTGATCGGGGGGAGTGCCGCCATCGGGCTGTTCATCGCGACCTTCTTTATCGTCCAGAACACCATTCGCCTCACGGTATTCACGCGCCGCCGCGAGATCCGCATTATGCAGCTTGTGGGAGCGACATCGGGATTTATCCGCCTGCCCCTGCTGCTGGAGGGGCTATTTCATGGGGTGGTCGGCGGCCTGATTGCCGGCGGCCTGATACTGCTCGCCGGGCACGAGGTGGCGCGTGTCGTCTCCGGTTTTCACTCTCCGCTCATTCCGGATGTCCCTTCGCGGCTGGGGCCGGTGGAACTGGTGGGCGGATTGGTCGCCATCGGCGCGCTTGTCGGCCTCTTAGGCAGTTATCTCTCGATGCGCCGGTTTCTCAAACAGCTCTAATTTGCTCCGAAAATAGGATCAGGCATGCGCAACAAGACCACACAATCAGGGTGGGCGCTCGCGATAGGCGGCGTCCTGTTACTGCTTGCCGCCGCCGGACTGGCAAAACCGCCGAAGGCCGGTGGGAAGAAATCACACGTCAGCACGGCCATCTCCAATGGTGAGGCCAACGCCCAGAAGGAGCATCTACGCCAGAGCCTGAGCAACCTGAACCACCATATGAAGCAGGTGGAGACGAAGATCCACGTCGCGAAAGTCCAGGAGAACCAGATCACCGAGACCATCGGCGTGGTGCAGGGGCGCATCGATCACACCAAAACCGTGCTTACCAACGTCAAACAACGTCTCACGGTGCTGACGGATCAGCATGTGCAACTGGAGCGGAGGCTGGAGGAGACACAGCGCCGCCTCGCCGCCCGGCAGCAAGTACTGGCGCATCGGCTGAACGACAACTATGAGCACGGCGATACCCACTATTTTCAGGTGCTGTTGCGCTCGCGCTCAGTCCATGAGTTGCTATCGCGGGGCTACTATGTGCGAGAGATCGTTCAGAGCGACCAGGACCTCATGGCTCAGATCCGGGACGACCTGGGGCAGATCAAAGCGGATAAATTGGCCCTGGAAAAACAGCAGCAGGAGCAGCAGGCTCTCGCAGTCACTTACGAAACGCAGAAGCAGCAGTATGCCGCCGACCTCCAGAAGAAGCAAGTACTCCTGCATGGCGTGCAGCAGGTCCGGGCACAAGCGGAAGACGAATTGGACGACCTGGAGGACGAAGCCAATGCGATGACAAGCCGGATCCGTGAACTCTCCGAATTGCTGCGCAGACGGCAGGAGGCGCAGAGGCGGGCGGCAGCGAATTCCGGGCATCGCTCTTCCGCAGCGGTCGCCGCTCCGCCGGTCTTTCATGGCGGATTTCAGCGCCCCTGCTCCGGGCCGGTCACCTCCGGCTTCGGCGAGCGGTTTCATCCCATTCTGCATCGGCGCAGAATGCATACCGGAGTAGACTTCGGGGCCGGCTATGGCGCACCGATCCATGCGGCGGCGGCAGGCACGGTCCTGATGGCGACCTATACACGTGGGTATGGCAACTGTATCATTCTGGATCATGGCGGCGGCGTCACAACGCTCTATGGGCACTGCTCGTCGCTGCTGGTGGGGGAGGGCCAGGTGGTAGGGCAGGGGCAGGTGATCGCAAAGGTCGGGGCGACCGGCCTGGCGACCGGGCCGCATCTGCATTTTGAAGTGCGGCATAACGGCACACCCGTCGCACCACCGTTTTGATGCGCTATTCCGCCAGGATGGCAGCCAGGATCATGGAGGGGCCTTTCGACTTCGCGTTCTTTACCCGGATGCCATAGGCGTTGCTGCCATTGGTCTTGTACTCGAAGATCGAGGTGGCGTCCGATCCGCTGTCTTTCTCTACAACGTCGCCCCGGTTGCTGAGCAGAAACAGACCGACCTCCTGGGCATTGCCGTCGCCTGCTGCAACCACGATCCGCTTGCCGCTGCCCAGGGTGATATTGGGAAGCGTGGCATCCTGTTGGCTCTCCAGAACGCCACCGAAGAGCGACCACTGGTTCGCCTGATCGGTGTAGTGCAGGTCCTTCCTATCTCTCCCCAGGCGCGAGCAGATAGCGATGCACTTCGCCATCGCATCCACAAAATTCGAGTCGGGCACATTCCAGCCGCCTTTGCGGAGGATCGCCAGTGTGCAGAAGCTGGCCTTTGCCTTGGATCTGTGCAGCTTGAGGACGACGGAGAATTTGCCGGTTCGGGCCGGTTCAAACTCGATGATAGCCTGTGCGTCGCCCCCAGCATCTTCAGCAACCCGTTCGTTTGCGGCATTGTTGACGTAGATATCTACTTCCTGTGCATCCCCATCGCCGCTTCCCAGTAGCGCATACTTTTCGCCCTTCTTGAACTGCCTGGTAAGGGTGATGGTGGTATCCGCCTTCAAGTAAGCGCCGAGCAGACTGATGTTGTCATCGTAACCGTATCGCGTCTTATCCTGGATCTTGCGCGCCGTTTCAGCCACCCCGGAGACCGCCTGGGTCATCCCGTCCGCTGCGTCGGTATCTGCCCGGCACGATCTGAGGGGAAGACTGAGACCGCAGATGAGCATCAAGACGCAGATCAGCGCTCCGATCCAGCCTGAACGCATAAGATTTCTTCCCCTTCCAGTGCATTCAATGCGTAGTTCGAGTACAATGTGAGACCGGAATGTGTCGTCGTTCAAGGCAGTTTCCCCCAGAGGGAGCGACGTCGTCCGGCTTCAGTATAGCAGATACAACCTTCCGACGCAAGCCGAAGTGCGGACTTCGCATAAGCGGCGCGGAGAATGGGTGAGACTCGAACCAGGAGAGAGAGTAGGTTATGACCATTTCACGATCCGATCCGGGAGGTGCGCGGAAGTCCGGTGGCGCGGGTTCGGCACGCCCTGCCGAGTTCAAGCGGCACAACGGTGCGCTCCGGCTCTTTGTCGGCGATAAGCCGGTTCTCCCGCTCGGAGTGGAGATTGGGGCAGATACACCCTCCGCAGCCATGCAAGCCTGTGCACGCTCCGGGATCGAACTGTTCTGGCTGAATGATGTTTCGCTAGGCTGGCAGGAGCCGGGAAAACATGACCACCACGCCCTGGAAGACAGGATACTGCAGCTTCTGGCACAGGCCGGCAGTGCGCATTTCCTGTTGCAGGTCCGTATGGATGCGCCGGCCTGGTGGCTGGAAGCCCATCCGTCGGATTGCGTCTCCTACTGTCTGCCGGGAGAGCAGGAAGTGATGGCCGTGTCTTGGGCGTCTCGGCGTTGGCGCAACGAGACGGGTGAGGCGCTCGCACGCCTGGTGCGGTATGTTAGCGGGCAGAGTTGGTCGGATCGCTGTCTGGGGTATCACCTTATCGCTGGGCCGGAGGGCGACTGGACTTATCCCCATCCGGAGCGGCTGCCCGATGTCGGCCCCTGTATGACGGAGCAGTTTCGGGCCAGCACCGTGGAGAAGTATCGCCGCAACGCGGGATTGCTACGGCGTGCCTGGTTCGATACGCGAATTGACTTCGACAAGATCTCCTGCCCCGGTGTGCGAGAGCGCCGATCCGCCGAGGTTGGGGTCTTGCGCAGCCCCCACCGTTCGCAACGGCTGCTGGACTACTATGGCTGTCTGGCGGAGGCGCAGAATGTGAGCGCCCTCCACCTGTGCCGTGTGGTGAAAAAGGCGACGGAGGGGCGCACGCTGGTAGGGCTGACTTATGCAGGGATTGGCAAGGAAGGCGTATTCCCGGAGGGCGGGCATCTCCTTCCCGAACCGGTTCTGGATTCGAGCGATGTGGACTTTATCGCGGCTCCGGGAGCTTCAGAGAAGCTGCTCCCGGCTACGCTTACGGGTAGTCTGGAGCTTCGAGGGAAGTTTCTCTTCTTACCCCATTCCGCGCCCAAGAATGCGCAGCAGACGGCATCCGTGGCGCATACCTACCGGGCGGGATGCATCCTGCCTGCCGATACCACGCCTTCTGTATTGGGCATGCTGCGTCAGGCTGGCGAACGGGAACTGCGTGCGCCGGCCAGCGCCAATAAGCGTATCTCGCAGGTTGCCGTTGTGCTCGATCCCGCTGCAGGAGTCTATACGACCGAGCCCCAGTTAATGGCCTCCCTGCTGGTGCGGCAGTTGGAGGAGCTCCAGCGCACAGGCGTTCCCTTCGACCTCTATATGTTACCGGATCTCTTCCATTCCCGGTTTCCCGACCACAAGGTGACCCTCTTTCCCAACACCTTCTATCTGTCGGAGGCGGAGCGGCGCAAGGTGGATGCACGCGTGAAGCGTAGCGAGCAGACCGCCGTCTGGCTCTGGGCCGGGGGAGCGATCGGCGAGGGCGGCATCAGTGCGGAACTGGGCCAGCGCTGCTGTGGGCAGAAACTTCGGCTCGAGCGCGATGAGACGAGTTTGCGCGTTCGCATCGCCGAATCGAACGACCCGATAACATGGGGTTACCATATGGGACAGACCGTGGGTGTGGAGACGGCTTTAGCGCCTACCATCACCATCACAGAAAAGGCTGCGGTACGGCTGGGTGCGAATACAGCGAACAAGACCGTCTTCTCCGTGCTGCGTGCCAAGACGTGGAGCAGCGTGGTCTTCGGCTCCGCTCCCATGCCTGCGCATCTATGGCGCAATATCTGCCGCGCCGCAGGGTGCCACCTCTATACCGACGAGGGCGTCATCCTCGATGCCGACGCGCGCTCATTTGCCGTTCATGTTCCGGAGGGGAACGTGACGAAGGTCTCCCTGCCGGGAAGTTACGATGTCACGGACGCCTGGACCGGACAATCTATCGGCAAAAATGTGACGGAGGTGACCGTGCCTGCCGGTTATTATGAACTCCGTCCCTTGAACTCCCCCTCCGCTGCAAAGCGCCCACGCAAGGGTTGAAATGAGTTACCAGGCCGTAAACGACCCGTCAGATCAATCGCTGCGGTGCTTGCTGATGAGGTTCATGAATTCGGCGCGGGTGGCCCGATCCGAGCGAAAAACGCCCAACACATGGCTGGTGACCATATTGCTGCTCTGCTTCTCCACCCCGCGCGCCATCATGCACAGATGCTTGGCTTCGATGACGACCGCAACGCCTTTTGGCTTGAGCACGCTCTGGATCGCATTGGCGATCTCGACCGTCATGCGCTCCTGAACTTGTAAACGACGTGCGAACATATCCGTGATGCGGGCCAGCTTGGAGAGGCCGATGATTTTGCCGTCCGGAATGTACGCGATGTTGGCATAGCCGAAAAAGGGAATGAGATGGTGCTCGCAGAGCGAAAAGAACTCGATATCGCGCACGATGATCATGTCATCCGAATCTTCGTGAAAGATAGCGCCATTGACGATCTCCTCCAGTTTCTGCTGGTAGCCCTGCGTGGCGAAACGCATGGCTTCGGCGGCGCGTCCGGGGGTCTTTGCCAGTCCTTCGCGTTCGGGATCTTCGCCCAGTTCGCGTAAAATGTTGTAGTATAAATCATCCAATGGTGTATGCGTCAATGCGGATTTTCCTCTCCCAGGTACTCAAAGAAGTTGCGCGCCGTCTCTCGCAGTAAGACGCGGTAGAGGCGGGCCGGTGCGGGAATATGACCGCACAGTCGCTCCCAGATGACTTTCGTGACGTTTTCTGAGGAGGGGATCAGCTCTTTGAATTCCGGTATGTCCAGATTGAGATGGCGATGATCGTAACGATCCACCACCTCGCGGTTCACAATGGTATCCAGGGCCGTCTCGTCCATTACCCGCCCGGAGCACGGGTCTATCGGGCCGGCGACAGTGATCTCAAGCACATAGTTATGCCCATGTCCGTGAGGGTAGTTGCACTTGCCGAAGAGCTCCTCATTCTCTTCCGCCGTCAGGTATTGGCTGTGCAGGCGATGGGATGCGGCAAATTCATAGATGCGCGTCATCTGCATCATCAAGGGCGTCTTCATGTTCGGATCCTTATCGTCATGCCATTCTGCGGCGGACAGGGCGGTCGTCTCCAGATGCAATCCTGCCAGCGTGACTTCGGGCGGCAGATGTGGGCGTAGCGCGTCGGCAATAAAGCGAAGCAGAGCCTCCGGCGTCACGGGGCGGTCGTGGAAGGCGGCCACTTGCTTATTGATATACTTCCGATCCAGCACTTGTACCACACTCTGCTTTACAATACGATCTATCTCTTTGATATTGAGCACAATGCCCGTTTTGGGATCGATCTCCCCACGGACGCTCACATCCAGCACATAGTTGTGGCCATAGGGTTCCGGTTGGGCATGGGAGCCAAACAGCGCTCTGTTCTCCGCAGCGGTCCGGTCGGGTAGCCAGTCGGAATGGGCGGCGGAGAAGCCGACGCGCCGCGTCATCGTTATCATACAGCCTTGCTCCTCATGAACTTTTGCACCATCTTCCGCTCATGCCCTCCGATAGGGGCGGCCCAGTGAGGCTGGTGCCTGACTGAAGCGCGAACTGGACAGCAGGATCAGCAGGGTCACCACATAGGGCAGCGCCAGCAGCAGGTCGTGCGGGAGGTTGACTCCGAGCGCCTGACCCTGCACCCCCAGTTGGTCCATGCAGCCGAATATCAGCGCGGCGCATAGGCAGCCCCACGGGTTCCAGCGCCCCGAGGTGACGATGGCGAGGGCGATAAACCCACGGCCTGCGGACATCCCCTCATTAAAGGTCGGCACATCGCCGACAGAAAGACAGGCCCCCGCGATTCCCGCCATCATGCCGCCGAAGAGTACCGCCATCAGCCGGACCCTGAGCACAGGAACACCGGACGCTTCGGCTGCTATCGGCTGCTCCCCGCAGGCTCGTAGCTCCAGGCCGCCGCGCGTTCGATTGAGCCACCACCAGAGCATCGGCGTCGCTACCAGCGCCAGGAGCGTAAGCAGTGTCTGGTTCCACAGAAGATGCGGTAGGGGCGTCGCCGTCAGGAACGACTGCTGTTTGCCATAGAGCGCACGGCTGAGCGTGCCCGTTAGTCCTAATGCCATCAGGTTGACGACGACCCCTACCACGACCTGATTTGCGCCCAGGCGCACTGCGAACAGCCCGAAGAGCAGGGCGATGATGGCTCCGGCAACGGCGGCAACCACCACACCGAGATACGGGTTGTTCGTCCACTGGGTTCCGATGATCGCCATCAGAGCCCCTGTCAGCATCATCCCCTCCAGCCCGACGTTGACTACGCCGGACTTCTGGACGACGTTCTCGCCGAGGGCCGCCAGCAGCAGAGGCGTCGCCATAGTGACCGTTCCCAACACGGCCCCGCCGATGACGCTCATTCGGTCTCTCCTGTCGTGTGTCGCGCCTGCCAGGCGCGTACCCCGACGACGGTAAGGACAGCTACGGCCTGGATGATATAGATTAATACGGATGAGACCCCGGCATTCTGCTCCAGGTTGCGGCTGCCCTGCGTCAGCGCACCGAAGAAGAGCGAGGAGAAGAGGATGCCGATGGGGTGTAACCCTCCCAGCAGGGCGACGGGGATCGCCGTAAAACCGACGCCATAGGCGAATCCCGAGGCGGGGAGGCTGCCGGTGCTGCTGCCCAACAGTTCGATGACCCCGGCGAGGCCGCAGAGCGCTCCTGAGAGCGTCATGGCCTGGAGCCGCAGGCCATTGCTGGGGTAGCGCGCCACCCGCGCCGCCTCTGCATTCTGCCCCAACACCCGTAACTCAAATCCCCAGGGGGTACGAAACAGCAGGACCGCAATCACCGGAACGGCGATCAGGGCGAACAGTACGCCGGTGTGCAGGCTGGTCTGGATCCCATCCGACCACGCCATCGGGATGAGACGGGCAAAGAGGACCGGGCCGGGCAGCGTCTCCGATTCGCTCAGGTGGCCGCCCTTCTCCCGCAGGATGCCGAGGATCAGCCAGGAGACAAGGTACTGCGCGATGTAGTTCAGCATGATGGTGCTGATGACTTCCTGCACGTTACGCCGGGTGCGGAGCCACCCCGCGATCCAGCCCCAGATCGCCCCACCCGTCACCCCGACGGCCAGCATACCGGCCTGCAGGCACACCGCCGGCCAGTGCTCACCGATGCGGGCCAGTGCGGTTGCCGCCAGCGCGCCGATCAGGAGCTGCCCCTGCGCGCCGATGCTGAACAGGCCCGCGCGCCAGGCGATTACGATGCTCAGGCTGGTCAGCAGGAGAGGCGTGGTTTGCACCAGAGTTGCTGAGAGGGCGTACCAGTGGCCCTCCTCCGCACTGCCGAATGCGCCCTCCCACAGCGTCTGCATGGCTTTCAAGGGAGGAATACGCAGCACAACAAAGGTGAGGAGCAGCAGGAGCGCCAGGCCGACGAAGGAGAGAAATCCTCTCAGTGCTACCAGAAGAGCGCGTTTCCAGAGCGATGGCTGTCGCGAAAGATCGTCTCCCTGGGTGGGCGTGAGGGGGGGAACCTGCGAGGGCATCGGATGGGATTCGTTCACGGCTTCTGCTCCATTCCACCGAGCAGAAGACCGATTTGCGTCGTTTTGTGGCTGCCGGAGGCGACCTCCGTCAAGACGCCGCCGGAGAGGATCGCCGCACGATCCGAGAGCGCGAAGAGTTCGTCCAGGTCCGTGGAGAACACGACGATGGCGGCTCCGCGCGCTCTCGCCTGGCGGAGTTGGGTGTGGACGAAGCGCGTCGCATGGATATCCAGTCCCCGTGTGGGGTTCATCGCCACGATCCATTCGGGGTTCGCATGGAGGGCGCGGGCTACTACGATCTTCTGCTGATTGCCACCGGAGAGGGCCGAAACCGCGTAGTCCAGACCGGGCGTGCGTATATCGAACATGCGAATGAGGTTCGAGGCCAGTTGACGTAACGGCCTGGCTTTCAGGAGCGGGCCGCGTCGAAAATCGGGGGAGCGGACGGCATCGAACAGCAGGTTATCGCCGACCGTCATGGTGACGGCTAGCCCAGCCTGCCGACGATCCTGCGGGATATAGGCCGTGGCGGGGAAGCTGCCGGGGTGGAAAGGCCCACCATTCCACGTCCGTTCGCCCGATGTCACCACGCGTAACCCCACCAGCGCCTCCGCCAACGCGGTCTGTCCATTGCCATCCACCCCGCCGATGCCGAAGATCTCGCCTCCGCGCACCGAGAGGGAGACGCCACGTATCGTGTGTTCGCCACGATCCCCCGCAACATGGATCGCATCGGCGACAAAGTGATGAGACGCCCCGATAGGTGGGCTCTGTGCGGCGTCCTGGGGCAGCTGCGTCCCGGCGCCTTCTTCCGTCTCGGCAGGGAGCGATTCGAGTGTGGAACCCATCATCCAGGCGGCAAGTTGATCGGCGTTGGTCGCCGCGACGGTGCAGGAGGCGACCCGTTCCCCAAGCCGGAGGACCGTGACGCGATCTGCTACGGCCAGGATCTCGGCCAGTTTGTGCGCGATCAGGATGATCGTGCGGCCGCTCTCCCGAAGGTGGCGCAGCACCGTGAACAGTTCGGCGACCTCGTCCCCGGCCAGTACGGCGGTCGGCTCATCGAAGATCA
>DATGIG010000078.1:0-3589 GCA_035295825.1 Chthonomonadaceae bacterium | reverse complement strand
GAGGTAGCGCATATCTTTCTCTTTCTCATGGCTATCCAGGTCGCTCTCTAAGGCGTGCATCGTCTTTGCGGCCTCCGGATAGGGTTTGTCCGCATCCGCAATGGCAGCACGCCAGGTCTCGAAAAGCACAACGCCATTGTCATTTAGAAAGCGTTCCCAGTTCTCCTGCGACATGTCCGGGATCTGGGGAGCGGACTGGGTTGAGCCGCCCTGGTCATTGCTCTGTATCAGCTTCGCCAGCTCGGCAGGACCCGACTTGCGCAGCCTCCCAATGATGACCTCGTCCATGATGATCTCCCCGTGCATGCCATAGGCCATACTAACGGGTTTCCACTCTTTTTCGATGGCCTGCTGGACGGCCTGGGCGATTTCGGGCCGGTCACCCGCCGTGTACAGGATACGCTCCATGCCCGCAAGGCTGATGGCATCTATGGCGATGGCGACAAGCTGGGCGATCAGAATCGGGTCGTTGGAGGCATGGCGTGCAATACGAAAGCCGAGCGCCTGCGTCTCGATGGCCTGTTGCGTCTTGCCATCGTGGAGCAGCACGGCGCTCTCGCCCGACAGCCATCGGGCAGCGAGGCGCATATTGGCATATTCCGGCAGCTTCACATCCGGCCCCGTCTCCCAGGGGCGCTTGAACACACAAGCCTCGCGCGATACCGCCTGATAGATCAGGTTGCCGACGTCGCCCCGGCGCGAATACGCCCGGCGCAGTGCGGCGATCTGATCCGATGGAAGCTCCTTGCGACTGACGCCTGCTCCGGCGATTTTATCCTCCTCGCTCAAGGGGTGTTCTTGCATCAGTTCGGTCAACTGGCGATAGATGATGGCGGCATTGCGGTCAGCGGGCGGCAGCGGAGGTTGCAACTCTTTGGGGGTGGTAGGCAAGCCCGCCTGCTTGGTGAGTTCAAGCTCTTCCGCAACCGTCTTGCCTGAGCGGCAGGAGAGGCAGAGGCTTATCGGAAGGAGAAGGAGCAGACTGAGGGCTACAGAGAGACGCATGGTGTTATCCTTTCCATAGGGCGATTATCGTAGCGTAAGGATTATTTCAGATAAGCAGGCGCAGGATAGCGGAAGAGCCTCTCCATTCTATCCGGCGCTTTGTCCGGTGTGCCGCCGTCGAAAGTGCCCTTCTGGCCGACGCTATAGACCACGCAACCGTCGCCTTCATGTTTGTAGTGGAGCGGCTGGCCGTCGAACGGGTCGTTAGGAACGGTTGTGAGGGCGTCGCTCAGTTTATCCGGGAATGCGCCGTGCTGCGCTCTCCAGGCGAGGAGGGTTGCGCCGGTGCGCACAATATCCGCCTGCGCCTGAGCGCTTGTGCGTCTTTCGATCATGTGTTCAAAGTCAGGGAACATCGTCGAGGCCATGAAATAGCGGGTATCCTGCCGATGGGCCTTGATATCGGCATCCACTTCCTTCATTACGGCGTCTGCCTGGGGCATCGGGAGGTCGGCGGCGGCAAACACCTTACGCATCCTTTGCATCATCACGATCCCGTTCTCATCCATGAGGTGGTCCCAGTGCTGGCGGTCGTCAGCCGACAGGGCCGGAGGCACAGTGATCTGCTCATCCATCGGCAGCTTCAAGGGCTGGCGGTCGGCTGCTGATTGCGACGGAGGGGAAGGTATCAGGCCCGTCGCAGCGATATTTTGGATAGCTAGGCGACCCTGGTCGTATGCGTTCGGCCCTCCTTTGCGGATTCGTTTCAACTCGATCAATTGAGAAACGACCTCGTGACGCAGGCCAAAAGCGAGGCTAGGCGGATGCCACTCCTGTTCAATCGCCTGCTGAACGGCTTGCGCGACTTCCTGTCTGTCTCCTGCAACATAGAGAATATGCTGCATCCCGGCCAGCGTAATCGCATCGGCGGCTTCGGCGGCACTATGCCCCATGTCCGTTGGGTCCTCGGCGAAATGCCGAGCGATATGAAAACCGAGCGCCTGGGTCTTAATCGCCTCCTGGGGTTTGCCATCATAGAGTTCCAGAGCGCTCTCTGCACGGAGCCAGCGCGCTGCCATCCGCATGGGGGAGTATTCCGGAAGCAGAACATACGAGCCTTGAGCCCAATCCCTCTGAAAGACACAGTGTGGGCGCACCACGGCCTTGTGGATCAGGTCGCCCACATCGGAGCGGTGCGCGAAGGCATGCCTTAGTTGGGCTGCCTCCGCTGCTGTGGTCACTCGGCTCCTAATGCCACCGTCCGCCAGCTTGTCTTCGCCGGTCAGAGGAGCGCTTTTCAGTAGGGCGGTAAGCTGCACATAGAGCGGGGCAGCGTTCTGATCCTCCGGCGGGAGTGGGGCCTGGAGCTCTTGCGGTGTGGTAGGTATGCCTGCCTGTCGGGTGAGTTCGATCTCTTCCGCGAGAGTCTTACCCGAGTGACAGGAGAGGCAGAGCCCCACCGGAAGCAGAAGGAGGAGGCTGGGAACGGCTGAGAGACGCATGACGCTATCCCTTTCAGATGGCCTCATGGATACGGGCCAGCAGGCGGGCCATATGGCGCGTGCCGGTCGTGAAGTCGTCCAGGCGGATGTTCTCGTTGGGTGCGTGGGCGCGGAGGCCGGGGTACTCGATGCCCGGACTGGTGACGGGCAGCCCCAGCAGGCCGGCGAACCACCACATCGGGCCGGAACCGCCGACGATGGGGGTGATGGAGGCCGGTTTGCCGTAGACCTCCTGCGCGGTCTCGGCGGCGAGGCGCACCAGGGGGTGGTCCGGGTCCACGCGGGCGGGGCGCTGCCCGCCCAGGTAGCGGATCTCGATGTCGGAGAAGCCCTGCGCGTCCAGGTGCGCCCGCAGGGCTTTGTGCACAGCCTCCGGGTCCTGATCCGGGACCAGGCGGAAATCTATCTTCGCCATCGCTTTCGAGGGCAGCACGGTCTTCGGACCGGCGCCCTGCCAGCCGCTGTCCAGCCCGCAGACGGTCAGCGTCGGCTCGAAGACGGCGCGGCGCTTGAACTCCAGCCCGGTCGTCTGCGCGCCGCCGAGTACGCCCGTGCGGTCCAGCTCGAACTCCCTGCGCAGGTAGGTCTCGGTTTCCGGTAGGGAGTCCAGCAGTTGCAGGTCGCGCACGCTTGCCAACCGGGCCGTGTCGTAGTGACCGGGAAGCAGGATACGCTCGTTCTTATCTTTCAGCGATGCCAGCGCCCACACCAGCCGCCAGGCCGCGTTCGGGAAGAGCGAACCGCCGCCGCCGGAGTGGGCGTCGTAAGCGATGGTTTTGGCGTGCAGTTCAAAATAGGCGATGCCCCGCATGCCGCAGTAGAGGTAGGGCGCGCCCTGCTCGTCCACGCCGCCCTCCTCCCAGATGCAGTAGTCCGCGCGGAGTCGATCCTGGTGCTTCTCCACAAACGCGCCCAGGTGGGGGCTCCCGCTCTCCTCCTCGCCCTCCGCAAAGAACTTCACATGGAAGGGAAGTTTGCCGCCGTTGGCTTCGCGGACCGCGTCCAGGGCCAGCAGCCGGGAGCTGATATGCCCCTTGTCATCTCCGGCCCCCCGTGCAAAGGCTTTGCCGTCGCGGTAGGTGAGCGTCCAGGGGTCGCTCTCCCACAACTCCAGCGGCTCGGCGGGCTGCACGTCGTAGTGG